>CAIQON010000001.1 GCA_903873475.1 uncultured bacterium
AGGCCTGTTCCCGCCATCGACGACCAAGCAGTTCCCCGACCTGGTCAAATATGCCGACGTACGCGACGTCGGCAAGGCGGCGAAGGACTGGCCGCAACTCAACTTCGTGATCTACCACTCCGGGTTCCGTTTCACCGGCGGCGCGCAGAACACCGGCTGGCAGCAGTTCGAGAAGACCGGGCGCATCGACTGGGTGACCGACCTCGCCGACATCCCGGCGAAGTACGGCGTGAACAACGTGTACGGAGACCTCGGCCAGATCTTCGCCCAGAGCACGGTCTCCGAGCCGCGGCTGTGCGCGGCCATGCTCGGACAACTGGTCAACGGCCTGGGCGCAGACCGCATCGTCTGGGGCAGCGACGCAGTCTGGACTGGTGCGCCGCAGTGGCAGATCGAGGCCCTGCGCCGGCTCGAGATCCCGGAAGAGATGCAGAAGAAGTACGGCTTCAAGCCGCTCGGCGCGCCCGACGGCCCGGTGAAGAATGCGATCTTCGCGGAGAACTCGGCACGCCTGTACCGGTTCACGCAGGGCATGCGTGCCGGGCTGGAGAACGACATCGTCGCGCGTGCGAAACGCATCTACGACGAGCAGGGCGACGGGCGCACCAACCTCGCGTACGGCTACATGAACCCGGGCGCCTGACCGCCGGACGTGGAACCGACCCTTGCCGGTTCCACTGAAGTTCTCCCTGCGCCGGCTACCACCCTCAGTAGCCGCGCGCCGGATCCACCGCGTTGAGCGGGCCGTCGCCGCGCGCGATGCGGCGCAGGTTCTCGACGATCTGCGCGGCCGCGCTGCGCGGGATCGCGATCGACGCGAGATGCGGCGTGATCAGCACCTGCGGCAGGTCCCACAACGGATGCGCCGGCGGCAGCGGCTCTTCATGGAACACGTCGAGCGTAGCCTCGGCCAGGTGCCCGGAGCGAAGCGCCTGCACCAGGGCCTGTTCGTCGACCGTACGGCCGCGCCCGGCGTTGACGAACTTCGCCCCGCGCGGCAGTTGCGCGAACCGCTCGGCCGTCATCAGGTTCTCGGTGTCGGGCGTGAGTGGCAGCAGCATCACGCAGATCTCGCTCTGCGCGAGGAAGGCCGGCAACGCCGCCATTCCGGCGAAGGTTTCCACGCCGGGCATGACCTTCGGAGCGCGTGACCAGCCGAGCACGCGGAAGCCCTGCCGGACGAACTCGGCGGCTGCGACCGAACCGAGTTGTCCCAACCCCATCATGCCGACGGTGCACTCGCGTGTCTCGCGCGGATGCACGTAGGCCCAGCGACGCTCGGCGCGCGCGCGCTCGAAGGTGCCGAACTCGCGGAAGTGGCGCAGCACGCAGGTCAGCAGGAACTGGCCCATCATCCGGCCCATCTCGGGGTCGGAGATGCGGGTGATCGGGATGCCTGGCGGCAGCGTCGCATCACCGACGATGTTGTCCACGCCAGCACCCAGGGTGATGATCAGCCTGAGGTTCGGGAACTGCCGGTAGAAGCCGGGCGGCGCCTTCCATGCAAGCACCGCCTCGACCGCTTCGAGCGGCCCGCAGTCGGGCCAGACACGGAACGCCAGGCCGGGATCGGCGGCGCGCAGCGCCTCGCGCCAGTCATCGGCGTTATCGACCTGGCTGTAGAAGACCAGCGTCACGGCCAGGCCTTCGACCGGTCGAGCCGACACCGATCGGCATGACGGTGCCCCGGCTGCGCGCCGAGGCATGCGGTGGACAGACGGTTCATGGCTGAAGAGCTTAGCGGGTCGCCACTGCGCGGACAACAGGATCGCCTGGCGCACGCCACGATCGGCCCACCGGACCGGGGCGGACCGATCGCCGCTAGTTGAACGCCTGCAGCCCCGTCATCGCGCGTCCGAGCACCAGCGCATGGATGTCGCTGGTGCCCTCGAGCGTGTTCACCGTCTCCAGGTTCAGCAGGTGGCGGATCACGTGGTATTCGTCGCTGATGCCGTTGCCGCCATGCATGTCGCGCGCCATGCGTGCGATCTCCAAGGCCTTGCCGGTGGAGTTGCGCTTGATGATCGACACCATCTCCGGCGCGGCGCGGCCTTCGTCGCGCAGGCGCGACACCCGCAGCACGGCCTGCAGGCCGATCGCGATCTCGCACTGCATGTCGGCGAGCTTCTTCTGCACCAGCTGGTTCGCGGCCAGCGGCCGTCCGAACTGGGCGCGTTCCATCGTGTAGCGGCGCGCCGCATGCCAGCAGAACTCGGCCGCCCCCAGCGCACCCCAGGCGATGCCGAAGCGCGCGTTGTTGAGGCACCCGAACGGCCCCTTCAGGCCGATCGCCCCGGGAAGCAGCTGTTCGTCGGGCACGAACACCTGGTCCATCGCGATCTCGCCGGTGAGGCTGGCGCGCACCGAGAACTTGCCTTCGATCTTCCGGGTGGAGAGCCCCTTCATCCCGCGCTCGAGGATGAAGCCGCGGATCGTGCCATCACGCGGATTTCCGTCGCTTCCGGCACCGCCGTGCGCCTTCGCCCAGACGATCATCAGGTCGGCGATCGGCGCATGGGTGATCCAGATCTTGCTGCCGGAGAGCACCCAGCCGCCATCGACCTTCACCGCGCGCGTCTTCATGCTGCCGGGGTCCGAACCATGGTCGGGCTCGGTCAGGCCGAAGCAGCCGAGCAACTCGCCAGTGACCATGCGTGGCAGGTACTTCGCGCGCTGCGCATCCGATCCGTACGCGTGGATCGGGAACATCGACAGCGTACCCTGCGTGCCGCAGGCGGAGCGGAATGCGGTGTCGACCCGTTCGAGCTCGCGCATCGCCAGCCCGTAGGCGACATAGCTGATGCCGGCACAGCCGTGGCCGGTCAGCGTCGCCCCGAGCAGTCCGAGCTCGCCCATCTCGCGCATGATGTCGCGATCGAAGGTCTCGTCGCGATTCATGCGCAGGATGCGCGGCATCAGCCGGTCCTGCGCATAGGCGCGCGTCGCATCGCGGATCGCGCGTTCCTCGTCGCTCAACTGGTCGTCGAGCAGGAACGGGTCGTCCCAGGCGAACTCGCCCTGGAACTGGGTGGCCATGCGCGCGGCCTTCCGTCCCTGCCCTGCCGCCCCGACGATCAGCCGTCGACGCGTTCCATCACCAGCGCCATGCCCTGGCCGACGCCGATGCACAGGCTGACCAGCGCATAGCGGCCACCGGTGCGCTGCAGTTGGCGCGCAGCCGTCAACGCGATCCGGGCACCGGACGCACCGAGCGGATGGCCGACGGCGATCGCGCCACCGTTCATGTTCACGCGCGAATCCTCGAACGAGGTGCCGAGCCCCTTCAGGCAGGCCAGCACCTGGGCCGCGAAGGCTTCGTTGATCTCGATGACGTCCATGTCCTTCAGCGTCAGCCCGGCACGGCCGAGCGCCTTCTGCGACGAGGGCACCGGGCCGAAGCCCATGATGCGCGGCGGCACGCCGGCGGCGGCGGTCGCCAGGATGCGGGCGATCGGCTTCACGCCCGCCTTCTCGCCGATGGCGCGGCTGCCGATCAGCAGCGCGGCTGCGCCGTCGTTCACGCCAGAGGCGTTGCCGGCGGTGGTGACCCCCCCCTCGTTCAGCGGCTTGAGCCTCTGCAGCGCCTCGATCGTGGTGTCGGCACGCGGATGCTCGTCCTCGCTCACCACCTTCGGGTCGCCCTTGCGCTGGGGGATGGTCACCGGCGCGATCTCGCCGGCGAAGAAGCCGTCGGCCCTGGCGGCAGCGTACTTGCGCTGCGAGGCGAGCGCGAAGATGTCGGCAGCCGCGCGCGGCACTTCGTAGTCGTGCGCGAGGTTGTCGGCAGTCTGCGGCATCGAATCGTCGCCGAACTGCTTCTCGACCTTCGGGTTAGGGAAGCGCGGGCCGATCGTCGAATCGAAGATGCGCATCTCGCGGCTGTAAGCCGACTCGGCCTTGGCCATCACGAACGGTGCGCGGCTCATGCTCTCGACGCCACCGGCGATGAACAGGTCACCCTCGCCAGCGGTGACCACCTGCGCCGCGTAGGCTACGGCGTTCAGGCCGCTCGCGCAGTTACGCTGCAGCACCGTGCCACCGACCTCGATCGGCAGCCCGGCCAGCAGGCCTGCGTGGCGCGCGACGCAGCGCGAGTCTTCGCCACCCTGGTTCGCGCAGCCGATGATCAGGTCTTCGAGCTGTTCGGGCCTGAAGCCGCTGCGTGCCATCAGTTCCTTCATCACGCCTGCGAGCAGGTCGTCCGGGCGTACGCCGGCCAGCGCACCGGCGTGGCGGCCGATGGGGGAACGCAGTCCGTCGTACAGGTATGCGTCGAGCATGGTGATCTCCTTATTCGGGGGTGAGCAGCGACACGCCGAGCTTCGCCCGCCGGGTCATCCAGACGTTGGGACGGTAGCGCGGATCGCCGTAGATCCGGTACATGTTCGACAGCACCGCATGGATACGCTCGACGCCGACGACATCGCCGAACTTGAGTGGCCCGTGCGGGTAGTTCAGCCCGAGCGTGACCGCCTTGTCGATGTCCGCGGGCGACGCAGTCTTCATCTGCGCGATCGAACAGCCGATGTTGCAGATCATCGCCACCACGCGCTGGGCGATGAAGCCCGGGCTGTCGCGCAGCACGGTGACCGGGGTGCCATCCGAGGCGAGCAGGCCGTGCGCGGCGGCGAGCATCGCCGGGTCGGTCAGCGGCGTACCCATGATCGTGCGTCGCTTAACCAGCGGGAACAGCGTGTCCACCGCCACGGTGCGCTTCGGGTCCAGCCCTTGCTCGACCGCGCAGTGGGTCGCATCGGTGCCGTAGGGCGTGACGAGGATCAGCGCACCGGCGCTCGGCGCATCGCCACGCTCGAGGCTGGCACCCAGCTTGGACAGCAGCGCGGCGAGCGCTTCATGCCCATGGGGCTCGGCGCGGCTCACCCAGACGCTCGCCGGGCTCGCATCCGGGGCTGGTGCCTCGGGCGCCACCACCGGCTTCATCTCGGCATCGTATTCATAGAAGCCCCGCTTCGTCTTGCGGCCGAGCACACCGGCCTCATAACGGGCGCGCATCAGCATCACCGGCCGGTAGCGTGGCTCGTCGTAGAACTGCTGGTAGATCGCCTCGGACGCCGGGTGCGTGACATCGAGCCCCGTCAGCTCCATCAGCTCGAACGGGCCCATGCGGAAGCCGCCGACGTCGCGCATCACGCGATCGATGTCGACGATGCCGGCGAGGCTCTCCTGCAGCATGTGCGCCGATTCGATCGTGAAGCCGCGTCCGACCTGGTTCACGATGAAGCCGGGCACGTCTACGCAGCGCACCGGCTCGCGCGTCATGCGCTTGCCGATCACCATCAGCGCATCGCCGACCCAGGGCGCGCTCTGCACGCCGTCGATCACCTCGACCAGCTTCATCAGCGGGACGGGATTGAAGAAGTGGAAGCCGGCGAAACGATGCGCGGTCTTCAGCTTCGCCGAGATGGTGGTCACCGACAGCGACGAGGTGTTGGTGGCCAGGATGCACTCGGGCGTCACGACCTGCTCGAGTTCCGCGAACACCGCCTGCTTGACGGCGAGGTTCTCGACGATCGCCTCGACCAGCAGGTGGCAGCGCGAGTAGCCGGCCGTGGTGTCGATCACCTCTACGCGGCCCAGCGCGGCGGCTGCATCGGCCTCGGACAACTGCCCCTTCTCTGCGGCACGCTGGAACATCTTGCCGATGAACTCGCGCGCCTCGGAAGCGGCACCGGGCTTGGCGTCGTGCAGCAATACATGCATGCCGCCTGCGGCGGCGACCTGGGCAATGCCACGGCCCATCGCGCCCGCGCCCAGCACGCCGACCACCAGGTCGGGGCGGTGCGGATCGAAACTCGGATCGGATGCCATACTGATTCAGTACCTCCAGGAGAAGCGGTTGTGTCCGGCGTGCCCTACGCGGGCAGGATGAACTCGGCTTCGATGATGATCTCGACCATGGCGCCGACGCCGCCGGCAGGCGTCGCGGCGGGCGGCGGCGCGAGCATTCCGAACACCCGGCGATCGATCGTGCCGCGCGCCGAGAAGCCCAACGTCGGCAGTTTGGTGATCGGGCGCGACTTCACCGCGCCATTGAGCGTCGCATCGAGCGTGACCGGGGCGGTGACGCCGAGCAGCGACAGCTCGCCGGGAATCCGGAGGCGGTTACCCTCGACCACCTGCACGCTGGTCGAGCGCCAGGTCGCCTCTCGGAACTTCGCCACGTTGAAGAACTTCTCGCCCCGCAGGTCGGCGTTGAAGTCGCCCTTCGACGACTGTTGTGCGTAGTCGGTCTCGATCGATGTCACGTCTATCACCGCACGCGCCGAACACTTCGATAGGTCGGCGGGATTGAAGTCGACAGCCGCGTCGAAGCGCGTGAAACGCGCGGTGTAGTTCGACAACCCGAAGTGGCTGATGCGCCAGGTGAGGCTGCCATGCGTGCGGTCGAGCACGTACTTGCCCGCCGGTGCTTCGATGGCGCCCGCGGAAGGCGATTGCGCGCGCAGCGGCGCGGCCGCGGCGATGGCGGCCGCTCCCAGTGAACCCAGTACCGTCCTGCGTTCCATGCGTTGCTCCCCCTTGTAAAAAAGCCCGGACTGTGTGTCCGGGCCTGTTCTCAGCGCCCCTTGAACTGGGGCTTGCGCTTTTCCATGAAGGCGGTGCGGCCTTCCTTGTAGTCTTCGGTGGTGTAGCAGAACTCGACCGCCTTCGCGCAGGCATCGAGGTCTCGCTCGGCGGGGTCTGCATGGATGTTCTTGACGATCAGCTTCACCGAGGCGATCGTCACCGGCGCATTGCCGGCGATCACCATCGCGTAGTCGCGCGTGTACTGCTCGAGCTGGTCGGCCGGTACCACGCGATTGACCAGGCCCATGGTCTCGGCCTCTTTCGCGTTGAAGCGCCGAGCGGTGTAGAAGATCTCGGCCGCGAACGACGGCCCGACGATGTCGGACAGGCGCTTGATGCCGGCGAACCGGTAGCCGAGCCCGAGCTTCGCGGCTGGCACCGAGAACTGCGCGTCGTCGGCGGCGATGCGGATGTCGGCGCCCAGCGCGATGCCCAGGCCGCCGCCGATGCAGAAGCCGCGGATCATCGCCAGCACCGGCTTGCCACAGGCCTGCAGGCGGTCGTTCGCATGGTCGGCAATGGCGTTGTATTCCTTCACCGCCTCCATCGTGCCGCGGCGCTCGCCGAACTGCGAGATGTCGGCGCCGGATACGAAGGCCTTGTCGCCGGCGCCGGTGATGATGATCACGCGGATCTCGGGATCGGCCTCATAGGCGTCGAGGATCTTCGGCAGCGACTCCCACATGTCGACCGACATCGCGTTGTGCCGGGGCGGCTGGTTGAAAACGATCCAGCCGAGCGGACCTTCCTTGCGGACGATCATCCGCTCGGTGATGCCTTGCAGCGCGGGCAGTGCGTCGTTCATGCCGGGCCTCTTCGAATGTGGCTATGGTGACGGGAGCAGGGGCGGAGAACATAGCAGATTTGCCGCCCCCGCGAAAACGGACGACCACGGCAGTTGAAACACCGGAAACGACCGGGTTGCTGCACGACAGCAACGCCATCGCACGACGAGACCTGCGAACGCATCGGCAAGGCGTTTGGCATCGTGCTCACGTCCTGAGCCGCCACACATCCATCCGCGACCCAAAACCCGGGTCAGACACGCATTCCGCGACGGGCTGGCCGGAAATGCGTGTCTGACCCGGGTTTCCGTCCTGTCGTCAGGTGGTCGCGGGAAGCAGTCCGGCGACCGCAGCCTTCAGGCGCAGCAACGCCCCGATGTGGGTCAGCTCCGGCATCGGCACACCCTGGCGCCCGGCCAGTTCCAGCGGTGCATCGACCAGCGCGCCGATCTCGATCTCGCGCCCGGCTTCGAAGTCCTGCAGCGTCGAGGGCTTGTGGATGCCCTTGTCCCTGGCCTGGGCAAGCTTCGCGTCGACGCTGCCGATGATGCCCGAGCCGCAGGCCATCGCCAGAGCTTGCACCTCGCGCATGATCGCCTCGGCCACTGGCCCGGTTCCCGCATCGCGGGCGACGTCGCATTGCCGCGCGCCAGTCAGGGCGCACAGGGTATTGAACGCGGCATTGGTGACGAACTTGTTCCACACGGCGCGCCGGATGTCGTCGCTCACCACCGCCTCGAAGGCCGATCCGGTGAACGCCTGCGCGATCGTGGCTGCCGCAAACGGGTCTCCCCCGGCGGTGACCGGGCCGAGCGTCAGTTGCCCGGGCACCGTCTGTGTCCAGGTCGCGTTCTCGACGCTGCGCCATGCCGGGGAATAGGTGACGGCACCGACCAGCCGGTCAGGCGCCACGGCCGCGGCGAGTTCACCGCGCGGATCCACCGCGCGCACTGGCTGTTGCGCCGTACCGAACCACCACGGGACGCCATTGACCACCGGTGCAACCAGCGTCTCCGGTCCAATCGCGCCGCGCACCTGGGCCAGCGCCGCGCCGAGCGAGAACGCCTTGGTGGCGAAGATCACGATGCCGAACGGGGCCAGCGGCGTGCTGCCGTCGGCGACCCGCGGCCGGGCGTGGATCTCGGTCTGCTCGGGGGTCACCAGGCGGATGCCGCGCTCGGTGATCGTGCGCGCGGTCAGGCCACGCGCGAACACCGTTACATCGCGCCCGGCGGCGCCGAGATAGCCGGCCAGCATGCCGCCGATGGCACCGGCGCCTACGATCAGTATCTGTTCGGACATGTGGGGCAGTTCACGGTTACCTGGGGCTACTGCTCGACCTTGATGCCAGCGGCGCGGATCGTCTTCGCATAGCGCTCGGTCTCCTCCCGCACGATGCGCGCCAGGTATTCAGGCGTGCTGGCGTGCAGGTCGAAACCCACTGCCAGCAGCCGGTCGCGTACATCGGGCTCGGCGAGGATCGCCTTCACTTCGGCGTTCAGCCGGCGTACGACCGACTGCGGCGTACGCGCCGGCGCCAGCAGCGCCTGCATGTTGTCGGCGATCACGCTCGGAAAGCCGGCTTCGACCAGCGTGGGCACGTCGGTCAGCACCGCGCTGCGCCGGGCGCTGGTCACCGCGATCGCCCGCAGGGCGCCGGACTTCACATGGCTGACCGTGGGCGGCAGCGCGGTGCATCCGATCGGTATCTGGTTGCCCAGCACCGCGGTCACCACCGGGGCGGCGCCGTTGTATGGAACATGCTGCATGTCGACGCCGGCCGCCAGCCGCAGGGCCTCGCAGGCGATGTGTGGCGTGGTACCCGTCCCCGGCGTGCCGAAGGTGAACTTCCCGGGCTGCGAACGGACCAGCGCCACCAGCTCGGCGGCAGTCTTCGCCGGCACCGACGGGTGCACGAAGACGATGTTGGGTGACACCGCGACATACGAGATCGGCGCGAAATCGCGAACCGGATCGAACGGCGCGACCGCCGAGAGCAGCGGGTTGGACACCAGGTTGCTGCTGGAGAACAGCAGGGTGTGGCCGTCGGGTACGGCCCTGGCGACCGTCTGGATCGCGATGTTGCCGGAGGCACCGGCGCGGTTGTCGACCACGACCGGCTGTCCCATCCGGTCACCAAGGCGGCCGGCAATCACGCGGGCGATGAAATCGGTGGGGCCGCCGGGCGCGAACGGAACCATGAGACGGATCGGCCGCAGCGGAAAGGCTTCGGCGGCGGGCTGGCCCTTCGTCTGGGCGACGGCTGCGGGGGCGATAGCCAGCAACGCGCAGGCCACCAGCCATCCGCAGGGCGCTCGACCCTTGCCGCGACGCTGCCCCTGACCCATCTGCGTGCGATGGTCGACCGCGTGCCCCGTACCTGCAGTGATGCCCGCCATTGATCCCCCTGTCGACCCGATGAAGCGTCTCGCCCATCGTGTGCCGTTGCCGCCGCCTTGCCACGGAGAACCCGGGCCTGGCGCTGGGCGCGCAGAGTATACTGAACCGGTGATGGCCGTCGATGATCCGGCGCGCCGCGACCCACGCGAACCGGCATCCCACGCACCACCGTCGCAATGAAGCCCGCACCGTTCTCATACGTTCGCGCAGCGTCCGTCGAGCATGCGCTCGAGGTGCTTGCCGAACACGGCGACGAGGCGCTGGTGCTGGCCGGCGGACAAAGCCTGGTGCCGATGCTGAACCTTCGCCTGGTGCAGCCGGCGGTGGTGCTCGACATCAATGCGCTGCGTGGCCTGGCGGCTATCCAGCCGCACACGGCTGGCGGGCTGCAGATCGGTGCGCTGGTCCGGCACAGAGAGATAGCCGTCCATCCGATGGTCGCCGCGCGCGCGCCGCTGCTGCGCGCCGCGGCACCGTGGATCGCCCATCCCGCCGTCCGCCACCGGGGCACGCTGGGCGGCAGCCTCGCGCTGGGCGACCCAGCCGCGGAGTGGCCTGCCTGCGCAGTCGCCCTCGATGCGACGATCCGCCTGGCAAGCCGCGCGGGCGGCGAACGCTGCGTTGCTGCCGAGTCGTTTTTCCAAGGGCTCTATCAGTCCGAGCGCCGCGGCGACGAACTCCTGGTGGGTTGCGACCTCGCCCAGCCCAGCCACGATTCCGTGTTTTCCTTCCGCGAGCTTGCCCGCCGCCATGGCGATTACGCAGCGGTCGGGCTCGCCGTATCGGCGTGCGGCAGGCCAGGTGCATGGCGCACCCTGCGCCTGGTCTTCTTCGGCGTCGGCGACACCCCGGTCAGGGCCATCGCCTGCGGCGCGGCGCTGGCCGCAGGCGCAGGCCTGGCGGAAGCACGCGCGCAACTCGAAGCCGAACTGGAACCGAGGGCCGACCTCTGGTTCTCGGCGCAGGCCAAGCGGCATCTCGCCGTACACCTGCTGCGCGAGGCCTGGCGCGATCTCGGCCACCCGACTGCAGGCGAGTGAATGGAACCCACGAGAGACATCGAATTCGAGGTCAACGGCAAGCGGGTTCGCCTGACCGTGTCGCCGCGCGAGCATCTTGCCGACGTGCTGCGCCAGCGCTGCGGACTCACCGGCACGCACCTGGGCTGTGAACATGGCGTGTGCGGCGCATGCACCGTGCGCGTGGACGGCGCAGCCATCCGCGGCTGCCTGGTACTCGCCGTGCAGGCCGACGGGGCGCAGGTACGCACGATCGAGGGTGAGGGGAACGACCCGGTGATGCAGGCCCTGCAGCATGCGTTCATCGAACGCAATGCCCTGCAGTGCGGCTACTGCACGCCCGGGTTCCTGCTCACCGCCGCGGAACTGCTCGAGCTGGACCCGGATCCGTCGCGCGAATCGATACGCGAGTATCTGTCGGGCAACATTTGCCGCTGTACCGGCTACCAGGCCATCGTCGATGCAGTCGAACTCGCGGCGCGCCGCCTGCGCGGCGAAGCCGGCACGGACGCCAGCGTCCCATGAGCAGCGCGCCCACGAACCGCGACGGCACGGACCTGCGTGCGCGTGCGATCGGACAACCGACCGTACGCGCCGAGGCCAGGCGATTCGTGACTGGCGCCGGTGCCTATGTCGACGACCTGCCCGCCCACCGGCTGCTGCATGCCGCGTTCCTGCGCAGCCCGGTCGCGCACGGCACGATCGTGAAGCTGGACCTCGCGCCTGCGCTGCGCATGGAAGGCGTGGTGGCCGCCTACGACGGCGAAGCGCTCGCCCCGCATTGCCAGCCGGTCCGCGGCCTGCTCGCACACCTGCCCGACATGCAGGCCGCGCTGCAGTGGCCGCTGGCGCGCGATCGGGTGCGCTGGGTCGGAGAACCGGTTGCGCTGGTGATCGCCGAGAGCCGCGCACTGGCCGAAGACGCCGCGCAGGCCATCGCCTTCGAGTGGGCCGAACTGCCGCCGATGGTCGACCCCCGGCTGGCACTCGAACCCGATGCGCCCAGGCTGCATGCGGAATTCGACAGCAACCTGATGTTCGCGGCGACGGTCGCCACCGCGAATGTCGAGCAGGCGTTCGCGCAGGCTGGCACGGTGGTCGAGCTCGCCCTGCGCACCGAGCGTGTGACGGCGATGGCCCTGGAGCCGCGCGGCCTGCTCGCGCAATGGGACGCGGCGCAGCACCGGCTCACGGTGCACATGGGCACCCAGGTACCCTGGATGATGCAGGCGGTGTTCGCAAGCGTGCTGGGGATCGGCTGCGACCAGGTCAGGGTCGTCGCGGCCGACACCGGCGGCTCGTTCGGCTCGAAGATCCACTGCTACGGCGATGAATCGGCGGTGGCGGTGGCGGCGAAGCGACTGGGGCGCCCGGTGCGCTACGTGGCCGACCGGCTCGAAGCGTTCGTCTCCGACGTGCATGCGCGAGGCCATGAAGCCGTCGTGCGCGCGGCCGTCGATACCGACGGCCGGCTCACGGCCTTCGAGGTCGACGACCTGTGCGGCGCCGGCCCGTTCTCGATCTACCCGCGCGGCAGCGTCAACGAGTCGCGCCATGTGCTCGGGCTCACCGGCGCCTGCTATCGCGCCACCGAGTATCGGGCGCGCATCCGGGTCGCGATGCAGACCAAGGCGATCTACGGACAGTACCGCGGCGTCGGTCATCCGCTGGCCTGCCTGTTCACTGAAGCCGCAGTCGATGCCGCGGCGCGCCAGCTCGGCATCGATCCGCTGGCGTTCCGAAGGCGTAACCTGGTGCCCGACGATGCCTACCCGCATCGCGCACCCTCAGGGGCACGTTTCGAACGCCTGTCGCTGTGTGCCTGCCTCGATGAACTGGCGCGACTGATGGACTACGACCGGCTGCGCGCCGATCAGCGCGAGCGGGCCGCCGATCATGAACGCGGCGCGCACCAGGGCGTATATCGCGGCATCGGGCTCGCAGTGTTCGTCGAGAATTCCAACCACTCGTCGGCCAACTATGGCCGCGGTGGTGCACCCATCGCCAGCCGCGACGGCGCGATGGTCAGGCTGACCCAGGGCGGTGGCATCCAGTGCGCGGTCGGATTGACCGACTCTGGCCAGGGCGTGGCCACCGCCATGGCACAGATCGCCGCCGACGCGGTCGGCGCATCGATCCTCGATGTCCGGGTCTTCATGGGCGACACCGAGCATACGCCGGTCAGCGGCGGCAACTGGGGCTCGCGCGGCACCGGCATTTCCGGCGAGGCGCTGTGGCAGGCTGGCATCGCCCTGCGCGCGCAGCTCATCGCAGCCGCGGCCGCGCTTCATGCATGCAGCCCGGACACGCTCGAGCTCGTCGACGGCACGTTCCTGCGTCGCGATGACCGGGCGTGCGTGTGCACGCTGCAGGCACTGGCCGAAGCGATCTATTTCCGGCCCGAGCTCTTCCCGCGCGGCTTCCAGCCGGAGCCCGCGGCGCAGCGCCACTACGCGCAGACCGAGTACGACGGCATCTACACCAATGGCGCCAGCGCGAGCTGGGTCGAGGTGGACACGCGCACCGGCTTCATCAAGGTGCTCGGGCACTGGATCGTCGACGACTGCGGCACGGTGATCAACCCGCTGCTGCTGGACGAGCAGTTGCGGGGCGCGGCGGTGCAGGGCATCGGACAGGCGCTGTTCGAAGGTTGCCTGTACGGCAACCAGGGCGAACTGCGCAACGCCACGCTGGCCGACTACCTCGTGCCGATGGCGGTCGAGATGCCGGACATCCATGTGGGCCATGTCACCACGCCCACGGCCACCTCGGCGCTCGGCGCCAAGGGCGGTGCCGAAGCGGGCATCACCGGCGCGCTGGCCTCGGTCGTCAACGCGATCAACGATGCGCTGGCACACCTGGGCGCGCAGGTACTCGAACTCCCGGTGACGCCCGAGCGCGTGCTGCGCGCCATCGGCGCCATCCACGATCCCGCACCGTAAATCCAAACCACAAACCCGGGCCAGAAACCCGGGTCAGACACGGGTTTTCGTCTGAATTGGCGGAACTGGGATCTGACTCTCGAGCGTGACACTGAAGCCTGACCCGGGTTCTGGCACGCCGACCGGAAATGCGTGTCTGACCCGGGTTTGGGCGGGAAATGCGTGTCTGACCCGGGTTTGGGCGGTCAGGCGGTGACGATGAGCCAGTCGACCGCCACCGCGCCGTCGGCCGTGAGCATGATCGGGTTGAGGTCGAGTTCGGCCAGGCGCGGTCCGGCAGCGGCGGCCAGGCGCGACACCGCGCAGATGAGCTCGACCAGCCGGACGCGGTCGACCGGGGGCTTGCCGCGCACCCCGTCCAGGATCGCCCGGCCACGCAGGTCGTCGAGCATGCCGGCCGCCTGCGCCGGGGTGACCGGTGCGCTGCGGAAGGTGACATCCTTGATGACCTCGACCAGCACGCCTCCGATCCCGGCCATCACGACCGGGCCGAACACCGGGTCCTGGCTCACGCCCAGCACGAACTCGGCATCGCCGGGCATCATCTTCTGCACGATGATGCCGTCGATGCGCGCCTCGGGCAGGTTGCGCTTCATGTTGCCCTGGATCACCGTCCACGCATCGCGCACCGCAGCTTCGTCGGCGAGGCCGAGTTTCACGCCAAGCACCTCGGTCTTGTGCAGGATGTCCGGGGATTCGATCTTCATCGCAACCGGGTAGCCGAGCGCGGCCGCCGCCTCGACGGCCTGATCGACGGTCGTGGCCAGCCGCACCGGCGCGGCGTCGATGCCGGCTTCGGCCAGCAGTGCCGCGCCTTCAAGCGTTGTGAGTGCCCGCTTCTGCCCGGACAACCGATCCAGCGTGGGCAGTACCGGCAACGCAATCGATTCGCGGGCCTCGCGGTCGGCCAGCCAGCGCCGCCGGGCCTCGCTGAAATGCACCAGGCCAGCCAGGGCATCGACCGACGGCTCGGCCATCCGGATGACCGGGATGCCCGCAGCCCGCAGTGCGAGCAGCGCCTGCTCGGGGATGCTGACCCAGCAGACGACCAGCGGCTTGTCGTACTTCGCATGGATGGCCTTGAAGATGTCGACGTTCATCTGCCACAGCTTCTCGGTCAGCGACAGCCACATGATCGCCACATGCACGTTGGGGTCTTCGAGCACGATCTCGATGCTCTTCTGGATCAGCGTCGGATCGACCAGCCCCTGCGCGGTGACGTCGACCGGATTGCCGATCGCACCGAACACCGGCACCACTTCCTTGAGCCGGGCGCGGGTCTCGGGCGTGAACTGCGCCATCTCGAGCCCGAGTTCACCCGCGCGATCGGCCATGATCACGCCGGCGCCCCCGGAACGCGTGATCACCGCCATGCCGTTGCCAGCCGCAGGCGGGCAGCTCGACAGCACCTCGACCATGTCGAGCAGTTGTTCTTCGTTGCGCACCCGCAGCAGCCCGAACTGCCGGGCCACGCCATCGAACACCGCATCGGCACCGGCCAGCGCGCCAGTGTGGGATGCCGCGGCGCGCGCCCCGGCGGCGGTGCGGCCGACCTTGATCGCGACCAGCGGCTTGCCGTTGTCGATCGCGTAGCGGGCGGTCTCGATGAACCGTTCGCCGTTGCGCAGCCCCTCGATGTAGCCCGAGCCGACGCGGATCGCCGGGTCTTCCAGCACCGCGCGCATCGCCTCCGACCACTCGACGTCGACTTCGTTGCCGGTATTGATGAAGTAGCCGAAATTGAAATGCCGGCGCCGGGCGGTGCTGTTGGTGGCGGTACCGAGCGCACCCGACTGGGTGACGAATGCAGCCGGCCCGGGCGGCGTCGGGCCACTGGCGAACTGGCTGAAGGTCGCCATCACGTTGCGCGAGGCATTGATGAAGCCGAGGCAGTTCGGGCCGAGCATGCGCATGCCGGTGTCCTCGATCGCCTGCCGGACTTCCTGTTCCCGCTGCGCGCCTTCCGGGCCGGTCTCGGAGAAGCCGGAACTGAACACCACCGCGGCGCGCACGCCGCGTGCGGACAGTTCGCGCAGGGTCTTCGCGACGATCGCCGCCGGCGTGGCGACGATCGCCAGGTCGATGCCGTCGGGCAGCGACTGCACGTCCGGGTAGCAGGTGAGGTCGGCGATGCGGTCGTACTTCGGATTGACGGGATAGACGCCGCCGGCGAACTTCTTGTCGACCAGCGCGCGCACCGTGCGGCCGTTCAGCTTCTCCGGATCGCCCGAAGCGCCGAGCACCGCGATCGCGCGTGGATCGAACAGCGGTTGCAGCGACCCGCGTGCGGCCAGCGCGTGCGCTGGTTGCGGCACTGGTTGCGGCACTGGTTGAATACCGGGCTGCGAGCCCGGCGATTGGGACGGCTGCTTCTGGTCGGTCACGGCTGGCTCGATCACGGTTGCTGCGTGGGGCGCCGACGATAGCGCAACGGCGGTGGCCGGGCAATTTGGGCAGGCCAGGCCGACGGCGGCGATGTGGCACCATGATCACACGAGGAGAACGACATGGACGAAACGACACGCCGCACGAACGGCATGCACCCGACACGACCGACGGCGCGGGTCGGCACGGCGCCCTCGCTGGCGGCACTGGCCACGGCCGCGCTGCTGATGGCAACGGCGGCGCAGGCGCAGCCGTTCCCGTCGCGGGCCGTGCGTCTGGTGCACACCTTCCCGGCCGGCGGCCCGGTCGACTTCGTCACGCGCGGCGCCGCGGACGAGCTGTCGAAACTCTGGGGCCAGCCGGTGATCGTCGATCCGCGTCCCGGGGGCGGTGGTTCGATCGGCAGCGAGATCGTGCGCGTATCCCCGCCCGACGGCTACACGCTGCTCACCGGCACGCATTCCGGGATGGTCGCCGCGCCACTGCTGATCCCCGCGGTGAAATACCACCCGCTGAAGGACTTCACGCCGATCACCCAGATGGTGAACAGCCCGTTCTTCCTGGTCGCCCATGCGCAGCTTCCCGCCAACAACCTGAAGGAAGTGATCGCGCTGATGAAGGCGCAGCCGGGCAAGCTCAACTACGGCTCGGTCGGACAGGGCAGCTCGACGCACCTTGCTTTCGAGATGTTCGCCTTCACGGCCGGCGTGCAGGCGCTGCACGTGCCCTACAAGGGCACCACGCCGATGGTCGTCGACCTGCTGGCCGGCACGCTGCAGCTGACCATCACCAGCATCCCGACCGTGCTGCCTTACGTGAAGAGCGGCAAGCTGAAGGTCATTGCGAACGGGTCCACGAAACGTTCGGTCGCGCTGCCGGACGCGCCGACCTATGGCGAGGCCGGGCTGCCCGGCTTCGAGTCGGTCACCTGGTACGGGTTGTTCGGGCCGGCCCGCCTGCCTGCGGCCCTGGTGCAGGACATCAGCGCGACCGCGCGCAAGGCGCTGGCCAGCCCGCCCCTGCTCGCGCGCTACAGCGAAGCGGGCCTGGAGACGATCGCCAGCACGCCGGAACAGTTCCGCAAGTTCATCGACCAGGAGTACGAGCGCTGGGCAAGGCTGATCAGGCAGGCCGGGATCACCGCGCAATGAGGCGCACGCAACGGGTGCAGTCCACTCCCGCCGCCACGGCGTCCGCTGCACAGTGCGCGACGCGGATACCGGCTGCAGCATGGCTGGCCGCTGCAGCCTCGCTGCTGGCCGCCCCTGCGCCCGCCGTCGCCGCAGGTGCCATCGCCACGGGCGCGGCGCCCTGGCCCTCGAAGGCGATCCGTTTCGTCGTCCCGTTCCCGCCGGGCGGCCCGCTCGACATCAGCGCACGGCTGATCGGCAGCCAGCTGGCGGAACGTTTCGGTCAGCCGGTGCTCGTCGACAACCGACCCGGCGCCGGCGGCAGCCTCGGCGCGCAACTGGTCGCGCGCTCGGCGGGGGATGGCTACACGCTGCTGATGGGCGCGCTG
This sequence comes from uncultured bacterium, assembly GCA_903873475.1. GTDB lineage: Bacteria > Pseudomonadota > Gammaproteobacteria > Burkholderiales > CAIKXV01 > CAIKXV01. The sequence goes on from CAIQON010000001.1 coordinate 17,639, forward strand.
TCCACGCATGCGGTCAATCCCTACCTGTACCCGACCATCGGCTACGACGCGGTGCGCGACTTCACGCCGGTGACGCTCGTCGCGAACGTACCCAACGTGCTGGTCGTGCATCCGTCGGTCAAGGCCGATTCGGTACAGGCGCTGGTCGCGCTGGCCCGCGCGCGGCCCGGTGGACTCGCCTTCGCGTCGGGCGGCAGCGGCAGTGGCGGACATCTGGCCGGCGAACTGCTGAAGACCGCCGCGAAGATCGAGCTGGTGCATGTGCCGTACAAGGGCGCCGCGCCGGCACTGGCCGACCTCGTCGGAGGACAGGTCCCGATGATGTTCGACAACCTGGCCTCGGCACTGCCGCAGGTACGCGCCGGCAAGGTGCGGGCACTGGCGGTCACGACCCGTGCCCGAAGTGCCTTCCTGCCGGAGCTGCCGACGATGCAGGAAGCCGGCGTGCCCGGCTTCGACATCAGCACCTGGTTCGGTGTGTTCGCGCCGGCCGGGCTGCCGGCACCGATCCTGGACCGCCTGCACCGTGCGATCGTCGACAGCCTGCAGTTGCCGGAGGTGCGCGAACGGCTGGCCACCTTCGGGTCGGAACCGGTCGGCAACACCCCGGCGCAGTTCGCCGCGTTCATCCGCGCGGAACAGCCGAAGTACGCACGCATCATCCGCGACTCCGGCGCGCGCGCCGACTGAACGCCGGCGCGGTTGCAGCTCAGCCCTGCGCCGGCCAGAGCCAGGCGGCGCCGCGTACGCCGGACGAATCGCCGTGGCGGTTGCGCACCAGCAGCGTATCGACGCGGTCCGAGAATACGTGCGGGCCCCACAGTTCGGGGATGCGCACGTACAGCCGGTCGATGTTGGACAGGCCGCCACCGAGCACGATCACGTCCGGGTCGAGCAGGTTGATCACGCCCGCCAGCGCGCGGGCCGCGCGCCCGCAGTAGCGTTCGAGCGTGTCCGCGCAACCGGTATCGCCCGCGACGGCCCCGGCGGCCACTGCCTGTGCGGACAGCGCCTGCCCGGTCGTGCGCAGGTGATCGGCAGCCAGTGCCGGGCCGGACAGCCAGGTCTCGACGCATCCGGCGCGGCCGCAGTAGCAGTCGGGACGCGGCCCGTCGCGCTCGTCCATCAGCGGCAGCGGGTTGTGCCCCCATTCGCCGGCAATCGCGTTGCGGCCTTCGAGCACGCGCCCGTCGACCACGATGCCACCGCCGACGCCGGTGCCCAGGATCACGCCGAACACCACGCGTGCTCCCTCTGCAGCGCCATCCGCTGCCTCGGACAACGCGAAGCAGTTCGCGTCGTTGGCGAAGCGCAGCGGCCGGGCGAGCCTCACCTCGAGGTCGGCCGCGAGTGCCCGGCCGTTCAGGCAGGTCGAATTGGCGTTCTTCAGCCGGCCGGTCACGCTGGAGAATGCGCCCGGGGTGCCGACCCCGACCCGGGCTGGCCCGAGGGGCGCGAGCGACGGGTCGGACTCGATCGCGGCGACCAGCGCGGCGATCGTGTCGAGTGTCGCTTCATAGTCGCCCTGCGGCGTCGGGCGCCGCAGCCGTGCGCGCTGCGTCCCCCGCCCGTCGATCGCGATCGCCTCGATCTTGGTGCCGCCGAGGTCGATCCCGATACGCAACGGCGCGGCGCTGGCGCGCTCGTCGATGCCAGGCCAGGCGACGGTCACTCGGCCTTGATGTTCGCCTGCTTCGCCACCTCGACGAAGCGCTGCGCCTGCTGGGCGATGAACTTGTCGAACTCGCGCGCGCCCATCGGGATCGGGTCTGCGCCCAGCGTACGGAAGCGCTCGCGGATCTCCGGCAGGTTCAGCACGCGCACGACCTCCGCGTTCAGGCGGTCGACGATCGGCCGCGGCGTCGCCGCCGGGGCGAGCAGGCCGAACCAGGTGTCGTAGCGGAACCCGGCCAGGCCCGCTTCGGCAATCGTCGGGGTGTCGGACATCTGCGGCTGGCGCTTGGCCACCGTGATGCCCAGGGCGTTGACCTTGCCACTGGCGGTCTGCGGGATCGCATTCGGCATCGGCGTGATCGTGTAGTTCACGGTACCCGCGATCACCGCGTTGAGCGCCTCGGGGATGCCCTTGAAGGGCACGTGCGTGGCCTGGATGCCGGCCATGCTGTTGAACAGTTCCGCGACGAAGTGGGTCGACGAGGCGATGCCGCCGGAGGAGAAGTTCATCGAGCCGGGCTTGGCCTTCGCCTGGGCGATGAGTTCCTTCACGGTCTTCGGGCCACTCGCTGCGGTGACCAGCACCGAGGCTACGTTCACCGTGGTGCTGATGCCGGCGAAGTCTTTCAGGATGTCGTAGGGCAGCTTGGCGGTCACCGCCGGGCCGATCGCATGCGAGGCCGACACCGAGAGGATGGTGTAACCGTCGGGGTTGCCGCGCGCGACGAGTTCACCGGCGACGATGCCACCGGCGCTGGGCCGGTTGTCGATCAGCACCGGTTGCTTGAGGCCGTCGGACAGTTTCTCGGCCACGACCCGTGCCGAGATGTCTACCACGCTGCCCGCGGAGAAGCCCACCATGATACGCACCGGGCGCTGCGGGAATTCCTGGGCGGACGCGCCGGATGCGGCGAAGGCGAAGACGAGCGCCGCAGCGATCGGAGTGGCGGCAGAAGGCGTCGAGGAACGGGTCATGGAAGATCCTTCGGGATGGACGGGATGCAGGTGGAAGGGGTGGCAGAAAAGGGTCAGCAATGATCAACATCCCTGCCGGTTTAGGCAAGTGCCGCGCGGGTGCCACAAAGACGCTTCCGGCGCTGCGCCCGGCGCTGCGCTGATGCAGAATAGGGACATCGACGCTCACGCCTGAAAGGCCCGGCCATGAAGGGTTACCACGACATCGGCGGCGAGCCCGCCGGCGAGATCCCGAAGCAGGAACACGAGATGATGCTCTGGGAGAAACGGGTGGAGGCCATGCTGCTTCTGCTGTCGCAGAAGGGCGTCATGCGCGTGGACGAGAACCGGCGCGGGCTCGAATCGGTCGGCGCCGAGATCTACCACGGCGCCGGCTATGCGCAGCGGCGCATCCAGTCGATCAGCACCAACCTGATCGCCAAGGGGCTCATCTCGATCGAGGAACTGGCCGCCAAGGTCGCCGACATCGAGCAGCGCAAGGACGTTCTGCCATGAACCCCGGGACGCTCTCGCCCGGGGACACCGTCGCGGTGCTCGACGCCGACGTGCCCGGCCACATCCGCACCCCGTTCTACGTGCGCGGCAAGCGCGGCGTGATCGAACGCGCGGTCGGACCCTTCCGCAACCCCGAGGAACTGGCCTACGGCCGCAGCGGCGAACCGAAGCGCATGCTGTACCGGGTGCGCTTCGCCCAGGCCGAGGTCTGGCCCGACTACCAGGGCCCTGCGGTGGATACCATCGACGTCGACCTCTACGAACACTGGCTCAGGAAGGCCTGACATGCACATCGGACACGACCACCCGCATGCGCACGGCGAAGCCGGCGCAATCGATCCGCACGCACCGCAGCGCGACCACGATGACACTCTCGACTACTACCGCAAGCTCGAGATCGCGGTGCGCGAGCTGCTGATCGAGAAGGACGTGCTCACCGCCGACGAGGTCCGACGCACGGTCGAGAGCTACGACAGCCGAACGCCCGAGGGCGGGGCGCGCGTGGTCGCCCGCGCATGGGTCGACCCGGCCTTCAAGGCGCTGCTGCTGCAGGATGCCACCGCGGCCTGCGAATCGCTCGGCTTCGACATGAACGTGTTCGACGTCAAGCTCACCGTGGTCGAGAACATGCCGAAGGTACACAACGTCATCGTCTGCACGCTCTGCTCGTGCTACCCGCGCATGCTGCTCGGCATGCCGCCGGCCTGGTACAAGAGCCGCGCCTACCGTGCGCGCCTGGTGCGCGAGCCGCGCGCGGTGCTGCGCGAGTTCGGCACGGTGCTGCCGGACGATGTCGCGGTGCGGGTGCACGACTCGACGGCAGACCTGCGCTATGTCGTGCTGCCGATGCGCCCGGAAGGCAGCGAGGGCCTGACCGAGGCCGAACTGGCGAAGCTCGTGTCGCGCGACAGCATGGTCGGGGTCACGGTTCTCCCGGCGGTGAAGGCTTGAGCCTGCCCCGGCTCACCGGCGCGGTCGGCCTGTTCGACCGTACGCGCGCCCTGCTCGACGGGCGCGCGCCGGTGGACGGCTTCGAGGTCGACTGGACCTCCGGTGAACTCGAGAGCCTGTTCTCGCGCGCCTTCGAGACCGCCGAGTTCGACATCACCGAGTTGTCGTTCTGCAACTACCTGATCGCCACCGCGCACGGCGCGTCGCCCTATGTCGCGTTGCCGATCTTCCCCACCCGCTGCTTCCGGCACCACGCGATGTTCGTGCGCGCCGCGGCCGGCATCCGCACGCCGAAGGACATCGAGGGCCGGCGCGTCGGCACCCGCGAGTTCACCAACACGGTGTCGCTGGTGGTGCGTGGCATCTGGTCGGACTACTACGGCGTCGACCTGTCGAAGGTGCACTGGGTGGTCGGCGACGTCGATCGCGCCGAACGCGATCGGATCACCGCCCCGATCCTGCGCAACGGCTGGTCGATCGAGACCGCTGGCGGGCACCTGCTCGCCGACCTGGTCGCCGAGGGCGGCCTCGACGCCCTGTGCGCCTACACGCCGCCGCGTACCTTCGACGGCAGCACGGTCACGCGCATGTTCCCCGACTACGCGGCCGAAGAGCAGCGCTACTGGCGCGACACCGCGCTGTTCCCGATCATGCACGTGATGGTCGTGCGGCGAAGCATCCTCGAGGCGCATCCGTCGCTGGCACCCGCGCTGATGGCAGCATTCGCGAAGGCGCGCGACCTGGCCGTGGCCGACCTCGAGATCGAGCAGGCACCGAAGGTCATGCTGCCGTGGGCGCCGACGCATCTCGAGCAGACGCGCGCGGTGATGGGGCACGACTTCTGGCCCTATGGCGTGGCTGCGGGCGATGCCCCGGATAACCGGCGCACGGTCCAGACGCAGATCGGCTGGGCGCATGCACAGGGCCTGATCGACCGTCCGGTCGCGCTCGACGAGTTCTTCGCGCCGGACGCCCTCGACCTGCGGCGCTGCTGACGGCACGAAGGACAACCGACCGATGACCGCAACGGTGAAGATCCGCCCGATCGAGCAGCGCGACCAGCCGCAGTGGCAGGCCCTCTGGGCAGGCTATCTCGCGTTCTACGAGGTCGCGCTCGACGCTGCGACCACGCGCACGCTGTGGGCGCGCCTGTTCGACCCGGCATCGACGGTCCACGGGCGGGTCGCAGAAGACGGCGACGGCCAGGCGATCGGGCTCTGCCACTACATCCTGCATGCCAATACCTGGGAGATCGCGCCCGTCTGCTACCTCGAAGACCTGTACGTGCAGCCCGAGACGCGCGCGCGCGGCGTGGGCGCGGCATTGATCGAATACCTGCGCGAGCGCATGCAGGTCGAGGGCTGGTCACGGATCTACTGGATGACCCGTGAAGACAACTATCGGGCACGGGGCCTGTACGACCGCTTCGCGAAGCGCGACGCGTTCGTGCGCTACGTGGTACGGCGCACCGGCTGAGCCCCACCGGCCGCCGTCATTTCGATGCAGGCGCAGGCGCCACGAGCGGGATGGCGATCGCACGGGCAGCGGCTTCGAAGCGGTCTGCCCGCGTGATGATCAGGTACGCAGTTGCATTCGCGCCACCCGGAGCCGGCAGCGGACGATCGATCCGGAATGCCCGGCAGGGGTGCGTGAGGCGCGCCATGAGGGCGTTGAACCCCGACAGGACGGCATCGACGTCGAGCCGGCTGCCGACGCGGGATACGCTGAACGCATGCCGCTGCCCGAGGCAGCGGAACATCACCAGCAGCCTGCCGCGCGCGATCACCTGCCTGACGTCGGTCAGTTCGACCCCGGGGCGGGCCGCCACCGCGAGCGCTGCAAGCAACCGGTCGGCGCGGGGCTGAGCCTCGCCCTCGACGGCGTCGACGTTGCACTGGACCAGTTGTCGGCCGAACATCGCCGCCCACAGCGAGGCCGGGTCTTCGATCGCCGCCAGGGGGTCGGCGATCGCCGCATCGAGCAGCGCGGGGCCGGCCGGCGCCATCGGCCGGAAGCCATGCCGGATCAGGAAAGCGCCTATCTTCGCGCCCGAGAGGCCGCGCTGCTGCCAGACGAACGGCGAGCGCCGCCAGGGCTGGAACGCCCATGTCGCGCGCGGCTCGGGTGCGTCTTCGTGGTCGCCAGCCGCATGTCCCTGCCCGGCGCGCGAGGCGCCGTTGAACCTCTGCAGCAGTCGGAGCACGGCCGGCGGGGTCATGTCATTCATGCATTGCGCTCGGGAACTGCCGCATTCTACGTGCAACGGTGGCGGCGGCGGCAAGCGCGGCAGCGCAAGACATGAAAAAGCCCCGCCGAAGCGGGGCTCTCGTGCAACAGTTCCGGTCGGGCCCGCCTGCGCGGGCCGTTCCGGAGGCCGGGAGGCCGGTGTTACATGTCCATCCCGCCCATGCCGCCCATGCCGCCGTGGTTGTGACCGGCGTGGCCGCCTGCGTCGTCCTTCGCCGCCTCGGCAACCATCGCGTCGGTGGTGAGGATCAGGCCGGCAACCGAAGCTGCGTTCTGCAGTGCAACACGCGCAACCTTGGTCGGGTCCAGCACGCCCATCTCGACCATGTCGCCGTACTGGCCGGTGGCCGCGTTGTAGCCGAAGTTGCCCTTGCCTTCGACGACCTAGTTCACCACGACGGAGGCTTCGTCGCCTGCGTTGTAGGCGATCTGGCGCATCGGCTCTTCGATCGCACGCAGCACGATCTTGATGCCGGCTTCCTGGTCGATGTTGTCGCCCTTGAGCTTGGCCAGGTTCGAACGGGCACGCACCAGCGCAACGCCGCCGCCGGGAACGATGCCTTCTTCGACGGCTGCACGGGTGGCGTGCAGTGCGTCTTCGACACGGGCCTTCTTCTCTTTCATCTCGACTTCGGTCGCGGCACCGACGCGCACCACCGCAACGCCGCCGGCGAGTTTCGCAACACGCTCCTGCAGCTTTTCACGGTCGTAGTCGCTGGTGGCTTCCTCGATCTGCGCGCGGATCTGCTTGATGCGCGACTCGATGCTCGCCTTGTCGGCGTGGCCGTCGATGATCGTGGTCTCTTCCTTGCCCACTTC
>CAIQON010000002.1 GCA_903873475.1 uncultured bacterium
AGACCTGACCCCACCCGCTCTTTTGCATCGGAGATGCAAAAGGCAAGACCTGACCCCACCCGCTCAGCCGGTGCGCGGCATGCGCCAGGGCAGCATCAGCTGTACCGCGGTCGAGGTCAGCCGGAGCACGTTGAGCGTCTCGTGCATCGACACCACGGTTTCGCCGAGCAACCCGGAAGACAGTACCGAGCGCACGTAGAACGGGGTGTCTTCGAGCGTCTGGGTGACGGTCGCCTGCGTGCCAGGATCGGTGCGCATCGTGCGCCCCATGCGCCATGCCGTCCTCGGCAGTGGCTGGCGGGGCGGTGGTTCGAACGATTCGACCTTCGCCTCGCGGTCGAAGCGAAGCGCGAGCACCCGGTCTGCACCAGCCTTCTGCCGTACGTCGTAGATCACCGCGGTGCTGCCATCGCGCAGGCTGGCACGCGACCAGTCCCATTCAAGAAACGGCCGCTCGATCGGTTCGTCGCCCTCGTTGCTGTCGAGGTAGCCGTGACCCGACCAGCTCATGCCGGGGCGGTCGAAGCGCGCCTCGACCGTCGCGGCTGGTGCGATCGGCCCCCAGCGGTGGCGCCCGCCATCGTCGAGCGCGGTCACGAACGGCGAGAGGGCATGCGGATGCACCCGCACCCGCCCGCGCACCCGCTGCGGCAGCGGCACGCCGACTTCGTCGATGTCGATGGTCAGGCAGGTGCCGTCCCACTCGAGCCGGCTCGGACCGACCGTGAACGACTGCGCCGTGCGCTGCACCGAGCGTCGGCGCCGCTCGGTCATCGTCCAGCGCCTGCCGGCATCGCCGTAGAGCGCCACGTTGATCGAGCAGTAATGTTCCGGGTCCGCTGGTCCCTTCGACAACGCACGCCGGTAGTACGGCGAGAAGACGCTGCCGACGAACGCGATGATGGTCAGGCCGTGGCGGCCGTCGTCACTGATCGCGTCGACATACCACCAGAGATAACCACCCGTGCCGACCGGCTGGTCGAACCGAGGTGCCCCAGCAGCGTCGCGGCCGCCAGCTGCCCGGACATCGCCGCCATCGGCACGCCCGGTCCCGGATGCACGCTGCCCCCCGCCAGGTAGAGCCCCGGCAGGCGGCTGCTCGAGGCTGACCGCTTGAACAGGGCCATCCAGCCCTGCGTCGCCCGTCCATAGAGCGAGCCCCCGGTCGCCGGGAACAGCCGCTCGAACTCGCGCGGGCTCGTGCGGACCGTGGTCGCCGGGTCGATCTCCAGCTCCAGGCCACAGTGGGAAAGCAGCGCCTGCATCCGGCGTTCGCATGCATCGATCTCCGAGGGTTCGAGGGGGCAGGTATCGCCAGTCGCAGGTGCATTCACCAGGCACAGCAGGCGCTCGCGGCTGCCGGCCGCGGGCGCAGGGGCCGTGCCCGCAGCCACGCCGCCCGCGCGGTCCTGCGCGCAGAGGTAGACGGTCGGCTTCGACGGCAACCGGCCGGCGCCGAAAATGTCGCTGAACTCCGATGCGTAGTCGTCATCGAAGAACACGTTGTGGTTGTCGAGCGGGAAGCCGGCCGTGCGCGCATGCATCGACCAGGTGACCGCCGACAGCGACCGCGCGGCATGCGGCACGCGATCGACCGAGTCCGCCACCGCCTCGCCCAGGCAGCCGCTGGCCAGCGCATGCGCGTCGCCGTTGAACACGACGCTGTCGGCGTCGATCCGTTCGCCGCCGGCGAGCTGCACGCCGCAGGCGCGGCCGCCGCACACCAGGATTTCGTCGACCGGCGTGCCGTAGCGTATCGTCACGCCCCGCTCGACCGCGAGCGCGGCGATCGCGCAGGCAAGCCCGTGCATGCCGCCATCGACCGACCATACGCCGTCCATCTCGACCTGCGCCACCAGCAGCAGGGTGGCCGGTGCGCTCCAGGGCGAGCTGCCGCAGTAGGTTGCATAGCGGCCGAACAGCTGGCGCAGCCGCGGATCGGCGAACTGGCGCGCCAGGTTGGAAGCCAGCGAGGTGAACGGACCGAGCTTCACCAGTTCCTTCATGCCGCGCATGCCGAGCGAGGTACCCATGCCGACCAGGCTGGGTCGCGAAGAGCGGATATACGGCCCTTCCAGCGCGTCGTAGACGTCGCGGGCCTGGCCGCAGAAGGCGCGGAACCGCTTCGCTTCGGCGGCGCCGGCGAAGTCGCCGATCGCATCCACCGACCGTTCATGGTCGGCGAACAGGTCGAGGCGGCTGCCGTCGCGCCAGGCGTGGCGTGCGAGCACTGGCAGCGGCGAGAGTTTCAACCGCTCGTCGAGCGCGGCGCCAGCACCGGCGAAGATCTGTTCGAACACCCAGCGCATCGTGAACACGGTGGGTCCGGAATCGATCGCGGCGCCGCCCGCCTCGACGCGCCGCATCTTGCCGCCGGGGGTCGCCGCACGCTCGACGACGGTCACCTGCACGCCGGCACAGGCGAGCTGCAACGCGGTGACCAGCCCCCCGATGCCGGCGCCGACGACCACCGTGCGATGGTCCTTCAGGGCGCGGCCCTGTCGGACGCCACCAGCCCCGGAAGCCAGCGGGCCATCAGGCATAGGTACGCCCCTTCCACGTACCGCGCAGGTCTTCGGGCACGAATCGCACGAACATCGACTCGGAGAAATAGCTGCCCTCGCGCGAGGCCCGGATCGCGTCCATGTGCGCACCGGTGCGCGCATAGCCATCCATCGACGCGATGCTGTCCCAGACCGTGAAGGTCGCCTGGCGCAGCAGCGGCGCCTCGCCCAGCCCGACCGCGAGCAGGCAGCCCTGGGCATCGGCGAGCGAGCGTTCCGCCGGGGGCGCCTTGCGCCAGAACTCGCGCGCATGGCGCGGGCGGATCGACGCGCGGGTGAGTCCGGCGATCGGCCCGCACTGCGGTGGCGATGCCACGGGCTCGAAGCGGATGCCGTCCCAGCTGCCGCGGCACGAGAACGGACGCAGCCGCACTTCGAGGTATTCGCGCGCATGGTCCCGGTAGGCCTGCACCAGCGCGGACCGCTCCAGGAAGTCGCGCGCCGCTGCCGGACCGTCGAACAGGCAGAGCAGTCCCTGCCGCGAGGCGCTCGGCTTCAGTCCGAAGCCGCCTTCGAAGCCGCTGCCCAGCACCTTGGCGAAACGCACGCCGGGCTGGCCGCGTACTGCGCCGCGTCCGAACACGAATCGGCCGTACCCCCAGAGCCGGGATGACGGCCGGATATCCGCCAGCACGACCACTACTGCGGGCTCGGCAGGCTGCATGCGATCGGCACGCGCGTCGGTTAGAACCTGCGAATCCCCGGGGACGGCACCGGTTCCCCGCACCGCTGGACCGGCCGCCGCCGAGGGCAGCGACTGGTCCAGCGAGCCCGGGTTCACCTTGCAGCGACCAGGTCCACGCGCCGCGAGTTGGCGTCGGCACCGCCGATCACGAACTCGGGCTTGCGCATGTCGATACGCGTCACCGGCACGCCCGCCGCGGTCAGTGCATCGCGCACCGCCACGGCGCGGTTGCGCGCGAGGTCGAGGTTGGCCTGCGGGTTGCCCGTGCGGTCGGTGAAGCCGGACAGCGCGATCTTCACCGAGGCATCGGCCATGGCCGCCTTCACCGCCTTGTCGATCTCGGCCTTCGCCACGGCGGAGAGGTCGGACCTGCCGGTGTCGAACAGCACGCGCCCGAGCACGCCCGGCGGAGGTACCGCGGCCTTGCCAGTCGCGCCCGTTGCACCCGTGATCCTGCCCAGCTGCGGGTAGTCGCGCAGCATGCTCGCGCCGTACAGCGGCTTGTAGGCCCCCTGGTGGCAGGTCGCGCAGTTCACCTTCGCGACATCGCCGGTCGCGCCCAGGCGCGCAGCCGGGAATACCGGCGTCAGCGGCTCGATGTACGTGGTGTTGATCTCACGCGCCATCCGGATGCCGTGCCAGGCCGTCACGCGCTGCGGTGGCGCACCTTCCCACTTGGCGAAGTTCTGCGTGTTGTGGCAGTAGGTGCAGTTCACGCCCAGTCCGTCCGACATGTGCATCATCAGCGAATAGGTGAACTCGGCCTGCTTGATCGACGCGCGGTTGCCAGTGGGCAGCGCGGTCGCTCCGTTGTTGCGGATCTCCTTCGGGTCGCTCGACAGGTAGTCGCGCAGTGCGTCGTACGGCAGCGATGCCAGCCCGACGTTCGGCGCGGGCTTGTTCTGCCCGGCGTCGTTGCCGAGGGCGCGCGTCGCCTGCCGGTGCTGCGGCGACTGGTACCAGACTTCCGCCGGATTGTGGTTGCCGCGGTGGCAGGTGTAGCAGGTCACGCCAGTCTGGGCCACGTGCGCAGTCCAGCGGCTGTTGATCGCCTGCGTCATCTGGATCATCCGGCGTGCGACGACCTTCGTGTACATCGAGTCGGAGGAGAAGTCCTCGCCCGGCGCATGGCAGTATGAGCACTGCTCGTTCGGCGCGACCCATGCGCTGATCGCCACCATCAGCCGGGTGAACTCGGCGGCCGACACGTCGCCGAGCACCTGCACGTTCTTGTACACATCCTTGGCGCGCGGACCGTCCGACGGTACCGCCGGGAGTGGATCGGGCACGACGTTCTTGGCCGCCTCCGGGATCAGGATGCGCGGGTTGTACACCTGCACCATCCCGGTGCCGCGAAAGCCGTGCTGGACGGTGTCGACCGGCGGTCGCTCGCAGCCCGAGAGCAGCGCGCTGGCGGCGATCGCCACCGCGGCAAGGAAGATTCGGCGGATGGAACCGCTGGTAGCCTTCATCATTTCACCCCCTGGATCAGCGTGGCCGGGTCGACGACCGCCGGGAACACGGCCGGATACATCGGCGCCACGCCATGCTTGACTGCCCACAGGTACCAGTTGTCGACCACGGTGCCGGTGAGCAGGATGCCGATGCCACCGACCAGCGGGCACAGCACTGCGAACCACCAGGCCCAGCGATGGATCGACTCCATCGTGGCGTTGAAGCCCATCGTCCAGCGCCAGAACAGGGCTGCACGCTCGGATGCCGTGCCGCGATCGACGATCTGCTCGATCTCGCGCTCGCCGCCGAACCGGGTCACCGCGAGGATGGTGGCGCCGTGCATCGCGAACAGCAGCGCCGACCCGTAGAGGAAGGCGATCGACAGCGCGTGGAACGGGTTGTAGAACAGGTTGCCGTAACGCAGCGAAAACGCCGCAGTCCAGTCGAGGTGCGGGAAGATGCCGAAGGGTACCGCCTCGCCCCAGCTGCCCATCAGCAGCGGACGAATGAAGCCCAGTACCAGATAGAGCCAGATGGCCGCCGCGAATGCCCAGGCCACGTGCGTGCCCATGCCCAGCGCGCGGGCACGGGTGTACATGCGCGCCCACCACAGCAGCAGCGACACCGTCAGGAAGAAGCCGGCCATCATCCACCAGCCGCCATCGTTCAGCGGCGGCAGGCTGAGCCCGTAGCTCGGGGGCGGCGGCTCGAGTGCCAGCCAGAACAGCTGGCGGACGAACTGGATCGGGTCCCAGTTGACCGAGGCCAGCATGTTGAAGCCGATGATCCAGAACGCGAACAGGCCGCAGATCAGCGAGGCGAGGCCGAGGCCGCCCAGGTAGATCGGGCCGATCTGCGCATTGCCGATACGACCCAGCAGGTGGACGATCAGCGGTTCCTTGCCGGTACGCGGGCTGTTGCCCTTGCCCAGCGGTACGCCGTGCGATGCGGGCCCGGTGGCCTGGATCTGCGTGAAGATGTTCTGATAGTAAGCCATGTGTTTCCCCTCGCTTCTCGTTTGCGCCTACGACCAGATCGGCAGGTTGAGCCACCAGCCCCACCACTCGGGCCAGCCACGCGTCCAGAACGGGCCGCTGATGACGATGCACACAGCGCTCCAGAAGACGGCCGCCAGTGCCAGGAACAGGCCGAGCCGGTGGATGCCCAGCGTGCCGATCGAGTAGCCGATCGTGTCGCGGAAGAACGTGTCCTCGTGCTCGGGTGTCTTCACGGCCTCGCCCTTGGGCGGGTTCGTGGCCGACAGCACCAGCCCGCCGTGCAGCGACAGGGCGAACGTGCACGCGAAGAAGAAGCTGATCGCGATCATGTGCGCCGGGTTGTAGTGGAAGTGCAGGTACTGGTAGCCGACGTTCGACACCCAGTCGAGGTGGCTGAAGATGCCGTACGGGAACCCGTGTCCCCAGGCGCCGAGCAGTACCGGGCGCACCACGACGAGGGTCACGTAGGCACCGATCGCGAACGAGAAGGCGAAGGGTACGTGGTAGCCCATGCCGAGCTTGCGGCAGATCTCGACCTCGCGCAGGGCCCATGAACAGAAGGCACCGATCGCGCACACGGTGATCAGTTGCCACAGCCCGCCTTCGGCGAGCGGAGCGAGCCCGAGGCCGTATTTCAGGTCGGGCGGCGCGATGTTTATCTGCCAGAGGTTCCAGGTCGGTCCCTGCGAGGCGCTCCACAGGATCAACGCGGTGCCGAGGATGCTGAAGAACATCGTCGTCACACCGAAGAAGCCGACGTAGAACGGCCCTATCCAGAAATCGAAGAGGTCGCCCCCGACGAGCGTGCCGCCACGGACACGGTACTTGCGTTCGAAACTCAGCATTGCCATCTTGGGTCCTCCCGCCGTGCGGCGCCTCGCTGCGCCATCGCGGTCGAAATCGATATCGGGGTCAGGTACGAATGATGCTGGTGCTGCAGGGCCTGCAGCACCCCTGTCGCCCAGGTCGGCGGACGAGGCCCGGCAAGCAGCGCCGGTACCTCGTCCCCCTGGGGTACAACGTGCTTCTGCTGCGTGCTACTTGGGTGTGGCCGCCGGCATCGGCGCGTTCTGCGTGGCTGCCGGACGCGCATTCGGACCGTCCAGCCAGTTGAACTTGTTCGTGCTGAGCAGGATGAGGTGAATCATCGCCGCCAGCGAGAACAGGAAGACACCCTGCACGACCATGGCCCGCAGGGGGTCGTACAAACGCCAGATTCTCCACATGAGTCTTTCTCCTAAAGTAATTGCGACATGAAGTTGTAGACACCGACCTTCACGCCGTCATTCAACGACTCGGAACCTTCCGCCCCCGGAAGCCAGGAACGCCAATGCCAGCCCAACTTCTGCGCGACGAGGGCGATCGCGAGAATGATCGCGAAGCTCACCGCATAGATGATTCCGAAGGACTTCGATTCACCCCTCATGAAGCTCTGCACGGAGCTTGCGGTCAGGTCTGTCATCACGTGTTCCTTTCAGGGTCTAGAGCCAGGGACGCCAGGCCCACACCAGGACATGGGCGACGACGGCGACTGCCGTGAAGCCGATCAGACCCTGGATGTAGAACTGATGGAACTCCTGTGCCTCGCTGTCCGTGAGGCCGGAAATGGAGCTACGTTCAGCCATTTGGTGTTACCTCCTGATTAACGGCTGTTACTGCATGCCTTTGGGGCATGCAGCGGGACCGCCGCGACAGGTTCGTCGCGGCGAACACTTCCGTCCGATGCCGCTGGACAGAACCGGTGGCGATGCACGCTGCGCCATGCGGGCGGGCGGGCATCGAAAGACGCGTGTTGCATGTTGATCGAGCAGTGCGCGCGCTCATGCGGGCTGCTCCAGCTCGGACTGCTCCGCCGGCCCTGGCGTGGCGGCTGCCGGCGCCGCACGGGCCTTGCCGTCGTCGCCCAGCACGCGCGCGAGCGTCACGCGCGACTCGCCGGCATGGCGCGCAGTGCGTTCGACCTCGTCGCGCAGCTGCTTCGCCGCAGAGATGCGCACCAGCACCGGCACCGCCTCGACGCGCTCGTCGAATGCCGCCTTGGCATCCTCGTCCCAGGCCAGTTCCGCATGCAGCCGTGCCGGGGTCGCATCGACGCGGTCGAGGTCGGTGCCCAGCGGGATCATGTGGAACAGCGCGTCGAACAGCGCGTTGCAGACTTCCTGCACGAGGTAGGTGGCGCCGCCATAGCCCATGAACGGCGTGCCGGTATGGCGGCGGATGATCGCGCCCGGGAACGACGCCGGTATGTAGGAGGCCTTGGAACCGACCTCGGCGAGGTACATGCGCTCGTTGAAGCTGCCGAACATCACCAGCGGCGCCTTCTCGTGCAGCATCTGGCGCACTGCCTCGTTGTCGGTCTTGGCGCCGGCCTTGCGCGAGACGGCGAAGGTGCACGGCAGGCCGAGCTCGTCTTCAAGGAAGTGGCGGATGCCGCGCGTATAGGTCTCGTTGGCCACCACAGCGAAGCTGGCGGTGCCGAAGAAGTCCTGGGTCACCGAACGCCAGAGATCCCAGATCGGCTTGATCGTGGTGTGCTTTTCACGCTCGATGAACGGCTCCGGGTCGAGCCCGAGCAGTTCGCCCAGAGAGCGGAGGAATTTCGTCGTGCTGTGCAGGCCGATCGGTGCCTGCAGGTACGGGCGATCGAGCGCCTCGCACAGCAGGCGCCCGAACTCGCGGTACATGCAGATGTTCACGTCGGCATCCACCAGGCGGCGCACGTCGGCGAGGTGGCTGCCCAGCGGGAACACCATGTTGACCTCGGCGCCGATGCCCTCGACCAGGCGCCGGATCTCGGCGACGTCGCTCGGCGAATTGAACATGCCGTAGCTGGGGCCGAGGATGTTCACGCGCGGCTTGTCGCCTTCCTTGACCGGACGGCGCTCGGGCATCACGCCGCGCTTGGATGCGTATTCGGTCCACAGCCAGTACATCGCGCGGTTCGCGCTCTGCCACTGGTCTTCATCGATCGTGCGCGGCAGGAAGCGCGCAATGCCCGTTCCCTCGGGCGTCACGCCGCCGCCGATCATCTCGGCGATCGAGCCGGTGACGACCACCGCCGGCAGGTTCGGGTCGAGTACCGCATGGGCGCGCTTCATCGCGCCTTCGGTGCCATGCTGGCCGAGCTCTTCCTCGGCCAGGCCCGTGACCACGATCGGCAATTCGTGCGGGGGCAACGCATCGGTGTAATGCAGCACCGAAGTCACCGGCAGGTTCTCGCAGCCCACCGGCCCGTCGATGACCACCTGCAGGCCCTTGATCGCGGCAAACACGTAGACCGCGCCCCAGTAGCCGCCGGCCCGGTCATGGTCGAGGACGAGACTCATATCAGCCCTGCCTCCTCGGCCTTGCGCTGCTTGGCGAGCTTGGCGAGGTTGCGCTTCTGCTGCTCGCGGAATTCCGGCCGGTCCTGGGGCACGCCGTCCTGCACCTGCCACACGCCGGCAGCATGGCCTTCGCCGACGCCGTCGAAGAACGCCTTCATCTCGTCGAAGCGGGCCTTGTTGCCGAGCGCGGCATTGACCACGGTCGCCAGCGACCCGGCGCCGGCCGGCCCCATCAGCGGCCGCGCCGAGATCAGGTTGGTGAAGTACAGCGCCGGGATCGTCGCTTCTTTCGCAGCCTGAACGACCGGCGTGGTGCCGATGGCGAGATCCGGCTTGAATTCGCGCATCGCCGCGAGATCCTGCTCGAGCGAGGCCCGGTACTGGACATGCACGCCGCGGGCTTCAAGCCACTGGCGGTCGGCATCGCTCCACGGCGTGCGCGGGCAGGCGGTACCGACGTAGCGCAGGTCCGCGCCGCTTTCCACCAGCAGGCGGCCGACCAGCAGTTCGGAGCCTTCATAGCCGCTCATCGTGATGCGACCCTTGATGGGCATCTTCGACAGCGCGCCGCGGATCATGGGCAGGATGCGGTTCTTGGCTGCGTCGATCTTCGCGCGCGGCACGTTGACCGATTGCCCGATCGCCTCCAGCCAGGCTTCGGTGCCGTCGTGGCCGACCGGCGCGGAGCCGACGATCGGCCGGCCGGCAGCCTCGAACTCGCGGATGCTGGCGGTGTAGAACGGATGGATCGCGGCGATCACCGAGCCGTCGAGCGCGGCGTACAGTTCGCGCCACTCGCGGGTCGGGACCACCGGGCCGGCGGCCAGGCCCATCGGCTCGAGCATCATGCCGATACCCATCGGATCGGCCGGGAACATCTCGCCCAGCAGGGTCACCGTCGGCGCGCCGCTGCGCGCACCGGGCTGGTGGTTGCGCGGCGCCTGTACCGGACCGGTCTCGGCCTCGGCACGCGCGAAGCGCAGCATCGCCCCGGCCAGGACGTCCTTCGCTTCGGCATGGGTCGGCACGCCGAAGCCCGGCACGTCGATGCCGATGATGCGCACGCCGTCGATTTCCTTCGGCAGCAGCTGCAGCGGCACGCCGCTGGCGGTCGGCACGCACAGGTTGATGATCACGATCGCGTCGTACAGGGCGGGATCGGCCAGCTTGAACACCGACTCGCGGATGTCCTCGAAAAGCTTGCCGGTCACCAGCGTCTCGGAGTTGAACGGCACGTAACCGACCGTGCGCCGAGCGCCGTAGAAGTGCGAGGTGAAGGTGAGCCCGTAGACGCAGCAGGCCGACCCGGACAGCACGGTCGCAGTGCGGCGCATGCGCAGGCCGACGCGCAGGCTGCCGAAGGCCGGGCACATCGACTGCGGCTGGTCGTGCGGGCCCTTCGGATAATCGAGTGCGTACTGGTCGAGCGCGCCACCCTTGCCGGCGGCACGCGCCGCCGCTTCCATCGTGTCCTTGCCACCGTGGCAGCCGGCACCGTCAACGGGCGCCACCGCTGCACCGCGCGGATGCATCGTGACGGGGATGGCGGCTGGCGCGGGCCGATCCAGGTCGGCGGGCTGGGGGGTATCCATCGGCTCAGGTCTCGTCGTAGACCACTTCGAGGGTCTTCTTCTCGACCGTCTCGCGGCCGAGCATGTCGGCGACGGTCGCCGCCTGCATCACGTAGTCACGCCCGGTGATCTCGCTGCTGAACAGCGACAGCAGCTGGTCCTGGGTGAGCGGCCTGGGCCGTACCGGCGGCGCGCTGGCGACATTCGACGCGAGGTCCTCGAACACCGGGGCCCACTGGGTGCCTGGGCGGCCGATGATTTCGTAGTTGGCGCTCTTGCGGCGGATGTCGTCGTTGGCCGGGATGGAGGCGAGCACCGGGATGCCGACTGCCTCGGCGAACTTCGCCGCTTCGCCGGTGCCGTCTTCCTTGTTGATCACCAGGCCGGCGACGCCCACGTTGCCACCGAGCTTGCGGAAGTACTCGACCGCCGAGCAGACGTTGTTCGCGACATAGAGCGACTGCAGGTCGTTGCTGCCGACGACGATGACCTTCTGGCACATGTCGCGGGCGATCGGCAGGCCGAAGCCACCGCAGACCACGTCGCCGAGGAAATCAAGCAGCACGTAGTCGAAGCCCCAGTCGTGGAAGCCGAGCTTCTCGAGCGTTTCGAAGCCGTGGATGATGCCGCGCCCACCGCAGCCGCGGCCAACCTCGGGCCCGCCCAGTTCCATCGCGAACACGCCGTCGCGGATGAAGCAGACATCGCCGATCGACACCTGCTCGCCGGCCAGCTTCTTCTTCGACGAAGTCTCGATGATCGTCGGGCAGGCCTTGCCACCGAACAGCAGCGAGGTGGTGTCGCTCTTCGGATCGCAGCCGATCAGCAGGACCTTCTTGCCCTGCTGCGCCATCATGTAGGACAGGTTCGCCAGGGTGAAGCTCTTGCCGATGCCGCCCTTGCCGTAGATCGCGATGATCTGCGTGTCCTTCGTCGCGGGGCTGGTCGAGACCGGATCCGGCTCGATCGCCGCCTCTGCGCGAAGCGCGTTCTTCATGGCGAATTGGACGACCGACGCGGCGGTGTTGGTGGGGCTCATGAAACGGCTCTCCAGTCGAGGATCATCTTCAGGCAGGAAGCGTCGTTGAACGCAGTGCGGTAGGCCGAGGCAGCGCGTGCCGCGGGTTCCCGGTGGGTGATCAATCCGTCGAGGGACAGGCGGCCCGATGCGAGCAGCGCGGTCACCGCGGCGAGGTCGGCCGGCTTCCATTCGGCGGCGACACGCAGGCGTGCCTCGCGCATGAAGGCCGGCGCGAAGGCGAACTGCAGCGGCGCGCTGTAGAAGCCGGCGAGCACGATCTCGCCACCGGCAGCCAGGCGCATCACCAGCGTGTCCAGGAGTTTCGAATCGCCGCTGACGTCGTAGATGGCGCGGTAGTCGCGGCGCTCGTCGCTGGCCGGGTCGATCACCGCGTAGCCCTGCGCGCCGTCGCGCCGCGCGGCATGGGTGTCCCAGACCACGGGCGACCCGCCAGCGGCGACCGTGAGCCGGGCCAGCAGGCGGCCGAGCACGCCGTGGCCGACGATGAGATCGGGCAATGCCGCGTGGGGCGCGGCCAGCGCATGCTGCGCAGTGGCCGCCAGCGCGAGCAGCACGGCGTCCTCGCCCAGGCTGTCTGCGACCGGGGTCGTGCGCGCGCCGGCGACGACGAGCGTCGATGCCGCGCCGCCGAACAGGCCGCGCACCTCACCGAAGCAGCGTGCGCCCGGCACGAACACCCGGTCGCCGACGCTGCACCCGGAGGACAGACCGGCTTCGACGATGCGGCCGACCGACTCGTAGCCGGGGACCAGCGGATAGCCGAGGCCGGGGAACTGCGGCATCTCGCCCAGCCAGAGCAGGCGCTCGGTGCCGGTGCTGATGCCGCTCCATTCGATGTCGACGACGACATCGCTGTCGGTGGGGGCGGTCAGCGCGAGCTCGCTCAGCACCAGGTGCTGTGGCTTCTCGAGCACGACGGCCAGCGCGTTCATGCGCCCTTCCCCCCTGACCACATCCCACCTCTGCGTCGTTCGATCCCGGACCAACCCGGGCAGTTCTGGCGGGAGTGATCCCGAAGTGTCAGATTACTATGACTCATGTGAATGTCAAGTGTCATTTACAGTAGTTGGTGCCGACTGCTGGCCGGGCGACCAGCAGCCCGGTCTGCAGCGGGCTCGGCGTCGGCACCAGCCGGACATCCGTGAAGCCGGCCTGCGCCAGCAGGCGTTCGAAGTCGGCCGGCGCACGCGAGCGGCCGCGGCCCATTGCCATCAGGTAGAACCCGAAGTAGGCGGCGCCCATCGGTTCCGCGCCGCTGGTGCCGGCCATCGGCTCGGCGATCAGCAGCGTGCCGTCATCGGGAATCGCCCGCCGCACCGCACGCAGCAGTTCGAGGACGGTCTCGTCCGGATGGTCGAACAGCACGCGCACGAGCGTGATCAGGTCGGCACCGGCCGGCAGCGGGTCGCGGCGGAAGTCGCCACCGGATGCGACGGCCCGCTGGGCGAGGCCCGCGGCGGCGAAGCGGCCGGTGGCGCGGTCAGCGACCGCAGGCAGGTCGAACAGTTGCAACCGGATGGCCGGCACCGCGGCGGCCACTGCGCAGACGAAGCTGCCATCGCCGCCCCCGACATCCAGCAACTGCCGGTGCCGGTGCAGCGGGTATGCCGCGAGGATCTCGCGCGTGACCAGCGGCTGCGAGGCGGCCATCAGTTCGGAATACTCGGCCACCTGCTCGGGCGCCAGCGCGGCGGCATCGGCGTTGCCGGCATAGGCCCAGTAGCGGCCCAGTTCGGTGCGATCGCGGTCGCCGCGCAACAGCGCCACCGGATCGCGCAGGTCTGCATAGAGCAGCGCGTGGTGTTCGATCATCGCGACCACGCCGGGGTTGCCGACCAGGGCGGCGCCGAGCACGCCCAAGCCGTAGCGGCCATCGCTGCGCTGCTCGACCAGCCGCAGCGACGCGGCGGCGGCGAGCAGCCGGTCGGTGGCATCCTGGGGCAGGGACAGGCGCTGCGCCAGGTAAAGGGCATCGCGTGGCGAGTCCTTCAGGATGGCGAAGAGATCCAGCCTCACGCAGGCGAGTAGCACCTGCGAGTACACGAAGCCCGCGCAGAGATCGAACAGCTCGCGCGCGCGGCGCCGCGCGAACGGCCGGGTCAGCGGGAACAGCGACGCCCAGCGCTGGAACCGTTCGTTCGAGACCAGCCGGTCGCGCGTGGCGAGCCAGCGATCGGCCCAGCTCAGCGTGGCATCCATGCTGCGCGTCCGTTCAGCCGGTCACCGCGCACCTGGACGGGCGAACGCCCGCGCGCGGCCTGCGTGGCGATCATGCGGCGCGCTGCGCCAGTTCGGAAGGCAGGAAGCGCTGGGCTTCCATCTGGATCACCGCCTTCAGGCCGGCGGCCCCGGAGCAGGCGGGAATCGAGTCGACCGCTTCGGCGATGAGACGGTCGAGATGGGCGACGGCCGCGGTGACCCCCATGTGGGCCACCGAGTTCGGACGGCCGAGCCGCTTGTCCTGTCCGATCGGCTTGCCGAGTTCGGCCTCGGTCGAGCACACGTCACGGATATCGTCGGCGACCTGGAAGGCCTCGCCGAGACGCTCGCCCAGCTTGCGCCACGGCAGCGACTCGTGGCCGGCGGCTTCGGCGCCAGCCATCGTCGCCGCACCGAACAGCGCACCGGTCTTCGCCCGCTGGTACTCGGCCAGTGCGACGTGCGATTCGCACTCCCATGCCTGGCCGGCGACGATGCCCGAGGGCATGCCGACCGCGCGTCCGATGATGTTCATCAACGGCCCGAGGCGGCGCGGCGCGGTGCCGCAGCCGCGCGCCAGTGTCTGGAAGGCGAGCACGATCAGCGCATCGCCGGCGAGCACGGCCAACCGCTCGCCGAAGGCACGATGCACCGACGGCTTGCCGCGGCGGGTCGGCGCATCGTCGAAGCAGGGCAGGTCATCGTGGACCAGCGATGCGCAGTGCAGCAGCTCGATCGAGGCCGCCGCGGATTCGGCGATCTCGGGCGTGTCTTCGCCGCAGGCGCAGGCCACGGCCAGCGTCAGCCGCGGACGGATACGTGCGCCACCGGGGAACACCGAATAGCGGATCGCCGCCGCCAGCCGCGGTGGACAGCCCGGCTCCTGCGCCTGCGCGACGGCCACTGCCAGCGACTGCTCGATGGCGCAGGACAGCGCCTGCTCGATTCGGTTCATCGGGTCCATTTCCGCTCCTCGGGGATCATTCGGGCACTGGCCGGACGACCCATCGCGGAAGCGGCTAAACCGATCCGTCAGGCTGGGTTGTCATCCACAGTGTCACGGACTTTAGACACATTGCCCCCGCGGCGTCAATCGGAATCTCGGGATGCAGCAGCGCGGGCGCCTTCGTTTCCGGTCCCGGTCCCGGCCACGCTCCCGGCCGGCGTGGCTCGCGCCGCCTCCGCCTCCGCCTCCGCATCCGCCTCCGACGCGGCACGGGCCTGCGCCGCCTCGCGCGCCAGCCGGGCCCGGCGGTCACGGTCGACCGATCGCAGCTGCCAGACCCCGAACGCCAGCAGCGCGCCAAACAGCAGCACGACTTCCACCAGCTTTGCCCACCCGGCGTCCATGGGGCAGCCGTTCAGCCTGGCGTCGGAGAGGCTGCGGCCAGCGCCCGCAGGTGAGCCGCCACCTCGGCAGCACGCTCTTCATGGGCGAGGTGGCCCAGACCGGGCAGCTCGACGATGCGCGCAGTCGGCACCCGCGCACGGATGCGCAGCGCATCGCCCGGCGGGATCGTGCGGTCGCGCGTGCCGACCAGCAGCAGCAGCGGGCAGGGCAAACGCGGCAGGTCGCGCTCCAGCGCGGTCAGGTCCCAGTTCGCCATCATGCGCAGCACACCGGACACATGGCCGGCGTTGCGCACCAGACGTCCGTACAGTTCGACACCCCGCGCGTCGAGGATCGAACCGGTGCTGCGGATCAGGCGTTCGGTCGCCGAACCGGCGGCCGCGCGCCAGGCGAACAGCCTGGGCGCCAGGGAAATCGCCGACAGCAGCTTCGCAGCCGGCAGGAACACCTGTCCCGCGAGGCCCTGCAGCGGCAGCAGCGCAGCATTGACGCCGGCGAGCGCACGCAGCGGCAGGCGGCCATCGAGGCACATACGCGCGAGGACGGCCGCGCCCGCGGAATGTCCCACTGCGTAAGAAGGGACGATACCGAGCGAGCCGCGCAGGACTTCCAGCAGGCCGGACATCGACGCGGCGATGCCGGGCAGCGACAGGTCGGCATCGGCCGGCGTACCGGTGAAGCCATGGCCCGGCAGGTCAGGCGCGATCACGGTGAAATCGGCGGCCAGCAGCGGCGCGAGCGTGCGCCAGGTGTGGTTCGCGGCGCCCGTACCGTGCAGCAGGAGGATCGCCGGGCGCTCGGCTGCGCCCGTCGCCATCAGCTGCACATGCCAGCGCAGTCCGCCGCATTCGATGAAGCGGCTGGCTTCGCGGTTCGGCCAGTCGGCGCCATCGGTATCCCAGTCGAGGGCCGCGGGCGCCATGTTCAAGCGCGGGTGCGCGGCGGCGGGCCACCGTCGGCCGCCACCGCCTGCCTCACGGCCCCGGAGAGCGCCGCGGCATCCGCATAGGGCAGGGCGAGGTAGCGCGCGCCCATCGCCTCGGCGATCTTCACCGCCGCCGGCTGCGGCCTGGGCGCGGTATCGATCAGCAGTGCCTGCACGCCGCACAGCCGCAGCTCGACCGCCGCTTGCAGCGCGTCGGACTGCGCACGTTCGCGGTCGGGCCTGCCGTCGCGCGCGAGATTGCCACGCCCGTCGGTCATCAGGATCAGCACTGCGCTGTCACCCTTGCGCCGTACCGAATCGACCAGCAACCGCGACGCATCGATGCCCGCGGCCAGCGGTGTGCCGCCCCCGCCGGGCAGGCCGGCCAGCGAGCGCCGGGCGCGGGTCAGGGAGCGTGTCGGCGGCAGCACGACCTCGGCGCCAGGCCCCCGGAACGCGATCAGCGCGACCTGGTCGCGCCGCACGTAGCAGTCGGCCAGCAGCAGTTCCACCGCGCCCTTGGCTTCAGCGAGGCGGTTCAGCGCCTGCGAACCGGAAGCATCGACCGCGAAGATGGTCGTGGTCTGGGCGCGCTCGCGGTAGCGCTGCACGCGGAAGTCGTCGCGGCGCACATCGATCCGGCCGCCGCGCGCCGCCGCGCCGGCGATCGATTGGCGTTCGCGTTCGCGCCGACGCAGCGGCTGCCAGGGCGCGGCCGCGCGCAAGGTATCGACCAGCGCCAGCCGCTGGCCACCGCGCGGGTCCCCCGGACGGCATCCGGCAGGACGCCCGCGCCGCTGCCCGCGCTGCATCGCGCCGGAGCGTCCACCGGCCGAGCGCGCGGACGTCGCTGGCAGCCCGGCCTGCAGCAGGGCCAGCAGCCCTGCCGGGATCGCAGCCTTCACCGCCTCGAGCACACGGTCGTCGAGCGGCTGGTCTTCCGCCGGTGTTTCGTCATCCGGCGGCGATTCATCTGAGCGAGTGTCTTCGGGCGGTGGTGGCGGCGGCGGCTCATCGGCGGGTGGCTCCTGGGCCGGGTCCGGCGGCAGGCGGGTGGCACGCGGGGCGAATACCAGCCGCGCCGCCAGCGACGCATCGGCCTCCAGCACATGGTCGCGTCCGGCCAGCGCTGCTGCGGCACGCGCCGCATGCAGCGCGGCGATCGTCGCGCGCGGCGAATCGACGCCCAGCGCAAGCGCGGTGCCGCACAACGCCTCCAGCAGCGCATCGTCGAGTGCAACGCGGGCGAGACACGCACGCGCCGCAACCACGCTTTCGCGATCGGGCGGCGGCTCGATCGCTTCGCGCAGCGCCACGTCGTCCAGGTCGAGCCAGAAACCGAGCCGCTCGGCCAGCGCGGCGGGCACCGCCTCTTCTTCGTGCGCCCTTTCATCCAGCGCGACGACACCGAAACGGGTCTGCATCAAGGTGCTGAACCCGTCGCGCTCGATCCGTACTTCACCGTGGTCGAGGGCGGCGGCAATCTTCGCGGCGACGCCCGAGCCGATACGCTCGGCCATCGCGACCAGCGCCACGCCGCCGTCGACTTCCGCCAGCAGGCCGCGTTCGGCGACCGGGCGACCAGCGCTCAGTGTCGCGGCGAGGTCGAGGCCACCGAGCAGCCGGCCATCGCCGATCTGCAGCGGTACCCGGCGCAGCGGCGTTCCCTCGGGCAGCGCGTCGCGCAGCCCGTGCAGCCAGCGGTCGCGCACCGGGCCTGCGCGCGCGCGCAGCAGCACCCCGCCCAGCCCATGCGGGTCGACCGAGAACAGGGCCAGCACGTCCATGGCATCGGCCCATGCGCTGCGCACCGGTCCGCGCCCGGCATCGCCGCCC
>CAIQON010000003.1 GCA_903873475.1 uncultured bacterium
GCCGCCGAGACCGCCACGGATGCCGGGCCGGCGCCGGTCGAGCCGACGTCGAATTCCGGCCCGCGGCAGCGGCCGTCGCCCCTGCCACGGGCGGCACCGGCCGGGCGCAACCCGGGCGATGCAAAGGTCCGCCCGCCCCAGAAGCCCGCCACGCGCCCGCCGGCGACCGGCAATCGTCCGGCGGGCGCTGGCGCTCCCGCTGCGCGCACGCCGGCAGAGGCGCCAGCGGCAGAGTCCGTTACCGAAGACCCGGCGGCGCTGCTCGCCCGGATCAGGGCAGCCGAGGCAACCGCACTCGAGGTCGCAGCCCGGTTGCTGGACGCACGCTGAACGAGGGCTAACCGAGGGTGAACGCCTCGTGGATGGACGACTGCACCGATCCACCGACGATCGGACCGCCACCAGCCACGTACAGCGTGTCGCCAATGGCTACCGCACCCAGGCCATGCCGGGGCGTCGGCATGGGCGCATGCGCCTCCCAGCGATCGCCACGGAAGTCGTAGCTCTCGTTCTGGCCGAACACCCGGCGCGTACCCTCGCCGCCGACCACGTGCAGGCGGCCACCGATGAGCCCGACGCCGTGGCCGCTGCGCGGCGTGGGCAGCGGCGCGCGTTCACTCCAGCGGTCGGCCTTCGGGTCGTACACATGGTGCAGGCCGGTGTTGAAGTGGAAATTGTCCATCCGGCCGCCGATGCAGTGGATGCGGCCCTCGTGCGCGATATGTCCGATGTGGTCGCGCTGGGCCGGCAGTGGCGATGCACCGTCCCAGCGATCGGTCTTCGGGTCATAGACGTCGTGCCAGTCGACCGAGCGCGAATCGCGGCCACCGATCGCGTGTACCCGCCCGCCATGGACTTCGACCGCGATCGCCCCTCGAGGACGGTTCAGCGGGCGGATCGTCCGCCATTCGTTGCTGTCGGCATCCCAGACATGGCACTGCGAGTGCGGCGCGCGGTTCTGCTCGATGAATCCGCCGATCGCGAAGATGTAGCGGTCGTCCATGGTCGCCACGCCGATGTGGTTCGCCCCGAACGGAATGGCGGCCGCCTGCTCCCAGCGGTCGGCCTTGGGGTCGTACACATGGTGGTAGTTGCGGTCGACGCGCTGCAGGCCGTACCCGCCGACGATATGCATCCGGCCGCGGCAGACCGTTGCCCACGCCATCTCGCTGCGCGGGATCGGCAGGCTGGCACGCGCGATCCAGCGCCCCTGCCGCGCGGAGGCCGGAGCTGAACTCGCGGTGAAGCGTACCTCGGCCGCCGCTGCGGGCAGGTCACGCCGCTTCGCATCGAACAGGTGCGAGTAGGGGCTGTCGTGGTGCGGGATCAGGTCCGCGCCGGCGCCGCCATGGTGGCCCGCATGCTGGGCACGGGCCGGCGCCACGGCGGCGGCGCCGACGGCCAGTGCGCCAAGGAAGTTGCGGCGTGTCGTGTTCATGGTGGGCTCCAGGTGGATATGTCAGGAGATATGTCAGGACTTCCAGGCATCAGGGTTGAGCAGGTTCGGCGGGCGCTCCCCGGAGAGCACGCACAGCGCATTGCGGGCGGCCAGCATCGCCATGCCGCGGCGCGTGGCGGTCGATGAACTGGCGATGTGCGGTGCGAGCACCACGTTGTCGAGTGCAAGGAAACCCCGGTCGAAGGCCGGCTCGCCTTCGAACACGTCGATGCCGGCCGCAGCGATGGTCCTCTGCCGCAAGGCCTCGATCAACGCGCGATCATCGACCACCCCGCCGCGGGCGGTATTGACCAGGACCGCCGTCGGCTTCATCCGTGCGAGTTCGGCCGCGCCGATGAGGTGGTGGGTCGCAGGCGAATACGGAACCATCAGCACGACGAAGTCCGCCGCGGCCAGCAATTCATCGCGAGCCACCCATCGTGCGTTAAGCCCGCGTTCGGTCGCCGCGTCGAGGCGGCTGCGGTTGCAGTAGAGCACCGGCATCGAGAAGCCTTGCGCACGCCGCGCGATCGCCTGCCCGATACGGCCCATGCCGATGATGCCCAGCGTCGCATGGTGGACGTCCACGCCGAGCAACTGCTTCAACTGCCATCCCGTCCACCGGCCTTCGCGCAGGTAGCGCTCGGCCTCGGTGACACGGCGTGCCGCGCCCAGCATCAGCGCCCATGCGAAATCCGCGGTGGTCTCGTCGAGCACGCCCGGGGTATTGGTCGCCATCACGCCGCGCGCGGTGCAGGCGGCCAGGTCGATGTTGTTGTAGCCGACCGCGATGTTGGCCACCACCTTCAGCTTCGGGCAACGGGCGAGCAGCGACTCGTCGATGCGGTCGGTCAGCGCGCACACGAGCGCGTCGGCGTCCGCGGCAAGAACCGCCAGTTCATCCGGGGCCAGCGGCCGGTCGGACGGATTGTCGACCACCGTCGCCCCGGCTCGCAGCCGTTCGAGCACGTCGTCGAACACCTCGCGGGTCACCACCACCTTGTGTGCCATCACGCCCTCCTCGTTGTTCCAGCCGCGGCAACTATATAGCAGCGCGCGGCGGACAGATCCTGCGGCAGGCCGCGGTACGATGATCTGACCGCGCAGGCGAACGCGGCGCAGCTGCCCGCGCTGTCGCTGCTGCGCTGAAGACCGGGGTGGCGCTCAGGCGTGCGTCGGCACTGCCGTTGCCTGGATCGACGGCACCGCCACCACCGCCGGTCCGGCGGCATCGCTGCGCCGGTGTGGTTCATGCGGGTTCCAGCCGACCACCAGCAGCATCACGATGAATCCGACGACATAGCCCAGCGCCACGTGCCAGCCGTGCCGCAGCCATGCCCCGACCGACCGTGCCTGCGGAAACTGATTGGACAGCGCGATACCGGCCGTCGAACCGAACCAGAGCATCGAGCCACCGTAGCCGACCGCGAAGGCAAGGAAACCCCAGTCGTAGCCACCCTGTTCGAGCGCAAGCTTGGTCAGCGGAATGTTGTCGAAAACGGACGACACGAACCCCAACCCGAATGCCGTCTGCCAGCTCGCCACCGGCAGGTGCTCGACCGGCATCATCGATGCACAGAGCACGAGCGACAGCAGGAACAGCGCACCCTTCGCGGCCTCTGGTACGACGCCCCAGTCGGGCCGCCGCAGCAGCGAACCGAGCAGGATGGCGCAGAGCACCGCGACGCCGATGAACGGGAAGCGGTCGGCGAGCTCGACGTGCCGCAGGTTCACGTAGACATTGGTCCCGATGGCCGAGGCCAGGATGAAGCCGACGATGCCGACCCGCACCCAGTCGATGCGCACGCCCGGCTCGACGTCTGCGGTGATCGGCTGGTGGCGATGCTGCTGCAGCGCGGCCGGGATACCGAACACCAACAGCGCGACGACCGCGGCGACATAGGCGTGGACGACGTCGAACGGATCGACGCCATCGATCCACATCATGGTGGTCGTGGTGTCGCCCACCACGCTGCCGGAACCGCCCCCATTCGACGCGGCCACGATCGCGGCAAGGTAGCCGATGTGCACCCGCCCCTTGAACACGCTGGCGGCGACGGTGCCGCCGATGATCGCGGCGGCGATGTTGTCGAGGAAGCTGGACAGCACGAAGATCAGCACCAGCAGCACGAATGCGCCCTTCCAGTCGTCCGGAAGGAAGCGCGGCAGCATGTCAGGGATCCTGCTCGCGTCGAAGAAGCGCGCGAGCACCGCGAAGCCGACGAGCAGCATCAGCAGGTTGGCGAGAAGCACCCATTCGTGCCCGAGGTGGGATACCAGCCCGTCCAGCCCCGGCCCCTGGTCGAAACCGGGAAACGCAAGCTTGTAGGCGGTGATGACCGCCAGGCCGGTCAACGCCACCCTCAGCGTATGCGCATGAAGAAGCGCGACGCCGAGCAGCGTGCATGCAAACAGGAGGAACTCGACCGGGATGCCGAGCAGGGTCACGGTCTGGGTCATTCGGTCATTCAGTCATCTGGTCAGGACGGTTGCACTGGCCTCGATCACCGGCAGGCGCTGGCGCAACGGCTAGTTGAGGGAGGCGCTGGCACCGCAGCACTGCGAGAACGGCCGGCCGCTGCAGCAGGGACAGGGATCGGCAGGTTTCACGCGCGGCGGCTTGCGCACGGGCCTGCGGGCGTCGCCACCGGTGGCGCGCTGGTGCCAGAACTGGTGCAGCTCGATCGTGCTGTCGGGCAGTTCCTCGATCAGCGCCTCGATCTGCTGCGGCGACAGGGGCTGTTCGACGATCTCGCGGTCATCGGCATGCGCGAGGGTGACGATCGCCGTCAGCGACTCGGATGCGTCGTCATCGTCGAAGGCCTCCTGCCAGTCGTCGGCGTGCAGGCCGACAGCGCGCATGAAGCCGATTGCCCAGGTACTGCCGGGAACGAGCTGTTGTGCACGCTCGGCCGGCGTGGACGATGTGCCCGCCTTGTACTCGAAGAGGATGGGCATCGTCGGCATGCCCGAATGCAGCGTCCAGGCGATGGTCGCCCAGTGGCGGTCGAGCAGCTCGAGGATGCGCCGGCACTGCGCGGCGGAGCCGAACCGCACGGGTCGCCGCCCATCCTCGGTGTCGCCCCAGACCAGCGAAAGCCACTCGCTCGCGCTGACCGTGGCCGGGCTGCAGACCAGCCCGGTGATGAACCCGTCGAGTTCCTCGAGGTCCATCGAGTCTTCCGGCGTGGCACTGGACAGCAGGAAGCGGTCAAGCTCGTCGAGCTCGCTCTCGGTGAGCGGATCGACGCGGGGCTTTCGGGCAGCCATCGGCTCGGGGCGGGGCTGGCGCGCTACTTGATCAGCGTGACCGGGACGGTAGCAACCTGGAGCACCTGGGTAGCGACCGAACCCAGCACCAGGCCGGTGACACCACCGAGGCCGCGGGTACCCATGACGATGCCGTCGCAGCCGTTCTGGGCAGCGAAGTCGCCGATGGCGGAGCCGACCGGGCCGAGCAGGATGTGCGTCACGTGGGCAATGCCGGCTGCATCGAGGAGCGTGCGCGCGGAAGACAGGCCCTTGTCGCCCTCTTCACGCTGGTAGGTCTCGATGGCGTCATTGCTGACGAAGTTGCGGATCAAGCCCTCGCGAATCGCCGGCTGGACGGTGACCAGATGTACCTCGGCGGGTTTGTTCATGGACGAGACGATGCCGATCACCCAGCGTACGGCACGGTCCGAGCACTCGGATCCATCGACAGCCAACAGCACCTTGTTCATTTCTATCTCCTGTTGCCGGGCGAGGCCCGGCGGCACCAGAACACTGCATAACGGCAGGCGCCTGCCGATACGAGACTCTGCGACCCGCCGGATCTTCCGGCATCGGTCAGCGAACCAGAACGACGGGTACGCTGCACAATTCGATCACGGCCTTCGCGACCGAACCCATCAACACGGTGTTCACCCAGCCCAGGCCCTTGGTGCCCAGCACGACCAGTTCAAAGCCCCCAGCCTCGGCGAACTCGCTGATTCTAACGCCCGCAGGCCCCATCGCGATATGGGTCTGGTAGTGAATGCTCGCAGCATCCAGGCGGGCACAAGCCGATTTCATCGACGCTTCGCCGTAGGACTGCAGGTGCATCGCCTGTGCCTCGATGCTCATGAAGGGCTGCACCTGGATCACCGTCACCTCGAACGGCGCCCCGCTCCGCTGCAGCGCGATCAGCCGGTCGGTCGCCCGGTCGGACGTTTCGGAACCATCGACTGCCAGAAGCACCTTGATCGACATCGCATCCTCCTTTGTGTGGCGTTTCCCGGCCGCACCCTTGCGACCGGGCATCGGCCACGGTTCAGATGCCTGACTGTACTGCCGCCTTTCCTTACGGAATATTGACGGCGATCAAGGTCGATGCAGATTCCGGTGCGGACGGTCAGCCATGCGTCGGCATCACGGTCGAGCGGCCGGCCACCGGGGCCGCTACCGCCGCCGACGGCCAGCGTTCGGTGATCACCGTGGTACGGGTGTAGAAGCAGATGCCTTCCATGCCGTGCACATGCAGGTCGCCGAACAGGGACTGCTTCCAGCCGCCGAACGAGAAGAAAGCCATCGGCACCGGTATCGGCACGTTGATGCCGACCATGCCGACTTCGATCTCGTTCTGGAACTTGCGCGCCGCGCCGCCGGAGGAGGTGAAGATCGCCGTGCCGTTGCCGAATTCGTTGCGATTGACCAGTGCGATGGCCTCGTCGAGCGTATCGACGCGCACCACTGAAAGTACCGGGCCGAAGATCTCGTCGCGATAGATGGTCATCTCGGGGCTCACGTGGTCGAACAGCGTGGGACCGAGGAAGTAACCCTGCTCATGGCCGTCCACCGAAAGCCTGCGGCCATCGAGCACCAGCGCCGCGCCCTCGGACTCGCCGCTGTCGACATAGCCCTTCACCTTGTCGCGGTGTGCCTTCGACACCAGCGGCCCCATGTCGGCACCCTGGACATCGCCGGGCGCGACCTTGTAGCCGGCGCCGATGCGCGCGATCTTCGCGACCAGTTCATCACCGATGCCGCCCACCGCCACCACCGCCGAGATCGCCATGCAGCGCTCGCCGGCCGAACCGTAACCCGCGCCGGCGATCGCATCGGCCGCGAAGTCGAGGTCGGCGTCGGGCATCACGACGGCATGGTTCTTCGCGCCGCCCAGCGCCTGCACGCGCTTGCCGCCGCGCGCCGCCGTCTCGTACACGTACTTCGCGATCGGGGTCGAGCCGACGAACGAGACCGCACGCACCGACGGGTGCTGCAGCAATGCATCGACGGCCACCTTGTCGCCGTGCACGACGTTGATCACCCCGTCCGGCAGGCCGGCCTCCTTCAGCAGTTCTGCCAGCAGCATGCTGGCGGAAGGATCCTTCTCCGACGGCTTTAGGACGAAGGTGTTGCCGCAGGCGATGGCCACCGGGAACATCCAGCAGGGCACCATCACGGGGAAGTTGAACGGCGTGATGCCGAC
>CAIQON010000004.1 GCA_903873475.1 uncultured bacterium
ATGCAAAACTCAAGACCTGACCCCCACCTCAAATGCCGTGCCGACCGTGCAGCGCGATGGTCAAGTCGCGAATCGGCCTCATTGAGACACCCGGTCGATCACCCCGTCGATGAACCGCTCGCACTGCGCGACCTGGTCGAGCGCAATCCACTCGTTCGGCTTGTGCGCCTGCTCGATGCTGCCGGGACCGCAGATCACCGACGGAATGCCGGCCTGCTCGAACAGCCCGGCCTCGGTGCCGTAGGACACGGCGCCGGTATCCGACAGGCCGGACAGCGCACGGGCCAGCTTGACGATCTCGTCGTTTGCGTCGACGTTGAGCCCGGGCATCGAGGACAGCAGTTCCCAGGTGAAGCCGGTACCGGGCTGCACCCGGTGCATCTCGGGCAGCAGCGTGCCCTCTGCATACCCCTTCACGGCGTCGAACAGCGCATCCGGGTCGGCACCAGGCAGGAACCGGAACTCGAAATCGAACGTGCACTCGTGCGGCACGATATTGAGTTGCGTGCCGCCCCGGATCACGCCGGTATGCACGGTGGTGTGCGGCACGTCGAACTCGGGCAGGTACGGGCCCTCGTCGCGGAACTTGCGCTGCAGCGCCTTCAGGAACGCGACGATCTCACAGGCGGCCTCGACCGCGTTCACGCCCTGCGGCGCATACGCCGAGTGGGAGGCGTGCCCGCGGACCTTGCAGCGCCAGGAGTGCTTGCCCTTGTGCGCGACGATCGGCCGCATCAGGGTCGGCTCGCCTACCATGCAGGCGGACGGCTTCACGCCGGCATCGGCGAGGTCGGCAATCAGCCGGCGCACGCCGATGCAGCCGATCTCTTCGTCATACGAGAACGCGAAGTGCACTGGCGTCTTCAGTTCGCGCTTCATGAACGACGGCAGCCTGGACAGCACCACGCCGACGAAACCCTTCATGTCGGCTGCGCCGCGGCCATACAGGCGCCCGTCGCGCTCGACCATGCTGAACGGATCGGTGTCCCACGGTTGCCCTTCGACCGGCACCACGTCGGTGTGGCCGGACAGCACCAGCCCGCCACGCCCGCCCGGCGCGCGCGGGCCGAAGGTCGCAAACAGGTTCGCCTTGCGCTTGTCGTCATCGAAGGTCAGGCGCACGTCGTCCACCCCCTGGAACTTCAGGTAGTCGCGGACGAAATGGATCAGTTCGAGGTTGGAATCGCGGCTGGTCGTCGGGTAACCGATCAGTTGCCGGATCATCTCGACCGACGCGTCCGAGGGCCGTGCATGCGCATTCGAGGAGCGACCGTCAGCGGCGGAAGCGGAAGGATGGGCGGTCATGGGTGTCACTCCGATATCGATGGACAGCATAGGCAGCCGGTACCGCGGCTGTCAAACCAGCGGCGGCTGACCGGCTGCGCCGGATGCCCCCCGTGACGCAGCCGCTGGTCCGTCGTTCCGCTGTTCCACCATCGCGGCACGCGCGGCTTCGATAATCGCGGGCGTTCGGCTATCCTGCCTGCGTCCACCACAGGGGAACCGACCGATGCCATCGTTGCGCCGCGTGACCGCCACTGCCGTGCTGCTGCTCGCCGCAGCCCTCATCACCTGGCCGCCAGCGCCGGCGCGGGCGCAAGCGCCGGAACTGTCGATCGGCCTGTCCGCGGCGATCACCTCGATGGACCCGCATTTCCACAACCTGTCGCCGAACAACAACGTGATGGAGCATCTCTACGAGACGCTCGTCGCGAAGGACGGCAGCTACCGGCTGCGGCCTGGCCTCGCCGAATCCTGGCGCACGGTCGACGAGCTCACCTGGGAGTTCCGACTGCGCAAGGGCGTGCGCTTCCACGACGGCTCCGACTTCACCGCCGCCGACGTGGTCGCCTCGCTGCGCCGCGCGCCGAACGTACCGAAGAGCCCGTCCTCGTTCGGCATCTACACCCGGCAGATCGCCGACGTGCAGGTGGTCGATCCGTTCACCATCCGGGTGCGCACGAAGACGCCGTATCCGCTGCTGCCGAACGACCTGTCGACCATCTACGTGATTTCCGCGAAGCACGAGAAGGCAACCACCGAAGACTTCAATGCCGGCCGCGCGATCAACGGCACCGGCCCGTGGCGCTTCGTGCGCTGGCAGCTCGACGACCGGATCGAACTCGCGCGCAACGACGCCTACTGGGGGCCGAAGCCGGCCTGGGAGCGCGCGACGCTGCGCATCATCGCGAAGGATCCGACGCGGGTCGCGGCGCTGCTCGCCGGCGACGTGCGCGCGATCGAGAACGTGCCCACGGCCGACATCGCCCGCCTCGCGCTCAACAAGGAGCTGACGCTCGCGCGCGGCATCTCGAACCGCTTCATCTACCTGCACATGGACCATGCGCGCGACCGCTCGCCGTTCATTGCCGATGTCAGCGGCAAGCCCCTGGACAAGAACCCGCTGAAAGACGTGCGGGTACGGCGCGCGATGTCGATGGCGGTGAACCGCCAGGCGATCGCCGACAAGGTGATGGAAGGCGCTGCGGTACCTACCGGACAGTTGCTGCCGCCGGGGTTGTTCGGCCACGTGCCGGGCATCCGCCCGCCTGCCTACGACCCCGATGGCGCACGGCGGCTGCTCGCCGAGGCCGGCTATCCGGACGGCTTCACGATCACGCTGCATGCGCCCAACGACCGCTACGTGAACGACGAGCAGGTGGCGCAGGCGGTGGCCGGCATGCTGTCCAAGGTCGGCATCCGTACCCGCGTCGAGGCGATGCCCTCGGCGGTGTTCTTCAGCCGCGCCAACAACCTCGAGTTCAGCTTCCTGCTCGCCGGCTGGGCCGCCGCCACCGGCGAAGCGTCCTCGTCGCTGCGCTCGCTGCTGTCCACCTTCGACAAGGAGAAGGGCCTTGGCGTTTCCAATCGCGGTCGCTACTCGAATGCGAAGGTCGACCAGCTCACCGAGAAGGGCCTGTCCACGCTGAACGACCCGGCACGCGAGAAGCTGTTCCAGGCGGCGACCGAGGCGGCGATGGCCGATGTCGGGCTGATACCGCTGTACCACCAGGTCGGCGTCTGGGGAATGCGGCGCGGGCTCGGCTACACCGCGCGCACCGACGAGGCGACCTGGGCGCACGAGTTCAGGCTCGAGAAGTAGCCGCGACCCGCGTTCCCTGACCGACACCGCCCGCCCGTGCCCGCCTTCATCCTGCGCCGCCTGATGCAGAGCACCGGCGTGCTGTTCGTCATGTCGCTGCTGGTGTTCTTCGGCGTGTATGCGATCGGCAACCCGGTCGATATCCTGGTCAACCCGAACGCCGATCAGCAGGACATCGCGCGCGCGATCGCCGAACTCGGCCTCGACCAGCCGCTGTACCTGCAGTACTGGCACTTCCTGTCGAGCGCGCTGTCGGGCGACCTGGGGCGCTCGTTCTCCACCGGCATCCCGGCCCTGGAGCTGATCTTCCAGCGCATGCCGGCGACGCTGGAACTGGCGGCCGCATCGATGGCGATCGCCATCGTGTTCGGCATCCCGCTCGGGCTGTATGCCGGCCTGCGCCCGGAATCGAGGATCGCGAAGGGCATCATGGCCGGCTCCATCCTGGGTTTCAGCCTGCCGACGTTCTGGGTCGGGCTGATGCTGATCATGGTGTTCTCCGTCTGGCTCGGCTGGCTGCCGCCTACAGGACGCGGTGACACCGTCGACCTGTTCGGCATCCCGGTGTCCTTCCTCACGCTCGACGGCTGGAGCCACCTGCTGCTGCCGGCAACCAACCTGGCGCTGTTCAACCTGGCACTGCTGATCCGCCTGACCCGTGCCGGCACGCGCGAGGTGATGGTGCAGGACTACATCCGCTTCGCCCGCGCGAAGGGGCTGTCCGACCGCCGCATCATCGGCGTGCATGTGTTCAAGAACATACTCATCCCGATCGTCACCATCGTCGGGCTGGAGTTCGGCTCGGTGATCGCCTTCGCGGTGGTCACCGAGAGCATCTTCGCCTGGCCGGGCATGGGCAAGCTGCTGATCGATTCGATCAACCAGCTCGACCGGCCGGTGATCGTCGCCTACGTGCTGCTGATCGTGCTGATGTTCGTGCTGATCAACCTGGTGGTCGACGTGCTGTATTCGCTGCTCGATCCGCGCATCCGGCTGGCGGATACGGGCGGTGCGCGATGAGCGCGGCGGCGCCGTCGTTGCAGTCCCCGTTGCGCCGCTTCCTCGGCGACTTCGCCGCGAGCCGGGTCGCGCTCGGCGCGGCAGTGCTCCTCGCGGCCATCCTGTTTGCCGCGCTGTTCGCGCCGCTGCTCTCGCCGCAGGACCCGTACGACCTCGCCCAGCTCGACATCATGGACTCGAAGCTCGAGCCCGGATCGAAGGGCGCAGCGGGCAACACCTTCGTGCTCGGATCGGACGAACAGGGCCGCGACCTGTGGAGCGCGATCCTCTACGGTCTGCGCATCAGCCTCGGCGTCGGCGTGCTGGCCACGGTGGTGGCGATGGCCTTCGGCACGCTCGTGGGCCTGGGCTCGGCATGGATCGGCGGCCGCTTCGATGCGCTGATGATGCGCATCGTCGACCTGCAGCTGTCGTTCCCGGCGATCCTGGTCGCGCTGGTGCTGCTGGCGGTGCTCGGCCAGGGCGTCGACAAGGTGGTGCTGGCGCTGGTCATCGTGCAGTGGGCCTACTACGCGCGCACGGTGCGCGGCAGCGCGCTGGTCGAGCGCAACCGTGAATACATCGAGGCGGCGCGCTGCCTGGCGCTGTCGCCCACGCGGATCGTGCTGCGCCACCTGCTGCCCAACTGCCTGCCGCCGCTGATCGTGATCGCCACCGTGCAGGTCGCGCATGCGATCGCGCTCGAGGCCACCCTGTCCTTCCTCGGCCTGGGCATGCCGATCACCTCGCCCGCGCTCGGGCTGCTGATCGCCAATGGCTACACCCAGCTGCTGTCGGGCAAGTACTGGATCAGCTTCTTCCCCGGCGTCGCGCTGGTGCTGACCATCGTCGCGATCAACCTGGTGGGCGACCACCTGCGCGACGTGCTGAACCCGAGGCTGTCGCGATGAGTGCTGCGGATGCACCCCTGCGCCGACCGCTGCTGCAGGTCGAGGGCCTGCGCACCGGGTTCCCTTCTCGCAACGGCATGCTGCATGCCGTCGACGGTGTCGACTTCAGCCTCGAGCGTGGCGAGATCCTCGGCCTGGTCGGCGAGTCGGGATCGGGCAAGAGCGTCACCGGCTTCTCGATCCTCGGGCTGGTCGACTCGCCGGGGCGCATCCTCGGTGGCCGGGTGCTGCTCGACGGCGTCGACCTCGCGCTGCTCGACGAGGGCGCACGGCGCGCGATCCGCGGCAAGCGCATCGCGATGATCTTCCAGGATCCGATGATGACGCTCAACCCGGTGCTGCGCATCGACACCCAGATGATCGAGGCGATCACCGCGCATGATTCGGTGTCCACGGCGCAGGCACGCGACCGTGCGCGCGCGGCGCTGGTGCAGGTGGGCATCGCGGCGCCGGACGAACGGCTGCTCGCCTATCCGCACCAGCTCTCCGGCGGCATGAGGCAGCGGGTGGCGATCGCGATCGCGCTGGTCAACCGGCCCGATGTGATCATCGCCGACGAGCCGACCACCGCGCTCGACGTGACCATCCAGGGACAGATCCTGTACGAGATGCAGGCGCTGGTGCGCGAGTCCGGCACCGCGCTGGTCTGGATCACCCATGACCTGTCGGTGGTCGCGGGGCTGGCCGACCGGGTCTGCGTGATGTATGCAGGGCGCATCGTCGAGGTCGGCCCGGTCGATGCGGTGCTGGATGCACCGCGCCATCCGTACACGCGCGGCCTGATCGATTCGGTGCCGGCGATGAACCCGCGCGGTCGGCCGCTGGCGCAGATTTCGGGTAATGCGCCCTCACCGGTCGACCTGCCGCCCGGGTGCGCGTTCTGGGCGCGCTGCACGCGGGCGATCGAGCGTTGCGGGGAGCTGCCATCGCTGGAGGCGCCGGTCGATGAAGACGCCGTGTCGCGCACGGTGCGCTGCTGGAACCCGGTGCCACTGCCGGCAGCGGGCACGCGATGAACGAGTTCCCGCTGCTCGAACTGCGCGGCATCGAGCGCCGCTTCGAACGCCCGCTCGACCTGGCTGCGCGTATCGCCAACCGCTTCGGCGCCGGCATGCGTGCGCAGGTAGTGCATGCGGTCGACCGGGTCGACCTCGCGCTCGCACGGGGCGAGGTGGTCGGCCTGGCCGGCGAATCCGGCTGCGGCAAGTCGACACTGGCACGCATCGCCGCCGGCATCCTGCAACCCGGCCGCGGCGAACGACTGTGGCAGGGCCGCTCGATCGCGGCGATGCCGAAAGCGGAGAAGACCGCCACCGAACTCAAGGTGCAGATGATCTTCCAGGATGCGTTCGCCTCGCTCGATCCGCGCATGCGCGTGGACGACCTGGTCGCCGAGGCACCGCTCGCGCACGGCCTGCTCGACCGGGCCGGCAAGGACGAGCAGGTCGACACGCTGCTGCGCCAGGTCGGGCTCGACCCGGCAGCGAAGCGGCGCTGGCCGCACCAGTTCTCCGGCGGCCAGCGCAGCCGCATCGGCATCGCGCGCGCACTCGCGGTGCGCCCGGACGTGCTGGTCTGCGACGAGGCGGTGGCCGCACTCGATGTATCGATCCAGGCCCAGGTGCTGAACCTGTTCATGCAGCTGCGCGCCGACCTCGGCCTGACCTACCTCTTCATCAGCCACGACCTCGGCGTGATCCGCCACCTCGCCGACCGGGTACTCATCATGTACCTCGGCCGCATCGTCGAGTCTGCGCCGGCAGAGCAGCTGTTCGCGGCGCCGAACCATCCGTACACGCAGGCGCTGCTGGCCGAGGTGCCGACGCTCGCGCTGCGCCGCCGCCAGTACCGGCCGGTGCGCGGCGAGATCCCCTCGCCCCTGGCACCGCCGCCAGGCTGCCATTTCCATCCACGCTGCCCGCATGCGCTGCCGCGCTGCGCGGTCGAGGCGCCGGCCCTGCGCGAGATCGCGCCGGGGCGCCAGTCGGCCTGCCACCTCAACGATGGAACCTGAGCGCCCCGGGCCCGACGCGCAGCCGCCGTCGAACGACGGGCCGCCGGTGCGGGACGCGGCCGCACCCGCACGGCCGCCGTTGCTCGATCCCCCGGTCGCGGTCGAAGCGGTGTTCGCGTTCCTGCTGTCCGGGCTGCTCTGCTGGAATGCATGGCCGTGGATCGCGGCCCAGGCGGCCGGCGAGACGGCAGCGCCGGGCGGGCCGTCGGCGATCATCGGTGCCGTCCTGCTCTACGGCCTCGCCTGGCCGGCGATCGCCGCCGCGACGATGGGTGCGCTGCACTACGCGCTTCGGGGGCTGGCGGCCAGGACGCGATTGGCAGTGTCGGGTGTACTGCTGGCAGGTCTCGTGACGGCGCTTCTCCCCTGATGGATGACGACTTCAACCGTCTGGCATCGTTTCCGTGCGTTGCACGCCGCGCCTGCGCGAGCTAGTATTACCGCGTAATACATCTGGAATCCGCATGGATACGACGTCGGTGACAAGCAAGGGGCAGGTCACGATCCCGAAGGAGATCCGACGGCAGCTCGGCATACGCCAGGGCAGTCGAATCGAATTCGTGATGGCGGGCGATCGTGTGGAACTGCGCGTCAAGAGCACCCCGGCGAGCGCCCCGGGCAACGGATTCGGCCTGGTCAAGAGTCGGAAGTCGTCCGTACCTGTCGACTTCGACCCTGCCTCGCTGCTGGAACGATGACCGGTCTCGACACGAATGTCCTGGCCCGCTACTACATCGAGGACACGACAGACGCGGAAGCCGAGCTGCAGCGGGATTCTGCGCGTCGACTGATCGAATCCGGCCAGGCGCTCATGATCAGCAAGACCGTCCTGCTGGAACTCGAGTGGCTGATGCGCGGATACTACCGGCTCGTGTCGAGCGATATCCAGGCCGTGTTCGAGCATGTGCTTGCCTTGCCCCAGGCCAGCATCGAGGATCGGGGTGCGGTGGAGCAGGCCGTCGCCAACATGGCCGCAGGCTTCGACTTCGCCGACGCGCTTCATCATGCGAGTTACAGGGCATGCAGCGCCGTGGCCTCGTTCGATGACCGCAGGTTTGCTCGCCGTGCCCGCAGGATGGGACTGACACCGACCGTGATCGTTCCGGCGTGACACGCCTGCGGGGCCCGGTGCACGGCCCATGTTAGATTCCCGCCCCGCAGCTCCGCCCCAGACACCCGCCAGAGGATCCGCCATGATCGAAATCAACCAGCGCCCCGCCGCCGGCCCGACCATCCGCCTGCATCCGGACGACAACGTGCTGATCGCACGCACGCTGATCGAACTGGGCGCGAAACTCGACGGCGGCCTGACCAGCCGCGGCCAGGTCCCGGCCGGCCACAAGATCGCCGCGCGCGCGATCGCCAGGGACGAGCCGATCCGCAAGTACAACGTCACCATCGGCTTCGCCTCGGCCGACATCCCTGCCGGCGCCTACGTGCACTCGCACAACATGGAGTTCCGCGAATACCAGCGCGACTACGCGTACACACGCGACTACAAGCCGGTCGAGATGATCCCGGAAGCCGAGCGGGCGACGTTCATGGGCATCGTGCGCACGAACGGTCAGGTCGCCACGCGCAACTTCATCGGCGTGCTGTCGACGGTCAACTGCTCGGCCACGGTCGCGCACAAGATCGCCGAATACTTCACGCCCGAGCGGCTGGCCGAGTATCCGAACGTCGACGGCGTGGTCGCCTTCGCCCACGGCACCGGCTGCGGCATGGAGATGACCGGCGAGCCGATGGACCTGCTGCGCCGGACGATGGCCGGCT
This sequence comes from uncultured bacterium, assembly GCA_903873475.1. Taxonomy (GTDB): domain Bacteria; phylum Pseudomonadota; class Gammaproteobacteria; order Burkholderiales; family CAIKXV01; genus CAIKXV01. The sequence continues at coordinate 8,801 of CAIQON010000004.1, forward strand.
ATGCGCTGCATGCCAACCTGGCCGGCGCACTGATCGTCGGCCTGGGCTGCGAGCGCAACCAGGTGAACAAGCTGCTCGCCGAACAGAAGCTCACCGCCGGTGCGCGCCTGCACACCTTCGTGATGCAGGACGAAGGCGGCACCACGAAGACCATCGCGGCCGGCATCGCTGCGGTGAAGTCGATGCTGCCGGAGGCGAACAGGGTCACGCGCACGAAGGTGCCGGCCAGCCACATCACCGTCGGCCTGCAGTGCGGCGGCTCCGACGGCTTCTCGTCGATCACCGCCAACCCGGCCCTCGGTGCGGCGATGGACCTGCTGGTGCGCCACGGCGGCACTGCGATCCTGTCCGAGACGCCCGAGATCTACGGCGTCGAGCACACGCTCACCGCGCGCGCTTGCTCGAAGGAAGTCGGCGAAAAGCTG
>CAIQON010000005.1 GCA_903873475.1 uncultured bacterium
CGCGCAGCGCGAGGCCGGCGGCGACGCGCGCCCCGCGATCGACCCGCGCCTGCCGCGGATGGAACTCAGCCGGCAGGTGATGTTCCAGTACCTGCTGGCCGAGATTTCCGCCCAGCGGGGACGTTTCGACATCGCCACGGCTGCGCTGAACGACCTCGCCAAGTCGACGCGTGATCCCCGCATCGCGCAGCGGGCGACCGAGATCGCGCTGCGTTCCGGTGATTTCAAGCAGGCGATCGATGCGTCGACCACCTGGGTGTCGATCGACCCCGAGTCCATACAGGCGCGACAGACGGTGGTTGCGTTGCTGGTCAACGGCGGCATGCTGAACGCCGCGGTGCCCCACCTCGAGCGGCTGCTGGTGAACGAGGGCGACAACATCGGGCGCGGCTTCATGCAACTGGGCTCGCTGTTCGCCAAGCAGTCCGACCGGGCCGCCGTGCTCGGCGTGGTGCGCGAACTGGCGGCCAGGCATCCGGGCCTGCGCGAAGCCCGCATGGCCGTCGCGCAGGCCGCGTGGACGACGCAGGACTTTGCACTTGCCCTGTCCGAAGTGCGCGAGGCGCAGCGCATATCGCCCGACTGGGAACTGGCGGCGCTGTTCGAGACGCAGATTCTCGCCCGGCGTTCGAACGCCGAGGCGATGGCCCATCTGCAGAAGTTCGTCGGCGCAAACCCGAAGGCGACCGAGGCTCGGATGAACCTTGCCCGGTTGTACGCGGCCGAGCAGCGGCTGCCCGAAGCCCGACTCGAGTTCCAGCGGCTGGCGGCCAGCTTTCCCGACAACAGTGAGCTCGGGCTGGCGATCGGGCTGCTGTCGCTGCAACTGGAAGACTTCGACACCGCCGACGAGCAGTTCCGCAAGCTGCTCGCCGGCCAGCCGAAGGACGCGGACACGCTGCGCTACTACCTCGGGCGCACTGCCGAAGGACGCAGGCAGTTCGACGACGCGATCAAGTGGTACCGGGCAGTCGAGGGGGGCGATCAGCGCATCCCGGCGCAACTCGCCGAGGCGTCCGTGCTCGCACGCCAGGGACGCACCCGCGAGGCGCGCGAGGGGCTGCGCCGCATCGTCCCGGTATCGCTCGAGCAGCGCACGCAGCTGATCCTCACCGAAGCGCAGGTCCTGCGCGAGGCGAAGGATTTCCAGGGCGCATTCGACCTGCTCGGCGAGGCGCTGGCCAAGGCGCCGGATACCCCCGACCTCCTTTATGACCAGGCGCTGCTGGCCGAGCGGCTCGGCCGCTTCGATGTCGCCGAGAAGAACCTGGCGCGCGTGATCGACATCCGTCCCGACCATGCGCATGCCCACAATGCGCTCGGCTACTCGCTGGCCGACCGCAACGTGCGGCTGGACGAGGCACGCAAGCTGATCGAGACCGCGCTGAAGCTGTCCCCGGAAGACCCGTACATCATCGACAGCATGGGCTGGGTGTTCTTCCGCATGGGCGATCGTGGCAAGGCACTCGAGTTCCTGCAGCGTGCCTACAGGCTCAAGCGCGACGCCGAGATCGCCGCGCACCTGGGCGAGGTGCTGTGGACCCAGGGCCGGCACGACGAAGCGCGGCTGATCTGGGACGAGGCCCTGAAGGCGAACCCCGACAACGAAGTGCTGCAGGGCACGGTCAAGCGCCTGCGCAAGTGAGCCAGCATCACGCCAGGGGCGACCGCCCCAGGGCCCGCCCTGCGATGCCGCGCCGGCGCGCGCTGGGGGCGCTGCCCGTGCTCCTGTCGTTGCTGCTGCACGGTTGTGCCGGCATGCCGGCCGCAGATTCCGTGGTGTCGCCGGTGACGGTCCAGGGCGATCCTGCGTTCGAGTTGTCCGGGCGGCTCGCGATCCGCCATGGGGAGCAGGCGCTGTCGGCCAACCTTCGCTGGCGTTTCGACGGGCAGGGCGAGGAGATGGTGATCTCGGCTCCGCTCGGGGCCGGGTCGGTCGAGATCGCGCGCGATGCAGGCGGCGTGACGCTGCGCGCGGGCGGCAGGGTCGAGCGCGCAGCCACGGTCGAAGCATTGATGCGTGGCACGCTCGGCTTCGCGCTTCCGCTCGACGGCCTGCGCTACTGGGTACGCGGCCAGACCGGGCCGGACGGCGTCGCGGTGCGCATCGTGCGCGACGGCGCGGGCCGCATCGAATCGTTCCACGAGACCGGATGGGACATCGTGATCCCGGCGTTCTCGGCCCCGCCGCTCGACGCCTTGCCACGTCGCATCGACGTCGCCTCGACGGACCTGCAGGTGCGGCTGGTGATCGACCAGTGGCAGGTCGTGCCCGCGTTCGCATCGGCGGGACGCATGCCGGGATGAGCCTCGATGATTTCCCCGTGCAGCCGGACGGGCTGCGCTACTTCCCCGCCCCCGCCAAGCTGAACCTGATGCTGCATGTGGTCGGGCGACGGGCCGATGGCTACCACCTGCTCGAGACCGTGTTCCGCTTCATCGACCATGCCGACAGCGTCGGGCTGGCCGTGCGCGAGGACGGCCGCATCGTCCGCCGCAGCGACCTGCCCGGCGTGGCGGAGGACGACGACCTCTCCGTTCGGGCCGCGCGCGCCCTGCAGGATGCGACGGGCTGCCGGCTCGGTGCCGACCTCTCCCTCGTCAAGCGCATCCCTCAGGGGGGCGGGCTCGGCGGCGGCAGTTCGGACGCCGCCACCGTGCTCCTGGCGCTGAACGCGCTCTGGCAGACCGGCCTGTCGCGGCAGGCGTTGCAGGAAATCGGCCTCGGGCTCGGTGCCGACGTACCGGTTTTCGTGTTCGGGCAGACGGCGTTTGCCAGCGGTATCGGCGAAGAACTTGTCGCAATCGAAGCAGAAGCAGCCTGCTACGTGGTGCTCGTGCCGCCGGTACAGGTGCCGACCCGTGAGGTATTTCAATCACCGCATTTGACACGGGATTCGCCTGCCGCGAAAATAGCGGGTTTTCCGCATCCTCATTTCCGTTTTGCGCTGGCTCCGGGACGAAACGACCTGGAGCCGGTGGTGGTGGCAGGCTATCCGGCAGTCGGTGAGCATCTCTCCTGGCTGCGGCGGCAGGCTCCGGCGGCGATGAGCGGCTCGGGTGCCTGCGTCTTCGGCGCGTTCGGTTCGGCGCAGGAGGCAGCAGCAGTCTTCGCGCGCCGGCCGGCGCACATGAGGGGCTTTGTCGCCGCCGGTCTCGACCGGCATCCGTTGTGGTCGATGGCCGCAGCCTGACGGGAAGGCGGGTCGGGGAGCTTTTAACTGAGTACGCAACTGAGCACGTAACTGAGCATCAAGGCATCATCGGAGCAGGCGCGATATCGAAAGCTCCGGCATCATCGGCATCACTGCCAAGGTTTCTTGGGGAGTCGCCAAGTGGTAAGGCACCGGATTTTGATTCCGGCATTCGTAGGTTCGATCCCTACCTCCCCAGCCACTACCCTGACCGCCGCGCGGGCCCTGCCTGCGCGGCGGTCTTTCCCTTCGACGGGCGCGTTTCTGACGACTCGGCTCACGACTTCTCGCCAGTGGTGTCAGTAGCGACGGCTGCCGCGTCTGTATCGACCGCAACGACTGCAACGACTGCAACGATCGCGCGACGCAAGGATGGTCCATGTCCTATGACCGGTTGATGGTTTTCTCGGGGTCCGCAAGCCGCAAGCTGGCCGAGGGCGTCGTGCGCGACCTGAACATCCATCTCGGGCGCGCCAGCGTCGGCATGTTCAGTGACGGCGAGACCATGGTCGAACTGCTCGAGAACGTGCGCGGCAAGGACGTGTTCGTGCTGCAGTCGACCTGCTCGCCCGCGAACGACAACCTGATGGAACTGATGGCGATGGTCGATGCGCTCAAGCGCTCGTCGGCCGCGCGGGTCACCGCTGCCATCCCCTATTTCGGATACGCCCGGCAGGACCGCCGGCCGCGTTCGGCCCGGGTGCCGATCACCGCGAAGGTCGTCGCCAACATGCTGCAGAGCGTCGGCGTCGATCGCGTGCTGACGATGGACCTGCACGCCGACCAGATCCAGGGCTTCTTCGATATCCCGGTCGACAACATCTACGGCCTGCCGATCCTGCTCGGCGACGTGTGGAAGCGCGACTACAAGAACCTGTGCGTGGTGTCCCCGGACACCGGCGGCGGGGTGCGCGCCCGTGCGATGGCCAGCCGTCTCGAGGCAGACCTGGTGATCATCGACAAGCGGCGGCCGAAGGCCAACGTGTCCGAGGTGATGAACATCATCGGCGACGTGCAGGGTCGCACCTGCGTGATCGTCGACGACAAGGTCGACACCGCCGGCACGCTGGTCAAGGCTGCACAGGCGCTGAAGCACGCTGGCGCCTCGCGCGTGGCCGCCTACTGCACGCATGCCGTGCTGTCGGGCCCCGCGATCGAACGTATCTCGGGCAGCGACGACCTCGATGAACTGGTCGTCACCGACACCATCCCGCTGTCCGAGGCCGCGCGCAACTGCGGCGATCGCATCCGCCAGTTGTCGGTGGCATCGCTGCTTGCAGAGACGATCCTGCGGGTCAGCAACGAAGATTCGGTCAGTTCCCTGTTCATGGACTGACCCTGAGGTGGCGGCGTTCGGTGCCGATGTCCGGCAGCGAAAGCCGCCACCGATGCAGCACACGTATCCGGGATGTCCCCAGGTACGCATCCCGCCGGATCGCTCCGGCGGGTCCAACCCGGTGCTCTGGTCGCGGAGCGCCTTCCACAAGGAAACACCATGTCCCTCGAAGTCAGCGCGAAATCGCGCACATTGCAAGGCAAGGGTGCGAGCCGCCGCCTGCGCAGCGCCGGAACGGTCCCCGGCATCCTGTACGGCGGAAGCGCCCCGGCGCAATCGATCGAGCTGCAGCACAAGTCACTCTGGTTCCAGCTCAAGAGCGAGCAGTTCCATGCGTCTATCCTGACCATGGAACTCGACGGCCAGAAGCAGCAGGTGCTGCTGCGCGACGTACAGATGCACCCGTGGCGCCAGCTGATCCAGCACGTCGATTTCCAGCGCGTCGCCGAAGACCGAGAAGTCACGATGCGCGTGCCGCTGCACTACGTGAACGCCGACCAGGCCCAGGCAGTCAAGTTCGGTGGCGCGATCGTCACGCACATCATGAACGAGATCGAAGTCGCCTGCCTGCCGAAGTACCTCCCCGAGTTCATCGAGGTAGACCTGTCGCAGATCACCGTCGGCCACAGCGTGCACATGTCAGACCTGACGCTGCCCGAAGGCGTGCGCCTGCCAGGCCTCGCGCGCGGCGATTCGCCGCTGGCGAGCGCGTCGATCCCGCGTGGCGCGGCCGAGGAAGACAAGACCGCCGGTTCTGCGGCACAGGCTGGCGGCGACAAGAAAGAGCCCGAGAAGAAGAAGTAACCGGGTCTCCTGCCACACCCCGGGCCCGCGTCGCTCCCAAGCGCGCGGGCCTTTCTCTTCCAGACTTCCATGAAACTGATCGTCGGCCTCGGCAATCCCGGATCGCAGTACGAGCGCACCCGGCACAACGCCGGGTTCTGGCTCATCGACCGGCTCGCCCGCTCGGCAGGCGCCCACCTGCAGAACGAGCCGCGCTACCATGGCCTGGCTGGGCGCACGACCATTGCCGGAGAATCGTGCTGGTTGCTCGAACCACAGACGTTCATGAACCTGAGCGGCAGGTCGGTGGCAGCACTCGCGAACTTCTACAAGATAGACCCGTCGGACGTGATCGTCGCGAACGACGAGCTCGACCTGCCCGCGGGCACCGTGAAGATGAAGCTCGGCGGCGGCTTCGCCGGCCACAACGGCCTGAGGGACATCACCGCCCAGCTCGGCACCCGCGATTTCTGGCGGCTGCGGCTGGGCATCGGGCACCCGGGCGACAAGTCCCTGGTGCATTCGTACGTACTCAACCCACCGCGACCCGAAGAGCAGTCACTGATCGACGAATCGATCGACCGAGCCCTCGGCGTGATCGACTGGATCGCACGCGGCGACTACGAAGCAGCGATGCTTCGCCTGCACACCAAACCCCGATGATGGCGTCGAAAACCCGGGTCAGACACGGTTTTCCGAAAACCCGGGTCAGACACGGATTTCCACCCGCGAGCGGCTACGCTGCCGCCCGTACCGGAAAACCGTGTCTGACCCGGGTTTTCAG
>CAIQON010000006.1 GCA_903873475.1 uncultured bacterium
CACCGGTGAACGGCTGGCCGCCAGCGTCGGCGGCGCCCTGTGGTGCGCCCTGCACGGCGCTGACATAATCCGGGTCCATGACGTGCGCGAGACCCGGGATGCACTGGCGGTCTGGCGCGCGTTCGATGCGTCCAACCCTACCGGCTCCATCCCTATCCCTTGACTCGCAAGTATTTCGGCACCGATGGCGTTCGTGGGCGCGTCGGCGAGTACCCGATCACCCCGGACTTCGTGATGCGGCTGGGCAACGCCGCCGGCCGCGTGCTGGCTGGCGCCGGACGCAGTGCCGAGCCCAGCGGTGCGCTGCCCCGGACGGCGCCCCAGCCGGCGGTGGTCATCGGCAAGGACACGCGGGTGTCCGGCTACATGCTCGAGTCGGCGCTGCAGGCCGGTCTGTCGGCCGCAGGCGTCGATGTCTACCTGTGCGGACCGATGCCGACGCCGGCAGTTGCCTACCTCGCGCGCGCGTTGCGGCTGTCGGCCGGGATCGTGATCAGTGCGTCGCACAATCCGTACGAGGACAACGGCATCAAGTTCTTTTCCGGCGATGGCAACAAGCTGCCGGACGCGGTCGAACTCGAGATCGAACGGGTGCTCGACGAGCCGATGGTCACCCGTGAATCCGCCGGCCTGGGCCGTGCCCGGCGGATCAGCGATGCCGGCGGGCGCTACATCGAATTCTGCAAGGGTACCTTCCCGGCCGAGCGCGACCTGCGCGGGCTGCGCATCGTGGTCGATTCCGCCCATGGTGCGACCTACCATGTGGCCGGGCCGGTATTCCACGAGCTCGGCGCGGACGTGATCCCGATCGGCAACCAGCCCGACGGCTTCAACATCAACCGCAGCTGCGGCGCGACCCACCCGGCTGCGCTGCGGGAGGCGGTGAAAGCCAATCACGCGCACCTCGGCATCGCGCTCGACGGCGACGGCGACCGTCTGCTGATGTGCGACCAGGACGGTACGGTCTACGACGGCGACCAGCTGCTGCACGCGATCGTGGTCGATCGCCATGAGCACGGTGAACTGGTCGGCGGCGTCGTCGGTACCCTGATGACGAACCTAGCGCTCGAGCGTGCGCTGGCAGCGCGCGGCATCGCGTTCGCGCGCGCGGCGGTCGGCGACCGGTACGTGCTGGAGCAGCTGCGCGCGCGCGGCTGGCAGGTCGGCGGCGAGAATTCAGGCCATATCCTCTGCCTCGACCGGCACACCACCGGCGACGGCATCGTGTCGGCGCTGCAGGTGCTGGCGGCGATGCAGCGGGGCGGGCGCAGCCTCACCGAGGTCGCGGGTTCGCTGGTGCTGTTCCCGCAGGTGCTGATCAACGTGCGTACGACCGACCCGCGCGCCTTCCGGGAGAACCCCGCTGTCGCGCAGGCGGTCGCCAGTGCCGGCGCCGCACTGGGCGCGCGCGGCCGGGTGCTGTTGCGGCCGTCAGGAACCGAACCGGTGGTGCGGGTGATGGTGGAATCCGACCAGGAATCTCTGTCGCGCCGCTGTGCCGAGTCGATCGCGGAGGCGATCGGAAGCGCTGGCTGACGGCGCATTCCTGCCGCCCTGCAGCATCAGGGGCTGGCGTGACCCGTATCCCACAGTAACAATCCTGTCATGCGCGATGGCTAGACTCCGGGCTCAAAGGGATCATCCCCAAGCTAGGAGTCGACATGAACAGAAGACATTGCCTCACCGTCCTCGCGAGCGCGATCGCCCTCGGAGGCACCTCCCTCGCCAGCGCGCAGGTCAAGGAAATCACGGGTGCAGGTGCGACTTTCCCGGCACCGCTTTACGCCCGCTGGGCCGCCGACTACAACAAGGCGACCGGCGTGCGGATGAACTACCAGTCGATCGGCTCGGGCGGCGGCCTGCGCCAGATCCGCGGCAAGACCGTGCAGTTCGGCGCCTCCGACATGCCGCTCACGGACGCCGAACTCGCCAAGGACGGACTGATCCAGTTCCCCACCGTCACCGGCGGTGTCGTGCCGATCATCAACATCCCGGGGCTGAAAGAGCGCGAACTGCGCCTGACCGGCGAAATGCTGGCCGATATCTACCTGGGCAAGATCACGCGCTGGAACGACCCGGCAATCGTCAAGCTCAACCCGACCGTCAAGCTTCCGGATGCGGCCATCGCGCCGGTGCGCCGTGCCGACGGCTCGGGCACGACGTTCATCTTCACCAACTACCTGTCGAAGGTCAGCAGCGAGTGGCAGTCGAAGGTCGGTGAAGGCACGGCAGTGAACTGGCCCACCGGCGCCGGCGGCAAGGGCAACGAAGGTGTCACCGCATTCGTGCAGCGCCTGCCCAACTCGATCGGCTATGTCGAGTACGCATACGCCAAGCAGAACAAGCTGCCCTATGCGCTGATGCGCAATGCGGCTGGCAACTTCGTCGCACCGGATGACCTGACGTTTGCAGCGGCCGCGGCGGGCGCAGACTGGTCGAAGACGTTCTACCAGATCCTGACCAACCAGAGCGGCAAGGATGCATGGCCGATCACGGGTGCCACCTTCGTCCTGATGCACCGGGTGCAGGAGTCGCCGGAAAACGCGCTGGCGGTGATCCGGTTCTTCGAGTGGGCGTATGCGAACGGCAACAGCACGGCACTGGAACTCGACTACGTGCCGATGCCTGGCCCGGTGGTGAAGTCGATCCGCGCCTTGTGGACGACCATGCAGGATTCCTCCGGCAAGCCGTTCTTCAAATAACATAAAATCAGGCAAGCCCCGGTGCCGGATGCTGTTCCGGCCCCGGTTCTTGCAGCCGGGAGTCGTGATGGAGGCAACCTTGCCCTCGAGTGAAGCTGGCGCTGACCGGGGTGCGCCCACCCCCGGAGCCATCAGGCGCGATGACCGTCTCGGGGACAGGATATTCCTGATCCTGACCACTGGCGCGGCACTGCTCACGCTGGGGCTGTTGCTGGGGATCATCCTCTCGCTGGTCGTCGGCGCAATCCCTTCGATGCGCGAATTCGGCTTCAGCTTCCTCTGGACCGCCGAATGGGATCCCGTCCAGGAGCGGTTCGGCGGCCTGGTGATGATCTACGGCACCCTGGTGACGTCGGTCATCGCGCTGCTGATCGCGGTACCGGTGAGCTTCGGCATCGCGATCTTCCTCACCGAGTTGTCCCCCGGCTGGTTGCGGCGGCCGCTCGGGACGGCCATCGAGCTGCTGGCTGCCATCCCGTCGATCGTCTACGGCATGTGGGGCCTGCTGGTCTTCGCGCCGATCTTCTCGTCCTATGTGCAGGTGCCGCTGCAGAACGTGTTCGGCGGAATCCCCGGCATCGGCGCGCTGTTCCAGGGCCCGCCGATCGGCATCGGCATCCTGTGCGCGTCCATCATCCTCGCGATCATGATCATCCCGTTCATCGCGTCGGTGATGCGCGACGTGTTCGAGGTCACGCCGCCGATGCTCAAGGAGTCGGCCTACGGCCTGGGCGCGACCACCTGGGAAGTGGTGTGGCGGGTCGTGCTTCCTTACACCAAGACTGGCGTCATCGGCGGCATCATGCTGGGGCTGGGGCGCGCACTCGGCGAGACCATGGCGATCACGTTCGTCATCGGCAACGTGAACCAGCTCAACAGCATTTCGCTGTTCGACGCCGCGAACAGCATCACCTCCGCCCTGGCCAACGAGTTCTCCGAGGCCAATCCGGGCAGCCGCCCCATCCACTCTCAGCACCCCTGACTCAGACGCAGGTCTGGG
>CAIQON010000007.1 GCA_903873475.1 uncultured bacterium
CGCGGGCATCGATCAGGCTCCGAAGTGTTCGGCGATGGCGCGTTCGATCCGGCTGGCGGAGCCGGCGTCCTCCAGCGGGTTGCGCCGCAGGCGGTGGCGCAGCGCAGGTGCAGCAACGCGCTTCAGGTGCACGTCGCCAACGGCGCGATCGCCTTCGAAGGCCGCAAGCGCACGGGCGGCCCGCATCAGCGTGAGTTCGCCGCGCAGGCCGTCGGTACCGAGCGCCATGCACAGGCCGGCGGCCTGTTCGAGCACGCGGTCGGGCACCGACACCTCGGCCAGGCGGCCGCGCGCCGTCGTCAGCCTGCGCCGCAGCTTCGCATCTTCCTTCTCCCAGGCCGCGATGAAGGCCGCCGGGTCGCGTTCGAAGGTATCGCGCCGGCGCACGACCTCGATGCGCGTGGGCAGGTCGGTCGGCGTCTTGACCTCGACCGACAGCCCGAACCGGTCGAGCAGTTGCGGGCGCAGTTCGCCTTCCTCGGGGTTGCCGCTGCCGACCAGCACGAAACGCGCCGGATGCCGGATCGAAAGCCCTTCGCGCTCGACCACGTTCTCGCCTGAGGCAGCGACGTCGAGCAGCAGGTCGACCAGGTGGTCTTCCAGGAGGTTGGCCTCGTCGATGTAGAGGAAGCCACGGTTCGCACGCGCCAGCAGCCCGGGCTCGAACGCCTTCTGGCCGTGCGCCAGGGCACGCTCGAGGTCGAGCGCACCGACGACACGGTCTTCGGTGGCGCCCAGCGGCAGGTCGACGACCGGCACCGGCACCGCATGGCTCCTGGGCCCGGCAGCAGCCTTCGCCGCGTCGGCGGCCTTCGACTTCGACGCGGCCGCGGGCTTGTCCGCCGTGCCGTCGCATGCGCCGCACAGGCCGGCCACCTTGGCGGGATCGCAGCCGTAAGGGCAGCCGACCACCGCGCGCATCGTGGGCAGCAGTGCCGCAAGTGCCCGTACGGCCGTCGACTTGCCGGTGCCGCGGTCGCCGAAGATCAACACGCCACCGACCGATGGGTCGACCGACGCGATCAGCAACGCGAGCTTCATCTCGTCCTGGCCGACGATCGCGGAAAACGGAAACACTGCAGCCATGAGCGGACCCTGATCCTGTTGGATGTTTGCTGGCTTGGCATTGTAGAGCAGCACCGTAGCAGCGACCACGGCGACCCGGCGGTTTCGCCACGGACCGCCTCAATGGAGTGCATCATTGCCCGGCCATCACACCTTCATCCACGCCATGAATCCATCGGAAACGCTATCCGCGCGCATCGCCGCGCATGTTGCCGGGCTGCAGTACGACCGCCTGCCGGCCAGGATCGTCGACCACGCGAAACTCATCATGCTGGACACGCTGGCCGTGGCCTGGGCCGGCTCGGATGCACCGGGCTGCCGCGAGGTGCACGAACTGTTCGCCACCGATGGCGGCGCGCCGCAGGCGACCTGCTGGGCGTACGGCGGCAGGCTGCCGGCAGCGGAGGCCGCCTTCATCAATGGCGGGACGGCCGCCGCGCTCGACTACGACAGCTTCGGGCGCGACGCGCCGGTCCACACCAATATCGTGATCCTCCCGGTGGCGCTGGCGATGGCCGAATGGCTGCGCGCGCCGGGACGCGAGTTCCTGTGCGCGCTGGTCGCCGGCAACGACCTGGTGTGCCGGATCACCGGATCGTTCACGCTGCCCCATCGCGGCTTCGCCTATACGTCCGCGGTCACCGTGCTGGGCGCCGCCGCAGCGGCCTCGCGGCTGATGGGGCTGGACGCCACCATGACGCGGCATGCGCTCGGACTCGCGTTCCAGCAGGCGGGCGGCACCCAGCAGGCGAACCTCGAGCCTGCGCTCGCGAAGCGGCTGCTGTCGGCCTTCCCCGCGCGCGCCGGCATCCTGGCCGCCCGGCTCGCCGCACAGGGCATCACCGCACCGGCGGAGATCTTCGAGGGCAGGCTCGGCTTTCATGCGCTGTACCAGCCCGGCGATGCGCAGCGCATGCTGGATGGGCTGGGCGAGCGTTTCGACAGCGACGCGGTATCGATCAAGGGCTATCCGAGCTGCAGCTGCAACCACGCGGCGATCGCCGGCATGCTGGAACTGGTCACGGAGTACGGGCTGACGGCGGACGACATCGCATCGGTCGAGGTCGCCGCCAGCCCCTACATCGCGCAACTGGTCGGCGCACCCTACGAACCGGGCGACGATCCGCAGGTGAGCGCCCAGTTCAGCATCCGCTATTCGATCGCCTGCGCGGTGCTGCGCGGGCGCCTCGGGCTGGCCGAAATCGAACCGCAAGCCGCGCTGGACCCGGCACTGCGGTCCTTCGCCGCCAGGGTGAGCGTACGGCCGGAGCCTTCGTTCACCGGCACGCGGGCGCCAGTCGTGCTGCGCGTGGCGAGCCATCGCCACGGCCTGCTCGAGCGCAGGATCGACCATGTCCCGGGCAGCGCCGAGGCGCCACTGGGCACCGCGGCGATCGATACGAAGTTCGACGAATGCTTCGCGCGCGGCGTGCGCCCACTCGACCCGATGCGCACCCGGATGCTGCGCGAGCGGGTCGCCGGACTCGAGGCCATCGACGACCTGTCGACGTTCTTCGATGGCATCTGCGCCGACTGAGCGGACAACCCCGACCGAAGGAAGATGACCATGGCCATGCCTGTCCCCCGCAACGCGCGCACC
>CAIQON010000008.1 GCA_903873475.1 uncultured bacterium
ACGGTTTACGCAGGAAACCGTGTCTGACCCGGGTTTTCAGGCTGCTGGCTGCAGGGGCAGGGCGGGGATGTCGTCGGGCTGCTCGATGCCGATCATCGCGGCGACATGGTCGGCCAGGGCCATCGACGAGGTCAGCCCGGGCGACTCAATGCCGAACAGGTTGACCAGCCCCAGTATGCCATGGGTCTCGATGCCGTGGACCACGAAGTCGGCGGGTGGCTCGCCCGGGCCCGTGATCTTCGCGCGGATGCCGGTGTAGTCGGGCGTGAGCGCGCCGTCCTTCAGCCCCGGGTAGTAGCGGCGGATCGCCTCGTAGAACGCGGGTTCGAGCGAATGGTCGAACCGGTAGTCGATGTCGTCGATCCAGTTGAAGTCGGGCCCGAACTTGACCCGGCCGCTGAGGTCGACGGTCACATGCACGCCGAGCCAGTCGCTGCGCGCGACCGGATACACCAGCCGCGAGAACGGTGGCCTGCCCGAGAGCGCGAAGTAGTGGCCGATCGCGTAGTGGGTTTTCGGAACGGTGTGCGCTGGCACCCCGGCGATGCGCGCGGCCAGTTGCGGCGCAGTCAGGCCGGCGGCGTTGATGACCGTGCCGCAGTCGATGGACATCGGGTCGCTGCCGCCGACATCGAGCGTGATGAAATCGCCGTTCGCGCGGCCACCTTCGACCGGGCTGTTGAACACGCAGGTCGCGCCGGCGTTCTCGGCGTCGCCCTGCAGCGCCAGCATCAGCGAATGGCTGTCGATGATGCCGGAGGACGGCGAGTGCACGGCCGCGGCGAAGATGACTTCCGGCTCCATCTCGCGCGCTTCATCGGCCGACACCCAGCGCAGGTCGTCGACGCCGTTCCGTTCGGCCTGCGCCTTGTACTTCGCCAGTTGCGGCGTCTGCTCTTCGTGGGTGGCGACGATCAGCTTGCCGATGCGCTGGTGCGGAATGGCGCGCTCGCGGCAGTAGCGGTACAGCTTGTGGCGCCCCTGCACGCAGACCTGCGCCTTCAGCGAGCCCGGCGGATAGTAGATGCCCGCATGGATGACCTCGGAATTGCGCGAACTCGCGCCGTTGCCGATGCCGTCGGTGGCCTCCAGCACCAGCACGTCGCGCCCCGCCATCGCCAGCCGGCGTGCGATCGCCAACCCGACCACTCCGGCCCCGACCACCACGCAATCGACCCGCTCCGCCATCCGCCTTGTCTCCGGCACCACCTGTGATCGAACGAGTGTAAGGCAAAATCCATGGATGACCCCCGCACCCGGATCCGCCTGGGACGACCGCTTCGCGACGCGGTCGCCGATGTTCGAGCCCTATCGTCCGATGGCAGCCCGCTGGCACGGCTACCCTGCCTTCCCCGCGCGCGATGCATGGACCGCTGCCCTGGCGGCGGCAGGGCCGGTGGCCGGCGCGTCTGGCCGGGTGCTGGTGCCCGGGGATGTGCCAGCGGCCGGCGGTGCGCTCGCCTACGAGCGCTCGGTCTGGGCCGAGGGCGTGCTCGGGCTGCGCAGCGATGACTGGCACGACCTGATGAACCTGCTGGTCTGGTGCGTGTTCCCGGCGTCGAAGGCGCGGCTGAACGCTGGCCATGTGGCGGAATGCGGCGAGCCCGGACACGCGGCCGGGGCTGGCGCAGGCGCCATCCCCCGGCGCAGCGCCCGGCGCGATGCACTCACGCTGTTCGACGAGAACGGGCTGCTGGTGGCCAGCGCCGACCCGTCGCTGGTCGAACTGCTGCGCGCCTTCCGCTGGCGCGAGCTGTTCGTGGGGCGCCGTACCGACGTGCTGCGGTCGTTGCGCTTTCTCGTGTTCGGCCACGGCCTGCTCGACAAGGCCCGGTCGCCCTTCGTGGGGCTGACCGCACATGCATGGGTGCTGGATGCACCCGAGGCGCTGCTGGCGCAGCCGGCGCCCGCCATCGCCGCTGCCCTCGACGGCGAGCTCGCCCTGGCGATCGACAAGCTGGCCAGCCCGCGTGACCTGGCGCCGCTGCCGGTGCTGGGCATCCCCGGCTGGTGGCCGGCCAACGATGCGCCGGCGTTCTACGACGACGCCCGCTACTTCCGTCCCGGGCGCCAGACCTGAGGCGGGATCAGGCCACTTCAAGCACGATCTTGCCGATGTGGGTGCTGGTTTCCATCAGCGCATGGGCATCGCAGGCGCGTGTCAGCGGGAAGGTCGCGTGGATCACCGGCTTCACCCGCCCGGCGGCGACCAGCGGCCACACTTCGCGTTCGAGCGAGGCGGCGACCGAGGCCTTGAACGCGTTGTCGCGCGGGCGCAGCGTCGAGCCGGTCATCGTCAGCCGGCGCCGCATCAGTTCGTTCAGGTCGACCGTCGCCTTCATCCCGCCCAGGAAGGCGATGAAGACCAGCCTGCCACCGTCGGCGAGCGACTTCAGTTCCTTGCCGACATAGTCGCCGCCGACCATGTCGAGGATGACGTCCACCCCGCGCCCGCCGGTGACCTCCTTCACCACCGCCTCGAAGTCCTCGGTGCGGTAGTTGATCGCCCGGGACGCGCCGATCTGCTCGCAGGCCGCGCATTTCTCGGCGCTGCCTGCGGTGGCAAACACCTTGTGGCCGCGCGCCGCGGCGATCTGGATCGCGGTGGTGCCGATACCGCTCGACCCGCCCTGCACCATGAACGACTCGCCCGGCGACAACTGGCCGCGGTCGAACACGTTGCTCCAGACGGTGAAGAAGGTCTCGGGTATCGCAGCCGCCTCCACCATCGACAGCCCGGCAGGCACCGGCAGCACGCTGCCGGCCGGTGCCAGGCAATAGGTTGCATAGCCGCCACCGTTCGTCAGTGCACAGACGCGGTCGCCGACCTTCCAGCGGGTGACGTCGGCGGCGACTGCCGCGACCACGCCGGCCACTTCCAGCCCGGGCAGGTCGCTGGCACCCGGCGGTACCGGATAGCGGCCGATCCGTTGCAGCACGTCGGGCCGGTTGACCCCGGCGGCATGGACCTGGATCAGCACCTCGCCGGAGGCGGGCACCGGCATCGGGCGGCGCGCCGGTTTCAGCACGTCGGGGGCGCCCGGCGTCGTGATCTCGATGCAGTCGAACTCGGCGGGCAGTGTGGGGGTCTGTGCAGTCATGGGGCTATGGCTCGATCGGGATC
Organism: uncultured bacterium; assembly: GCA_903873475.1. GTDB lineage: Bacteria > Pseudomonadota > Gammaproteobacteria > Burkholderiales > CAIKXV01 > CAIKXV01. The sequence goes on from CAIQON010000008.1 coordinate 3,125, forward strand.
GGGAAGAGGGGAGGGTAACCAACTAACGGACCAGGGCCGCGCGCACCTCTTCCGATCGATCCCAGAAATTCGGAATCTGCGCGCTGGAATAGCCCGACACGAAGGGCTTCTCGACGCCTGTCTCGGGTTCGTACGCATGGCGCCTGACGCCACCGATGTTCGCACCGTACACATGGATGCTGATCGACGGACGGTCGGGCAGCGCGTTGCTCACTTCATGGATGTCGCCCTCGCGCGGCGACAGCAGGTCGATATGTCCCTGCTCCAGTCGCTGGCTGTCGCCGACGATTAGCGGCTCACCGGCGCCGGCCCGTGCATAGCGGCGCGAATGCTCGGCACCCCGCAGCACGCCGACCATGCCCCAGGTGCAGTGGTCATGGACCGGCGTGCGCTGGCCGGGCCCCCACACGAAGCTCACCACCGAGAAGCGCTCGAGTGCATCGCAATGAAGGAGGTACTGCTGGTAGTACTTCGGATGCGTACGTGCTGCCTCCTCGGGCAGCCAGTCGTCGGTGCCGATCAGGCGTGCGAGCAGGACTGCACCACGGTCGAGCAGCAGGTCTTCATCGGGAATCGCGGTCCCGGCTCCGGTGTCGAACAGCCGGGTGAAATCCGCGACAAAGGTGCGGAACCGCTGGTGATTCTTCATCGATCGACTCGCAGGCGTCTGGGCGGAAGGGCCCGAATGGTAACGCCGGGCGGCGGCCGGCAGGTTGCGGTTTCGATCGACACAGGGCGGACGGCGCGCGAGCAGAAGGTCGAGGCATCGATACAGGGCGTGGACCACGGGCTGAAGCCCTGGCAGCGCTTGCTGTCCATGTCCGCGGTGGCCGCCGTGATGAGCCGCGAGGAACCCGCCGCCACGCTCGACCCGAACACCTGCGTCGGGCTGGCGCCGCTGATCGTCGACCGGGTGCTGGCCCGCGTGCACACGTCCGGCTGGCTGGAAAGGTAAGCGAAAGCTGCGACCCGGATACTGTCGGGCTGCAGACGGTTTTTCCGATGACCGTGGGGCGTCCCGACTGTACGCGGACAGGTCGTGACGGGACGCACGGGCAGTGAGGGTGATGGCCCCGTTCTTGCCTGCATATGGGCACCGTCTGGAGCAGGTCATTTTGCTTGACAGTGGCACGTTGCAATGCAGCATCGAAAGGTGGGGAGACCTCTAGCCGGGGGTCGGTACACCTGTGGTAACGTTGCGCACTTTTCGCTCGGGCCACGCCCCGCGTGAATATTGCCGGACATGTCCGCAGCAGGGCGTGTCGGCATGGCTGAAAGGTGCGATGCACCGTCGGTTTGCGAGATGTGGCCGAAGGTGGGGGGATTCAAGATCAGAGCGATGCGGTCACAATCGCCTTTCCGAACGATTCGCGGCAATTCATGTAACGGAGGGATCAAATGGGTGCGTTCAAATTCCGGTCCTACCACCAGGATTTCTGGGCCGGCGTCATGTTTCTCAGCCTGGGTGCCCTCGCTGTCTACCTGTCCCGGGATTATCCCTTGGGCCGGGCGATGCGAATGGGGCCCGGTTACTTTCCGACCTATCTCGGGTACCTGATGATCACGGTGGGTGCAATCGTCGGCGGGCGTTCCTTCTTCAAGGAGCCGACCGACGAAGAGCGCACCACGAGCTGGGCGCTGGTGCCTCTGGCGCTGATGCCTGCTTCGGTCGCGGTGTTCGCGCTGCTGATTGATACCCTGGGTCTGATCATCGCCGTCGCCTCCATGCTGTTGCTGGCCAATGCGTCGGTGAAGAACTTCCGGCCGATCGAGCTCATCGCGAACTTCGTGGTCCTGCTGTGCATCGCGATCTTCGTGTTCCAGAAGGGTCTGGGCGTACCTTTCCACACGTTCTGGGAAGAGAGCTTCGGCAAGGCGATCGGCGATCTGCTCAGGCTGATCGCAACGCCTGTTCGTCTCATGTTCGGGAGCTGATCGAATGGAATTCTTCAACGAAATTTTCGGCAACCTGATCATGGGTTTCGGGGTGGCGGTCAGCCTCGAAAACCTGGTGTACTGCTTCGTCGGCTGCCTGCTCGGCACGCTGGTGGGCGTACTGCCCGGCATCGGCCCGGTGGCGGCCATCGCGCTGCTGCTGCCCACCACGTTCTCGCTGCCGCCGGTCGGCGCGATGATCATGCTGGCCGGCATCTACTACGGCGCGGCTTACGGCGGTTCGACCACGGCGGTGCTGGTGAACCTGCCCGGTGAGTCGTCCTCGGTGGTGACCTGTCTGGACGGCCATGCCATGGCCAAGAACGGACGGGCAGGGCATGCACTGGCGATCTCGGCGATCGGTTCGTTCTTCGCCGGCACGGTCTGCACGCTGATCATCGCGTTCGCTGCGCCGCCGCTGGCCGAAGTAGCACTGAAGTTCGGCGCACCCGAGTACTTCTCGCTGATGGTGTTCGGCCTGATCGCCTCGGCGGTGCTGGCACGCGGCTCGCTGATGAAGGCGCTCGGCATGATCGTCGTCGGTCTGCTGTTCGGCATCATCGGCACCGACGTGAACTCGGGCATGTCGCGCTTCACCTTCGGCCTGCCGGGTCTGTCCGACGGTATCGGCTTCGTGGTTATCGCGATGGCCTTCTTCGGCCTGGGCGAAATCATCAAGAACCTCGAGACGCCGAACGACGAGCGCCAGGTGTTCACCGACAAGGTGAGCGGACTGATGCCGCGTTGGGTCGACGTCCGGGATTCAGCCGGCGCGATCGTGCGTGGCACGGTGATTGGCGGCTTCTTCGGCACGCTGCCGGGAACCGGTCCGGTCGTGGCCTCGTTCGCCAGCTACGCCATCGAGAAGAAGGTCGCCAAGGACAACTCGCAGTTCGGCAAAGGTGACATCCGCGGTGTCGCAGGTCCGGAATCGGCGAACAACGCCGCTGCCCAGACGGCGTTCATCCCGACCCTGACCCTGGGTATCCCGGGTTCGGGCACGATGGCACTGATGCTCGGCGCGCTGATGATCCAGGGTATCGCCCCCGGTCCGCAGGTGATGACTGCGCGTCCTGACCTGTTCTGGGGCCTGATCGCCTCGATGTGGGTCGGCAACCTGATGCTGGTCATCCTGAACCTGCCGCTGATCGGCATGTGGGTGCAACTGCTGAAGGTGCCCTACCGCATGCTGTTCCCGGCGATCCTGCTGTTCATGTGCATCGGTACCTACAGCCTGAACAACAGCATCCAGGATCCGATGCTGATGGCGTTCTTCGGGGTGGTCGGCTACGCGTTCATGAAGTTCGGCTGCGAGCCGGCCCCGATGCTGCTGGGCTTCATCCTCGGGCCGCTGATGGAAGAGAACCTGCGCCGCGCACTGCTGATCTCGCGCGGTGATCCGACGGTATTCTTCACCCGTCCGATCAGCCTGGCCTTCCTGGTGCTGGCCGCTGCATCTCTGCTGGTGGTGATCCTGCCGGCGGTGCGGAAGAAACGCGACGAGGCGTTCCAAGGCGACGAGTAGCACGGTCCCCTGCGCGGAAAGAACCCGGAGCCCGAAAGGCCTCCGGGTTTTTTCTTTCCGGTCGCCTTTGTTGCGTCGTTTTCTTTCAGTCCTTCCTGCATGCGGCGACAATAGCGGCTCCAGCAACGACAGCCCCTCCAGAGGAGCCACATGAATCCATCGAGACTTCGCGCTGCAGCCGCGCGCGGGGCGGCCCTCGGCGGCGCCACGCTGTGTACCGTGCTCGCGCTGCCCGCCGCGCCAGTGCTCGCCCAGGCGCCGGCGAAGACGGCGAGCACCGCCAGCGCTGATCCGACGGCCTGGCCGACGCGGCCGCTGCGCATGATCGTGGCGTCGGCGCCAGGCGGGCCATCCGACCTCATCGCGCGTCTCGTGGGCCCACAGCTCACCGATGCGTCGGGCCAGCCGGTGGTGATCGACCACCGCTCCGGCGCGAACGGCATGATCGCCGGCGAACTCACGGCCAGGTCCGACCCCGACGGTCACACCTTCCTGCTCGCCAATGCCGGCTTCGTGATCAACAGCGTGCTGTATTCGAAGGTGCCGTACGACCCGATCCGCGAGTTCACGCCGATCTCGCTCGCGGTGTCCGTACCCAACATCCTGGTCGTGCACCCCGCCGTGCCGGCGAAGACGGTGGCCGACCTGGTCTCGCTCGCCAAGGCGAAGCCCGGTACGGTCGCAGTCGCCTCGGCTGGCAGCGGCAGCTCGGGACACCTCGCACTCGCGCTGTTCCAGCAACTGTCGGGTACCGAGATGATCCATGTCCCGTTCAAGGGTGGTGGTCCGGCACTGGCCGACGTGATGGGCGGACAGACCCAGGCCATCTTCAGCATCTCGGTGACGTCATACCCGATCATCAAGTCGGGCCGCGTGCGCGCGCTTGCCGTCACCAGTCTGAAGCGCCTCGCGGCGTTCCCCGACCTGCCGACGGTGTCCGAGTCGGGCTTCAAGGGCTACGAGGTCACCGGATGGTTCGGCTTCGTCGCGCCGGTGAAGACGCCGCGCAGCGTGGTGCAGCGGCTGAACGCGGCCGTCGTCCAGTCGGTGCGCATGCCGGAACTGCAGGAGCGCCTGGGCAACCAGGGCGCCGAGCTCATCGGCAGCACGCCGGAGGCCTTCGGCGCCTACCTGAAGAGCGAACAGGCCAAATGGGCGAAGGTGATCCGCCAGGCGGGCATCAAGGCCGACTAGTCGTCTGACGACCAGTCGTCGCGCAGTCGCCAGCGTACTGGCAAACCCACATATCGGTGAAGGAGAAGCAGCGTGGCACGAGCAAAGGGTATCCGGCAGGTCGCATGGCATGACTGTGCCGGTGGTGGACAGGTGGTGGTCGAACGCGGCATCGCGTACATCGGGCACATGCGCAACCCGCACGGCACCTCGATCGTCGACGTGCGCGACCCGCGCCATCCGAAGCTGCTGGCCGAACTGAAGATGCCGCCCGCCACCCACTCGCACAAGGTCCGCGTCGGCAACGGCATCATGATCACCAACCGCGAGACGCTGTCCAACCGCGCGGTACGCGACGAGAAGCTGCCCGAGGGCTACCGCGGTGGCATCAGCATCCACGACATCAGTGATCCGGCGAAGCCGAAGCACATCCTCGACTGGGATTGCACCCATGTGCCCGACGGCGGGCCGGCCAGCGGCGTGCATCGCTTCGACTTCGACGGCCGCTACGTCTATCTGTCGCCGACGATGGATGGCTATGTCGGCAACATCATGGTCGCGCTCGACCTGGCCGACCCCGCGAAGCCAGTGGAAGCCGGGCGCTGGTGGGTGCCGGGCCAATGGGCCGCGGGCGGTGAGACCCCGACCTGGGACGGCTGGGCACACCGTATCCACCATTCGTTGCGCTACGACAACCGCCTGTACACCAGCCTGTGGCATGGCGGCTTCGCGATCCTCGACGTCGACGACCTGTCGAAGCCGACGTTCATCTCCGGGCTCGACTGGAGCCCGCCGTTCCCGTGGCCGACGCACAGCGCGGTGAAGGTGCCGTTCAAGATCGACGGCCGCGACATGCTGGTCGTCGCCGACGAGGACGTCTCGCGCATGCCGGGCTGCCCGCCTTATCCGGCGGCCTTCCTCTGGATGGTGGATGTGACCGACGAGAAGCATCCGGTGCAGTTCTCGAGTTTCCAGATCGACGACATGCCGCCGGGCGAGCAGCCGCAGATGACCGGTTGCCACCAGCCGGTCGAGAAGATCACCGGCACCGAGGTGCCCTGCACCTGGTTCGCCAACGGGCTGCGCATCATCGACATCTCGCGGCCGCATGCAATGAAGGAGGTCGCGTACTTCGTGCCGGACCCGGCGCCCGGTGTCGACCGGCTCAGCTCGAACGACGTCTATGTCGACGAACGCGGGCTGATGTTCCTGATCGACCGGGTGCGCGGGCTGCACATCCTCGAGCGCACCTGACCCTGGTCAGCCCCGCTGTTCAGCCTTCCCGGTTGCGCATCCAGTCGGCGGTGGTGAAGAACGCCTGCAGCAGGCGTTCCATCATCGCGTCTTCGACGCCGGAATCGAGCATCGCCCGACCCATGCAGACCAGCCACTGGTCGCGTTCGGGCGTGGCGATCGCATAGGGCAGGTGGCGGGCGCGCAGCATCGGATGGCCATGCTTCTCGACGTAGTACTGCGGCCCGCCGAGCCAGCCGCAGAGGAACAGGAACAGCTTGTCGCGCGAGCCGGACAGGTCGCCCGGGTGCAGCTTGCGGATGGCGAAGAAGTCCGGATCGGTATCCATCAGGTCGTAGAAGCGGTCGGTGATCCGGCGCACCACCGGCTCGCCGCCGAGCAGGTCGTAGGCGGTGGGCTGGCCGTCGGCGTCCTCGCCGCCCTGTGATTTCGGGTCGCTTGCGTTGCTGTCGCTGCTGCCGGTGCTGGCCACGATGGTCGATGAGCGGGTCGGGTTGCGGAACGCTTATTATCGCTGCTGGCATCACCGCAGGAGAGTCCCGATGAAATACCGCAGGCTGGGCCGCAGCGGCCTGAGCGTCTCCGCCCTGTGCCTGGGCGCGATGAATTTCGGCGAGCAGACCGATGCGGCGACCGCCGCGCGCATCTTCGAATCCGCACGCGAGGCTGGCGTGAATTTCATCGATACCGCCGACAGCTACGCCGGCGGCGAGTCGGAGCGGATCGTCGGGCGGCTGCTCGGCACCCGGCGCGACGAGTTCGTGCTCGCGACGAAGTTCGGCAATGCATGGGGTAGCGACCCGAACCGGCGCGGTCTGTCGCGCAAGTGGATCCTGCGCGCGATTGACGACAGCCTCGGGCGGTTGAAGACCGACTATGTCGATGTCTGGTACCTGCACCGCGACGACCCCGAAACGCCACAGGAGGAGACCATCCTCGCGCTGGGCGACGTGATCCGTTCGGGCAAGGTGCGCTACATAGGCCTCTCCAACCTGTCGGTGTGGCGCATGCTGCGCTTCGTCCACCTGTGCGAGAAACTGGGCGTACCACGTCCGGTGGTGTGTTCGCCGTACTACAACGCGATGAACCGCATGGCCGAGGTGGAACTGATCCCGGCCTGCGTTGACGCCGGCCTGGGCATCGTCCCGTACAGCCCGATCGCGCGCGGCGTCCTGTCCGGCCGCTATGCGCCCGGCCAGCCGGTGCCGGCCGACTCGCGCGTCGGCCGCAACGACGCGCGGATCATGCAGACCGAGTACCGCCAGGAGTCGGTCGAGATCGCCCAGCAGGTAGTGGCCCATGCCCAGGCGCGCGGCATCAACGCAGCGCGCTATGCGGTGAACTGGGTGCTGGCGAACCGCTACGTGTCATCGGTGCTGGCCGGGCCGCGCACGCTCGATCACTGGCACGACTACCTGGCGGCTCTCGAATACCGCTGGACGGCCGAGGACGAGGCACTGATCGACCGGCATGTGAAGCCGGGCCATCCGTCGACGCCGGGCTTCACCGATCCGAAGTTCCCGGTCGAGGGCAGGCGCTTCGGCTGACCGGCCTCGGTCAGAGGTAGATCACCGCCGGGAACACGGCCACCGCCAGCACGAGCAGCAGCCACTGGAGGTTGTTGCGTGCCAGCCATCCGGTGAAGTGGAGTGCCAGGACGATGATCGCGAAGACGTAGAAGAGGGCGAAGGCCATGGCTTAGTACCGGTCGTGGTCCGCGTGGGTATGGCCGGCAGTACGCATCGAGTGCGGCGCCGACGTCTGATATCGGCGATTGTTGCACCACCCTTCGGCAATGTCGACGGCGAGGGTTCCTGGACGTGTGCGCCGGGTTGCCGGTGCTCTTTGACGAAGGTGCCTGGACGCGCGCACCGGGCTGCCGGGCTCTTCGACGAGGGTGCCGGGACGCGCGCACCGGGCTGCCGGTTCCGCTCGTGTCCCCCGCCGCCGGGCGCGCGTGCGCCCG
>CAIQON010000009.1 GCA_903873475.1 uncultured bacterium
CCCGGGCCTGCGCGAGCAGGGCCGGGCCGGGGGACACGAGCGGAGCCAGGTAGCCCCTCGCCTCGATCAGGCACAGAACAAGCCAGGTGGCCCCTCGCCTCGATCAGGCACAGCCCCCCGTCACCCCACGATGCGGAAGTTCGTGAACTGCCACGGATCGCTGCGGTCGATCGCCTCCGGATACAGATCGCCGCGGTACGCAAGCGGCGTCCAGTCGGTGAACGTGCCGCCGAGGCTGCCCAGGTAGGGACGGGCGATCTCCATCAGCAACTGGTCATCGAGATGGTCGGGCTCGATGATGCCAGCCGCCGGATTGCGGATGGTCCAGATGATCGCGCCGACGAAGCCGATGTTCACCTGCATGCCGGTCGCGTTGTTGTACGGCGCCAGCCTGCGCGCTTCGGCTACCGACAACTGCGAGCCGTACCAGTAGGCCCCGCGATCGTGCCCGCACAGCAGCACGCCCAGTTCGTCGACGCCATCGGTCAGCTCGTCGCGCAGCAGCCGCTGGGACGGCTGCAGACGGTAGCTGCGTTCGACGAACTGCTGCAGCGAGGCCACTGCGTCATCGCACGGATGGTAGGCGTAGTAGCAGGTCGGCCGATACTGCACGTCAGCGCCGTCCCTGACCGTGAGGAAGTCGGCGATCGAGTGGGCCTCACCGTGGGAGATCAGGTACCCGTGGAACGGGCCCGCCTGCGGCGCCCACGACCTGACCCGCGTCGTGCAGCCGGTACGATCGAGGAAGATGCTGCTGCCGCAGCCGAAGTCGAAACGCCTGCCGTCGTGCGGGAAGTGGTTCTCGTGCGTGCCCCAGCCCATCTCGGCCGGCTGCAGGGATTCGCCAGCCAGCGCCTCGGATGACCATGTGTTGCAGAACTCTTCGGCCTGCTTGCGCCGGTCGGTGGTCTGGTGGTCGCGCTCCGAGATCTGGATGACCTTGATGCCCAGCCGATGGGCGAGGGCTGCCCATCCGTCTTGCGTGGCCGGGCGCGCCGGCAGGCGGATGCCGCTGGTCGAAGCCAGTTCCATCAGGGCCTGCTTGACGAAATGCGAGACGAGGCCGGGATTTGCCCCGTGCATCACCACCGCGGTGGGAGCCCGTGGATCATCGCCGCGCAACGACAGTGCAGTTTCGCGATGCGCGTAGTTGGTGCGATGCTCGATGCCGATCGATGTGTCGGTATGTCCGCCTATCCACGGTTCGATGCAGGCGTCGAGGTAGAGCACGCCGTGGCGCTGGCACCATTCGATCGAGTCGACAGACCCGACGTCGACTGCCGCATTGACCAGGAAATCGCCCGGCCCGAGATGGCGTGCATAGATCGCGCGATAGTTCTCGCGCGTGATCGGTTCGTTGATGAATCGGACGCCCAGACTCTCGGCGATCTCTCGACCGCTTTCGTTCGCCGTGACGATGGTTATCTGGTCGGGGGCGATATCTACATGTCGCATCAACAAGGGAAGCGATCCCTGTCCGATGCTGCCGAAGCCCACGATCAGCATGCGGCCCTTGAACGCCGCGTACCGGATGTATTCGCTCATTTCACTCCGTCGGTGAGTGTTGCATTGATCGATGATTGCCCGGCAGGCGCCGCCGGGGCGCGTACCGTACGAACGGGGTGTGCCGGCACCGGGACCTTGGCGGAAACAGGCCGGACGCGTATTTTACGGAATCGGCAGGTTGTTTTCGCGCTTTTGCGCGAAGCCTTCCGATTTACCGGTGCCAGCCATGCTCGTCCTTGCATATCGCAGCCCACCCCCAGCCGTCCCGGACCCGCAGGGTCGCGTACCGGCGCTGCCGCGCTCATCGATCTTGATCTCGATCTCGATCGCGTCGTGGCCGGGCGAAGCCGACCGGTGAAGCGCTACATCCTCGCCCTCGACCAGGGGACCACGAGCTCGCGCGCGCTGGTGGTCGCCGACGACGGCACCGTGGCGGCGAGCGCGCAGCGCGAGATCACGCAGCATTATCCGCAGCCGGGCTGGGTCGAGCATGATGCCGAGGAGATCTGGGCGAGCCAGCTCGCCACCGCCACCGAAGCGATGGCCCGCGCCGGCATCGCGCCGCACCAGGTCGCCGGGCTCGGCCTGACCAACCAGCGCGAGACCGTCGTGCTCTGGGACCGCGCTACTGGCCGTCCGCTCGCGCCGGCGATCGTCTGGCAGGATCGCCGTACCAGCCAGGCCTGCACCCGGCTGCGCGAGGCGGGCGTGGAAGAGCGCGTGCGGGCGCTGACCGGGCTGCTGCTCGATCCCTACTTCTCGGCGACCAAGCTCGCCTGGCTCCTCGACCATGTGCCGGGTGCGCGTGCCCGTGCCGCGGCCGGGGAACTCGCCTGCGGCACCATCGATACCTGGCTGGCATGGAAGCTCACGCGCGGCGCGCTCCATGTCACCGACGCTGGCAACGCCTCGCGCACGCTGCTGTTCGACCTGCGGGCCGGCTCATGGAGCGACGAACTGTGCGCCCTGTTCGACGTGCCGCGCGCGCTGCTGCCGACGATCGTCGACTCCACCGGCGTGGTCGGCCACGCCGCGGCCGACCTGCTCGGCGCGGCGATCCCGATCGCCGGCATCGCGGGCGACCAGCAGGCGGCGCTGTTCGGCCAGCGCTGCACCCGCGCTGGCATGGCGAAGAATACCTACGGGACCGGTTGCTTCATGCTGATGCACACCGGCGAGACGCCGGTTGCCTCGTCGCATCGCCTGCTGTCGACCCTGGCATGGCGCGCTGGTGGACGCCGCGAGTACGCGCTCGAGGGCAGCGTGTTCGTGGCCGGTGCGGTCGTGCAGTGGTTGCGCGATGCGCTCGGCGTGATCCGCCACTCGAGCGATATCGAACCGCTGGCAGCCCGCGTCGACGATGCAGGCGGCGTGGTGTTCGTGCCGGCGTTCGCCGGGCTGGGCGCGCCGTACTGGGACCCGGATGCCCGCGGCGCGATCCTCGGCCTGAGCCGTGGCACCGGTGCCGCGCACATCGCGCGCGCCGCGGTCGAGTCGATCGCCTTCCAGAGCGCCGAACTGCTGCTGGCGATGCAGGCCGACGCTGGCGTGCCGCTGACCGAACTGCGCGTCGACGGCGGTGCGACCGGCAACGCCGCGTTGATGCAGTTCCAGGCCGACCTGCTGGGCGTGCCGGTGCTCCGGCCGACGGTCACCGAATGCACCGCGATCGGCGCGGCCCTGCTCGCCGGTCTCGGTACCGGGGTCTGGCCGGACGCAGCAGCCCTGGATGCCCACTGGACGCTCGACCGGTGCTTCGAACCGCGCATGTCGCGCGACGAGGCCGGCACACGCCTGGCGCGCTGGCGGCAGGCCGTGGACAGGATACGCTCGGATTCGGCAGGGTTTACCGACGGCCGGAGCGCACCCGGAAACTGAAGCGCGTCATGGCGGTCAGTTTCCCACTTCGATCTTCTGGATCGAACCACCCAGGCTGAAGTTGGCGCGTACTGCGGTGTCGTTGGCGGTGGACAACTGGGCGTTGATGCGGCCGGTCAGCATGCCTTGTGCGCTGATTTCAGCCGCGCCGCTTGCGCTCATCGGTCCCGAGGTCAGCCGCATCTGGCGCAGGGAATGGTTGCCACCGGACATCGCGTACACCCCGGTCCACTCCTCGAACACGGTGCGGCCGCCGCGGTTGGTCGAGTCGCGCAGCAGCCGCGCGAGATCGACGCCGCCTACCCAGCCGCGCCGGATGGTGAAGGCGGTGGTGACCTGGGGCGACTCGAACAGGCGGCGCAGCAGCGGTGCCTGCAGCGAGAACTTCATGGTTCCTTCCATCAGGCCGGTGGCGGTGGCGTTGACCGTCATTGCCGGCAGGAACTTCTCGACATCGAGCCGGCGCAGCAGGAATTCGCCACTGGCGGTGGCGGCCTGTGCGGCTGCGCCCCAGTCGACCCTGAACGATCCCTTCGCCTCGCCGCCGTACAGCTCGGCAACGACCTCGCTCGCAGCCAGTCCGTTTCGCGTGAGGGTCCCGTTCATCTTCAACTGGTCGAGGGTCGCCGGATTGCCCCGCAGCGGCTGCCATTCGGTCGCCGACATCCGGAACGCGATGTCTTCGGCGGCGCGCGTCAGGTCGATCGACACCCTGCCGCTGAAGGTACGGATGTTGGCGCTCCTGAACCTGCCCGAAGCGTCCCAGACGATCTCCACCTCCGCTGGCGGAAGCTCGATATCGGGTACGGTCAGGCGCAGGTTGCGGATCAGGATGCGTTCGAGACCAGGCGCATGCCCGCCGCCCATGCCCACGACATCGGGCAGCTTCGGGATGAATTCCTGTGCCACCGTGACGCTGTCGAATTGCACCGACTCGAACGTGAGCGGGCCCCGGAACAGCGACGATATCGACGGTACCGCGTGCACCGATGCGATGGTCGCGCCTCCGGTGCCGGATCCGACGGTCACATCGGTCAATCGGATGTTGGGGCGCGGGATCAGCGATGCATGCATCGACTTGATGACCACCCGTTCGCCAAGCGCGGTACTCATCAAGGCTTCGACACGGCCCACATATGTGTTGAACGGAAACACCTCGAACAGCCCGATCACGGTCGCCGCGAACAGTGCCAGGCCGCCGAGAACGAGTTTCCAGCGCGATATTGACTGCCGCTCGGCCCGCGCTACCACCCGCGCGAGCGCCTGGGCTTCGGCCTCCGCAAGCTTGCGCTTGCGTTCGCGGTCGCGTTCGAACTTCTCGCGCTCTGCGCGTGCCCGGCTCGCGATTTCGACGGCTTCGCGTGCGCGCCGCCTGGACTCTTCTTCGGCGAGCAGGCGGCGCTGCTCTTCTTCCTTCGCGCGCTTCTCTTCCAGCTTCATGATGCCGATCATCTGCTGGCGGGCGAATTCCTCGGCCCGCTCGCGCGCGTCGGCTGCGCGCGTCGCTTCGTCGCTGCTGCCCGGCTTGCCGGGAACTGCGCCTGCAGAGGCGGACGGGGCCGTCTGTTCAGCGGTGATGCGGACCATCTGCGCCTCGAGCTCGCGGCTGAAGCGTTCCTGTTGCGCGCGGGCCAGCGCGTCGGCATCAGGCACGGGCGACTGTGCAGCCTCGGGCGGTGCGGCACTGGCCGCTGCCGTCGTCGACATCGGAGCGGGGCGCGCGGTCGGCTTCAGCCCGGCAAGCGGCTGCGATTCGCGTTCAGCCTCGGTCGCCCTGCGTGCCTCATCGGCTGCCTGTCCGGCCTGGCGGGACTGCTGCTCGGCGGCAGTCAGCGCTTCGATCTGCGATCTCAGTCGCGCCTCGGTCTTCTCGCGGTCTTCGCGTTCGGTGGAAGACAGGACGCGCATCCTCGCCTCGGCCTCTTCACGAAGCACCCGTTCGGCTTCGATCAGTGCATGCGCCTGCTCGCGCGCGCGACGTTCCGCCTCGGCCTGCAAGGCGGCATTGGCTTCTGCCTGCTCGCGCAATGCGCGCTCGGCTTCGGCACGCTGCTCGGCGGCTTCACGCGCGCGGCGCTCCGCCTCGGCGTTCGCAAGCGCTGCCTGCCGGGCGCCTTCGGCTGCAGCCCCGCGCGCCTGCGCTTCGGCTTCGGACTTCTGCTGGCGTGCCGCATCGACCCGCGCCATCGCAGCCATCCTGCCCTTCAGTTCGCCTTCCATCCGGCGCACGGCCGCCAGGCGCGCTGCTGCGTTGGCCTCGGCCTTGCGTACCGATTCGGCACGCGCCTTCGCCTCGGCTTCGGCGCGTGCCAGCGCGTCGGCCCGCTCGCGTGCCTCGGCTTCGGCGCGGTCGAGTGCAGCCTGGCGCGTATTGATCTCGCTGTCGGATTCCGAGCGCGCGACCTTCTCGGCCTTCAGGCGTGCCAGCGCTGCGGCATTGACCTTGGCATCGGCATCGGCCCGCGCCTTCGCTTCGGTTTCGTCACGGACCCTCGCTTCGGCCTGCAGCTTCGCCTTGCGCTCGGCGTCCACGCGCAGGCGTGCGTCCTCCTCGGCCTGCTTCACCTGCGCGGCCACTGCACGCAGTTTCTCCAGCGATTCCGCGGAGGTGAAATCGAGGTCCGGCGGATCTTCGGCCTTCACCGGATCGGCGGTGATCAGGCCGCGCTCGATCAGTTCGGCCACGGCCGCGCTCAGGGCCGTGTCTTCCATGCCGGCGGACCTGCGCAGTCCGACCACACTGATCAGCTCGCCGACCAGCCCGTACACCTTCAGCAGCGCCGGGGGCAGGATTCCGACGGCGGGAGGCGCGGCGACCTTGCGGCGCAGTACCGTGCCCTCTGCGAGCAGCGCGCTCCCCGGACGGGGCGTCGTTCCCCCCGGGGGGGCAGGCGGGGTCGTCGGGGGCACCATCGAGCGGCTCAGTCGGCCGAGCCGTCTGTGGCGAAGCCTGCGCGGTACTGCCGCACACGCTCGACATAGTGGTCTGCGTTGTGGCCGAGGTGCTCGATCTCCTCGGGCGTGAGTTGACGCACGACCCGCCCCGGCGTCCCGAGTATGAGCACGCCATCGGGGTAGGTCTTGCCTTCCGGGATCAGCGTGCCGGCGCCGACGAGGCAGTTGCGCCCGATCACTGCATGGTTCATGACCACGCTCCGGATGCCCACCAGGCTGCCGTCGCCGACGGTGCATCCGTGCAGCATCACCATGTGGCCGACGCTCACCCGCCGGCCGAGCGTGAGCCGGATGCCGGCGTCGGTATGCAGCACGCAGCCGTCCTGCACGTTGGAGGCCTCGCCGATGGTGATGAGGTCGCTGTCGCCGCGCACGATCGATCCGAACCAGACCGAGGACTGGTCCTTGAGCACGACGCTTCCGACCACCGTCGCATTGGCGGCAACGAAGGCGCTGCCTTCCAGCGTTACGCGGCGATCACCCAGGCGGTAGAGCATTGGTCACCCTCTGACATCGGTGGAACGGGCGCCCACAGGCGACCGGGCCCTAGGATAACCCGAGCGGGACGGGCCCGACCGTGGCTGATTGCACGATGGTGACTCGACGCACGCACCGGGCTGCCGGGCTTGTCTTGCGGTGGTGCCTCGACACACGCACCGGGCTGCCGGGCTGTCGCACGATGGTGCCTCGACGCACGCACCGGGCTGCCGGTTCCGCTCGTGTCCCCCGCCGCCGGGCGCGCGTGCGCCCGACGGCTCCTCCTTTACCTCGCTCCACCGGCAGCCCGGTGCGCGCGTCCCCTCCCTCACCGTGCCTTGTTGAGAGGGGAGGATGGGCTGGTGCGACGGCACGG
>CAIQON010000010.1 GCA_903873475.1 uncultured bacterium
CTCGTCGGGCATGACGGCGGCGCTGTCGGCCGCCGGGCTGCTCGAGCCCGCGTCAGTCGCCACCGGCTACGCATCGCCGCGCCGGCTGGCGGTGTCGATCACCCATGTGCTCGCGTGCGCGCCCGACAAGCCGTTTCGCCTGAAGCTGCTGCCGGTCAGCGTGGCCTTCGATGCCGCGGGGGTACCGACGCCGGCGCTGCAGAAGAAGCTCGCCACGCTCGGGCTGGCCGCCGATGCATGGCCATCGCTCGAGCGTGCGCCTGACGGCAAGGCCGAAGCGCTGTTCCACAACGGCACGCAGGCCGGGGCATCCCTCGCCGAGGGGCTGCAGAAGGCCCTCGATGACACGCTGGCGAAACTGCCGATCCCGAAGCTGATGCGCTACCAGCGCCCGGACGGCACGGAAGTGCAGTTCGTGCGGCCTGCGCACCGCCTGCTGGCGCTGCACGGCGGTACCGTGGTGCCGGTGCGCGCACTCGGGCTCGAGGCCGGATTCCACACCGTCGGCCACCGCCAGATGAGCTCGGGCACGATCTCGATCGCCACCGCGTTCGAGTACCCGCACCGGCTGATGGTACTGGGCAAGGTGGTCGCGTCGTTCGAGCAGCGGCGCCTTCGGATCGAAGAGGGACTGCGCGCGAAGGCGGGCAGCGACACGCTGATCGCGCCCGATGCGCTGCTCGACGAGGTCACCGGCCTGGTCGAATGGCCGGTCGTGCTCGAAGGCCGATTCGACGAAGCCTTCCTCGACGTGCCCCAGGAATGCCTGATCCTGACCATGCAGCAGAACCAGAAGTACTTTGCGCTGGCCGATGCATCCGGCCGGCTGCGCAACCGTTTCCTGCTCGTCAGCAACCTCGAGACAACCGATCCGGCGGCGATCGTCTCCGGCAACGAACGGGTGCTTCGTGCACGGCTGTCCGATGCCAAGTTCTTCTTCGACCAGGACCGGAAGACACCCCTGGCCGACCGTGTGCAGCGCCTGGGCAGCGTCGTACATCACAACAAGCTCGGCAGCCAGCTCGATCGGGTGCAGCGGGTATGCAAGCTTGCCAGCCAGCTCGCCGAGCGCCTGTCGTCGGCAGCGCCCGCGCTGCGCGTCGATCCGGCCCTCGCGCAACGCGCGGCCTGGCTGTCCAAGGCCGATCTCGTGACCGACGTGGTCGGCGAGTTCCCGGAACTGCAGGGCGTGATCGGCGAGTACTACGCGCGCCACGACGGCGAGGACGACGCGGTCGCCACGGCGATCGAACAGCACTACCACCCCCGGTTCGCCAACGACACGCTGCCGCAGGCACCGCTGTCGCTGGTGGTCGCGCTGGCCGACAAGCTCGACACGCTGGTCGGCCTGTGGGCGGCAGCCGGCGCGCCGACCGGCGACAAGGATCCCTTCGGCCTGCGCCGCCAGGCGCTCGGCGTGTTGCGCATGCTGGCAGAGCACCCGCTTCCGCTCGACCTGCGTGACCTGGTCGGGCTCGCGATCGCGCAGTTTCCGCCGGCGGTGATGAAGGCCGCAGTGGCCCCGGAACTGCACCGCTTCTTCCTCGACCGGCTGTCGAACTACCTGCGCGAGCGCGGGCACGACGCGCGCGGCATCGATGCCGTGCTGGCGCTGGACCCCTCGCGCATCGACCAGGTGCCCTCGAAGCTCGATGCGGTCGCCGCTTTCGGCAAACTGCCCGAGTCGGAGGCGCTGGCGGCGGCGAACAAGCGCGTACGCAACATCCTGAAGAAAGAGGGCGCATCGGAGCGCCGCGCCGACCCTTCGCTGCTGCAGGAGGCCGCCGAGAAGGCCCTGCACGCGGCACTGCTGACGCTGGAACCCGAGGTCATCGCCTGCACGGCACGCGAAGACTATGCGGGTGCACTGACCCGCCTCGCCTCGGTGCGTTCTGCGGTCGACCGTTTCTTCGACGAAGTGATGGTGATGACAGACGACGCCGCCGTACGGGCGAACCGCATCGCCCTGCTGCAGTCGCTGGAGCGCGCGCTGAACCAGGTCGCCGACATCTCGAGGCTGGCGGCGTGAGGCATGCGGCATGAAGCTCGTGATCCTCGATCGCGATGGCGTGATCAACCAGGACAGCGACCAGTTCATCAAGTCGACGGATGAATGGAAGCCGATTCCGGGCAGCCTGGAGGCGATCGCCCGCCTGAACCAGGCGGGCTTCCAGGTGGTCGTCGCCACCAACCAGTCCGGCGTCGGACGTGGGCTGCTCGACATGTCGACGCTGAACGCGATCCACGACAAGATGCACCGCAGGCTGGCGCAGGCCGGTGGCCATGTCGCCGCGGTCTTCTACTGCCCCCATGCCGCCGACGCGAACTGCGGCTGCCGCAAGCCGCGCGCGGGCCTGTTCGAGGAGATCGGCCGCCGGTTCGGCCTGCCCCTGGCCGACGTGCCGGCGGTCGGCGACTCGCTGCGCGACCTGCAGGCGGCCGCGGCGGTCGGCGCGCGTCCGATGCTGGTGCTCACGGGCAAGGGCCAGAACACCCGCAGGGGCGGCAACCTGCCCGAAGGCACGACCGCTTTCGCCAACCTCGCCGACGCGGTGACGGCGATCTGTGAATGACCCCGCCGCCGAACGAAGGCCAGGACGGGTGCTGAGCCTGCTGCGTTCGATCGTGTTCACGCTGGCCGCGGCGCTGATCACGCCGCCGTATGCGTTCCTCGCGCTGGCGATCTTCTTCCTGCCGCCGATGACGCGCTACCGGATCATCCGCACATGGTCGGTGGCGATCGTCTGGCTTGCCCGGATCATCTGCGGCGTACGCTGGACGGTGACCGGGATCGATCGGCTGCCATCGGTGCCGTCGATCATCCTGTCCAAGCATCAGTCGGCCTGGGAGACGCTGGCCTTCCAGGCGATCTTCCCGCCGCAGGTGTGGGTGCTCAAGAGATCGCTGCTGTGGGTACCCTTCGTCGGCTGGGGCATCGGCATGCTGTCGCCGATCGCGATCGACCGCAGCCAGCGCATGCGCGCGCTCAAGCAGATGCTGCAACAGGGGCGCGCACGGCTCGCCAGCGGCTTCTGGGTCGTCGTGTTCCCCGAGGGCAGCCGCATCGACCCCGGCCGCCGGGGCACCTGGCAGATCGGGGGGGCGTGGCTGGCAGCGCACGCCGGCGCACCGGTGGTGCCGGTGGCGGTGAACTCGGGCGAGTTGTGGCCACGCAATGGCTTCATCAAGCATCCCGGCACGATCGAGGTGGTCATCCTCGATCCGATCGATCCTTCCGGCATGAAGGCCGAGGCCTTGAATGAACTGGTAGAGCAGCGCGTCGAACACGCGATGCTGCAATTGAACGGAAAGGCAAGAAGCCGTTGAGCATCCCGCACCACCCTGGCAAGACCCTGCTGCCCCCTGCCCGGAACGTCGTCCTGGACCCTGCGAGCAACGCCGCACGGCAGGACCTGTCCCGATCCACCATGCCCGCAGTGCGTACGATGGCGGCCCGCGGCGGCACGCACCTCGACACCGACCAGGTGGGGGTGATCGAGCTCGACGGACAACCGGTCGAGTACACGATGCGCCGCAGCCTGCGCCGCAAGCGCGCGATGCTCAGCCTGTCCGACCGCGGGTTGGTACTGGCGGTGCCGTTGCGCATGTCCCTGCGGGCGATCGAGGGCTTCCTGCAGCACAGCCATCCGTGGCTGCGCAGGCACCTGCCGCGCTGGCGCGCGAATGCACGGCCGCACCTCGAACTGACGATGCTGCAGCAGCTGCTCTGGCTCGGCGAGCCGCTGCCGATCGACGTCGCCCGGGCGGCAGCGCCCTCGGTGCAGCGGATCGGCGCACGCATCACGGTCGCCCTGCCCGAGCCGGACGACCTGGGCGCGGTACGCGCGACGCTGCGCACCTGGGTGCAGGCGCACGCCCTGCCGCACTTCGAAGACCGGGCATGCCACTTCGCGCCCGTCGTCGGCGTGAAGATGCCGCCGCTGAAGCTGACCAATGCACGTACCCTGTGGGGAAGCTGCACCGCCGCCGGACTGGTCCGCATCAACTGGCGGCTGATGCAGGCACCGGCGCACCTGATCGACTACGTGGTGGTGCATGAACTGGCACACATCGTCGAAGCCAACCACTCTTCGCGATTCTGGGCCGTGGTCGAGCGCGGCTATCGTGAGCATCGGCAGGCGCGGCGCGAACTGAGCGAATGGCAGCGCAGGCTGGCCGCGCTGTGAGCGCCCTCCGGGGACACGGCCGCCACGGCTGCGGCAGGTTGGCGACCCGGGGCTGCGTGCTAACATCTTTTCCATGATCTGCCTGCCCCCTGCCGCGTCGAATGCCGCTCCGGATGCCCGGGCCAGCCACGCGGAAACTGCGGGTGATGCGACGGCGCGCGGCGCCCACTCGCGCCGCTCGCGATCCGGGAGACGCACGCTCGCGGCTGGCACGATCGTGGTACTGCTGGCCTTCGTCACCGTGCAGGCCGGCGGGTGCGGGTTCAAGACCCCCTTGCAGCTGCCGAAGAAGGCCGCACCGGCGAAGCCGGCTTCCTGAACAGCGACGCTGACCGGAGCAACACGATGGATGCGATGTTCAACCTTCGCGGCGGCGCGCTGCGGGTCGAGGATGTGCCCCTGCAGGCGGTGGCCGAGCGCTTCGGCACGCCCACTTATGTGTATTCGCGCGCGGCGCTCACGGGCGCATACCGTGCGTTCGAATCCGCGTTCGCAGACGCACTCGGGCAGGTGCCGTCGCGCCCGGCAGGTGCGCCTGCCCCGCTTGTCTGCTACGCGGTGAAAGCGAACCCGAACCTCGCGATCCTCAACCTGTTCGCCCGGATGGGCAGCGGCTTCGATATCGTGTCGGCAGGAGAACTCGCACGCGTGGTGGCTGCGGGTGGTGATCCGTCCAGGGTCGTGTTCTCCGGGGTGGGCAAGAGCGCGGAAGAACTGAAGCTCGCCCTCGAGGCCGGCATCCTCTGCTTCAACATCGAGTCGATCCCGGAATTGCACCGGCTGGAACGCGTCGCCGGTGAACTCGGAAAGGTTGCCCCAGTGAGCATCCGGGTCAATCCAGACGTGAACCCGAACACCCATCCGTACATCACGACCGGCCTCAACGAGAACAAGTTCGGCGTGAACCACGCCGACGCGCTTGGCCTCTACCGTGCGGCACGAGGCTGTCGCCACCTGCGCATCACCGGCATCGACTGCCATATCGGCTCCCAGATCACCGAGATCGCGCCCTATGCCGATGCGCTGGAACGCATCCTGGAACTGGTCGACCTGCTGGCCGCGGAAGGCATCGTGCTCGAGCATGTAGACCTCGGCGGCGGACTCGGCATCCGCTACAGCGACGAGTGCCCGCCATCGGTCGATGACTATGCCGCCACCATCACGCGGGTGTTCGGCAACCGGCCCCAGCGGCTGGTGTTCGAGCCCGGGCGCCTGATGGTCGGCAATGCCGGGCTGCTGCTCACGCGCGTCGAGTACCTGAAGCCGGGCCCGGTAAAGAACTTCGCGATCGTCGATGCGGCGATGAACGACCTGATGCGGCCCGCGCTCTACGAGGCCTACCACGAGGTGCTGCCGGTCGTTCCGCGCACGGGCGATGCGCAGTGGTATGACGTGGTGGGACCGGTCTGCGAGAGCGGCGACTGGCTTGCCCGCAACCGGGCGCTCGTCATCGCCGAGGGCGACCTTCTGGCGATCGCATCGGCCGGGGCCTACGGCATGAGCATGAGCTCCAACTACAACACGCGGCCACGCGCAGCAGAGGTGATGATCGACGGTGCCGACATGCACGAGGTACGGGCGCGCGAGCGTATCGAGCAGCTCTTCGAGGGAGAGTCGCTGCTGCCCTGAGCGGTGCATCGATATCGAGCATCACGAGCGCACATGTGGACGCGAATTCGAACGTGATTGCGAACGCGATTGCGACCGTGAAAGCGAGGATCGAGCACGGCATGCAGTCTCATGTGGCGCGAGCGTATCGGGCTTGACGGCAGCAGGTGAAGTTTCGGTTCGTTACTGTTGTGTTTTATTTTGGATGTGGCATAGAATCCGATCACCGAGCATTCGCGCGCTTGTCAATAGCCAGAGTCAAGAGTGGGCAGTCGACACATCGATGACCCGGGTCGACAGGCAGTTAAGACCAAAAGTGGCGACTGAGCGAATGCGATGGGAGTGCAGCTGCGTTCATGTCTTTCTGCTTCACGAGCGCGAACGATAAGTGCCCTGCACGATTGGTCGTGACAAACTCAATCAAGGAGAAACACGATGGCTGCCAAGAAGCCCGCGAAGAAAGCTGCGAAGAAAGTTGCAAAGAAAGTTGCGAAGAAAGTTGCAAAGAAAGCCGCCAAGAAGAAGAAGTAGTTTTCCAGGACCGAGCTGAGTCGATTCCAGACTGAGCCCAAGACAGCCGGTCCAGCCAGAAAGAGGGAACAGTTCGCTTCGGTTACCACTGTTCCTTCCGGCCGGAAGCAGGATGAACCCCCGAAGACGCGAGTCTCCGGGGGTTTTTTTCGTGCTCCCGCCGCTCAGCGTGGGCCGTACTCCGCCCGCTCGATCGCGGCCTGCGCAGCGGAGCGACGGGCGGCGACGGCAGCAGTCCGTCGCCATGCCAGGCGCATGGCGAGCAGAACCGCCAGTATCACTGCGTAGAAGAGTGGCTCGCGTACGTCCGCCTTCACCAGCCACCAGTAGTGCACGACGCCGATCGCGGTGGCCACGTAGGCAAGGCGATGCAGGGCCAGCCAGCGGCGGCCACCCAGCCGCCGCACCATCGCATCGGTCGAGGTGATCGCCAGCGGCAGCAGCAGCAGGAAGGCCGTGAAACCGGCCGTGATGAACGGCCGCTTCACGATGTCCTTCGCGATGGCCGCCAGGTCGAAGAACTGGTCGAGCCACAGGTAGGTGACCAGGTGCAGGCAGCCGTAGAAGAAGGCCGTCAGCCCCAGCATGCGCCTGAGGCGCAGCAGCCAGTTCAGCCCGGTCAACCGGCGCAGGGGCGTGACGGTCAGCGCGACCAGCAGCAGGATCAGGGTCCACTCGCCCGTCGCCCGGGTGATCACTTCGATGGGGTTGGCACCGAGGCGGTCGGTGAAGACGCCGGCAACCAGGCGCGCCAGCGGTACCAGTGCAAGCATGCAGGCGAGTCGCCGCACCCAGGCGATGGCCCTCGGCGTGGGCTGGCGCAGCCAGGAGAGAAGCTGCACCGCACGGCTGGCGCCTGAAATGGTGCCAGCAGCCGGACGAGCGTCGGCCGCCTCGGCAGCGGACGGCTGTACGGACGGCAACGGTTGCAGATCAGGCGGCAGCGCGGTCGCGCCCGATCGCCGGCAGGCTCGCGGCAACACCGCGCAGGTGCTCGATGAATTCTTCGCTGACGTCCGGATGGGTCATCGCGAAGGCAATGGTGGCCTTCAGGTAGCCGATCTTGGAGCCACAGTCGTAGCGAGTGCCCTGGAACTGGTAGGCCAGCACCTGCTCCTGCTCGAGAAGCGACGCGATCGCATCGGTCAACTGGATCTCGCCCCCCTTGCCGGGCCGCGCATTGGCCAGGTGGTCGAAGATGCGCGGGGACAGGATGTACCGGCCGACCACGCCCAGCGTCGACGGCGCCTCGGCAGGCTTCGGCTTCTCGACGATGCCGTCGATCTGGTGCACATCGTTGAGGGCCGAGCCGCAGCGGACGATGCCGTACTGGTCGGTCTCCTCGCGCGCCACGTTCTGCACGCCGATGATCGAGCGGCGGTAGTAGCTGTAGCGCTCGACCATCTGGCTCATGACCGAGGGCTTCGCATCGATCAGGTCATCGGCGAGGATCACCGCGAAAGGCTCGTCACCGACCAGGGGCCGTGCACACAGCACGGCATGGCCGAGGCCGAGCGTCTCCGGCTGGCGGATGAACACGCAATGCACGCCGGCAGGAAGGATCCCGCGTACCGTTGCCAGCAGTTTCTGGTTGCCGCGCTCCTCCAGCGCCGCCTCGAGTTCGGCCGCCTTGTCGAAGTGGTCTTCGATCGCCCGCTTGTTGCGGCCGGTGACGAAGATCATTTCGGTCATGCCGGCAGCCACTGCCTCCTCGACCGCGTACTGGATCAGCGGCTTGTCGACGACCGGTAGCATCTCTTTCGGACTGGCCTTCGTTGCCGGCAGGAACCGGCTGCCCATGCCCGCGACCGGGAATACCGCCTTGGTGATCTCGCGCTTCATTCGGAATCTCCTTGGTTCAATGCCCGGATCCGTGACATTGCACTCAGCCGCGATTGTAGGTGTCTTCGAAGCGGACGATGTCATCTTCCCCCAGGTAGGGCCCCGACTGCACCTCGATCAGTTCCAGTGGAATGCGGCCGGGGTTTTCCAGGCGATGCTTGACGCCCAGCGGGATGAACGTCGACTCGTTCTCGCCGAGCATGACGACCTCCTCGCCCCGGGTGACGCGGGCAGTCCCCCGGACGACGATCCAGTGCTCGGCACGGTGGTGGTGCATCTGCAGCGACAGCTTGGCGCCCGGGTTGACGGTGATCCGCTTTACCTGGAAGCGATCGCCCTCGTCCACCGACTCGTAGGTACCCCAGGGCCGATGTACCCTGCGGTGGATGACGCCCTCGGTGCGCTTCTCGCGCTTCAGCTTGTCGACGATCTTGCGCACGTCCTGCACGCTTTCACGGCTCGACACGAGGATGGCGTCCGCCGTCTCTACCACGACAATGCCATCCAGGCCGATCGCCGTGACCAGGCGACTCTCGGAATAGAGGTAGCTGTTGCGGACATTCTCCAGCGCGGTGGCGCCCTGCGTGACATTGCCATCGGCATCCTTCACGCCGACATCCCAAAGGGCCTTCCAGGAGCCGAGGTCCGACCATTCGTAGTCCACCGGCCGCACGGCGGCGAGCGCGGTGTGTTCAAGCACGGCATAGTCGACCGAAATCGACGGGCAACGTTCGAGCGCCGGTTGCGACAGCCGGGTGAAATCGAGGTCGCGCTGGCTTTCCGAAAGCGCCTGCCGGCAGGCCGCAAACATCGCGGGCTGCAGGCGCTCGATCTCGGACAGGAACACGCTGGCGGGGAAGAGGAACATGCCGCTGTTCCAGAAATAGCCGCCCTCCGCGAGGAAACGCTCAGCGCGAGCGATATCCGGCTTTTCGACGAACCGTGCAACCGCGCTGCACGCCGCGTCGCCTGGAATCGTACTGCCGCAGGCGATGTATCCGTAGCCCGTCTCTGCCCAACGCGGCCGGATACCGAAGGTGACGAGATGCCCTGCCTGTGCAGCGGGCACGGCGGCGAGGACTTCATCCCGGAACGCAATCCCATCGGCGATCAGGTGATCGGATGGCAGGGCCAGCATCAGGCCGTCCGGATCTTCGGCAACGATGCTGAGCGCAGCAATCGCCAGGGCCGGGGCGGTATTGCGGCCAACCGGCTCGAGGATGATGTCGCGCGCGACCACCCCGATGTCCTGCAGTTGCTGTGCGATCAGGAAGCGATGCTCGTTGTTCGCGAGGATCGTAGGCGCACTGGCGTCAGGCAGCCCGATCGTGCGAAGGATAGTGGCCTGCAGCAGGCTGTGATCGCCATGGAACTTCAGGAACTGCTTCGGAAGCGCCTCACGCGACAGCGGCCACAGACGTGTACCGGAACCGCCGGACAGGACCACGGGATGGATGCTCACGGAGACACCTCGGACAGTGATGAATTACGTACTTCCGCAAAGCCTGCCTTGCAGGAGCGCATCCTGCGCCATCGTGGCGTGGCAGGACAGAACGGACACACACGGAGTCTACGGCGTCTCGCGCTCCACCGACCGTTGACGTGCGAAACGCAACAGGGGTGATGTTGAACACCGGGCCGGATGACTCCGGAACTGGACCACCGGAACAATCGTCCCGAGTCGGAAAAGCCTGCGCATCGACGCGGTGCTGCCTGCTGCCGGCACAAACGAAAACGCCCCGATCGCGTAGGAAGGGGGCGTTTGGGTCAGGGGCGCTGTGAGCGTCTCTGGAAGGGGAGTCTGAC
>CAIQON010000011.1 GCA_903873475.1 uncultured bacterium
GGCCAGCGCAACCGATGCGATCACGCGCCGCAACGGCTGCGGCGCGTGATCGATACTGCCTGTCACCTCGAGTAGCTCACGCGGTAGATCGCGCCATTCTGCTCGTCGGCGACCAGCATCGATCCGTCGGGCAACTGCAGCACATCGACCGGCCGGCCGTGGTACGAATTGTTCGCGGTATCCAGGAAGCCGGTCATGAACGGGGTCACCCGCGCATTGCGGCCATCCGGCGTCGTCGTCACGCGCACCACGTCATAGCCCGCACGTTCGGTGCGGTTCCACGAACCGCGACGCGCGATCATGATCGAGTTCTGGTAGTCGGCCGGGAACATCTTGCCCGTATAGAAGCGCATGCCCAGTGCGGCCGTGTGCGCGCCCAGTGTCGCCACCGGAAGGATGGTGTTGGCACAGGGATTCGGCACGCGCACATCCGGGTCGGGCTGTCCGTTGGCGTGGCAGTACGGGAAGCCGAAGTTCGCGCCGATCATGTTGGCAGGCAGCCGGTTGAGTTCGTCCTCGAAGCCGTTCTCGCCAGCCCAGTCACGTCCGTTGTCGGTGAACCAGAGTTCGCCGGTCTTCGGATGGAAGTCGAAGCCCACGGTGTTGCGTACCCCGCGCGCGACGATCTCCATGCCCGAGCCGTCGAGGTTGTAGCGACGGATCTGACCATGCACGCCGGGGTTGATCTCGCAGGCGTTGCAGGGCGCGCCGACCTGGAAGTAGATCTTCCCGTCGGGGCCGAAGGAGAGGAACTTCCAGTTGTGGTGTACCTCGGGCGGCAGCTTGAATGCCTCGGTCATGTCCACCGGCGTGGGGATGTTCTCGAGGTTGGCCTCGATGTTGTCGTAGCGGAACACGCGGTTGATCGCGGCGATGTACAGCGAGCCGTTCTGCACCAGCACGCCGTTGGGCTGCACGAGCTTCTCGGCAACCACCTTGTTGACGCGTTGGCCGTTCTGCTCGTAGACCGCGTAGACGCGGCCGATCGTGCGGGTGCCGACGAACACCGTGCCCCCCGGGGCGCGCGCCATCATGCGTCCGCCGGGAATGCCGTGTGCCCAGACTTCAACCTTGAAGCCCTCGGGCACGCGGATGCGGTCGAGCGGGATCTGGTCGAGCGGTGTCGCGATGAGGTGGGGCGGATTGGCCGTGAGGTTCGGGTTCGTCATCCGCTCGGGGAAATACCCACCCATGGCGCGGCGCGCCTCGACCTCCTTGGCCGTCGGCGGTTTGGTCGGCGTCTGTGCGCCAGCGGCTCCGGCGAGGATCCCGAACGCGCCGGCCAGCGCGGCCGGCAGCATGCCGCGCGCGAGCGCAGCCATCCATTTTCTGCTCATCGATTCACTCCCCCTGGTCTGGGCGCGCGTGCAGCCGGGGAATGTCCCCGGCGATACCGCGCGTCCCGCCACCACATTGTGGCCGGAAAAGCATACCGTAGATGGCAGATGCCTGTGAAGCCAGCCTGCGCAACCCTGGCGCGGTGCGGCGCAGGCCGTGGCCGGTTCCGCTACGCGCGCTTGCGGCCGGTACTGCGCTTCGCGCCGCCCGCCCGCTTCGCTGGCGCTGCCTTCGGCACGCCGCCCTCAGGGCTGCGCACGAGCAGCACCGGGATCGGCGACAGGCGCACGACGCTCTCGGCGTCGCTGCCCATCAGCAGATGGCTGAACCCGCGCCGGCCGTGGGTGCCCAGCACGATCACATCGGCCTTCCAGACGCCGGCATATTCGACGATCAGCTCCGCGATCGGGAAGCCGCGGTTGTCGATCAGCGCCGTGCGCGCCTTCACCCCGCGCCGGGCGGCCTTGGCGGCCGCCTTCTGCAGAACCTGCTTGCCCGACTCGCGCAGCAGTTCGAACAGGTCATCCGCATACGCCGCGGCTTCCGGGTACATCGCGAGCGCGGTCGGTTCGATCGCGTGCAGGATGCACAACTGGGCCGACTCGCCCCTGGCCAGCTTGATGGCCTCGTCGAGGCCGCGTGCGGATGTGTCGCTGTCGTCGATCGCTACCAGTATCTTGCGGTACATGTCGGGGCTCCTGTGCGGGCCGGGCGCGAGGGCCCGATACCGCCAGTGTAGGCCTGCTTGCCATCGTTTCCTTGATGAATATCAAGGGATGGCATCGACGTGGCGCTGCAGACACCGGCGCAGGTTCGCGGGAATTGCTAGGATGCCGGACGATCCAGACCCCGAAAGAGCCCCGCATGGCCCAGCTGATGAATCGCACCCGTCGGGGCTTCACCGCCAGCCTCGCCCTGCTCGGCACCTCCGCCGCGCTGATGTCGACGTTGCCTGGCTGCGCGGCCACGCCGGCCATCGACTTAGACGCGGTCCTGGCCAGCCCGCTGCGGCCGGTCGACGACCGCAAGGCCGATGCGCGACGGATGCCAGCCGACCTGCTGCGCCTGTCCCTGGTGCGCCCGGGCATGAGCGTCCTCGATATCTCCGCCGGCGGTGGTTACACCACGCAGGTGTTCTCGGTCGCGGTGGGCGCGACCGGCAAGGTCTGGGCGCAGGCACCGAAGCCGGGGCCTGCCCTTCTCGCGCGCGCGAAGGCCACCCCGTCCGCCATCGAAGTGCTGGCGCGCCCGTTCGACGATCCGTTCCCGGCCGGCGCGCCGCGCGTCGACCTGGTCACGCTGGTCCTGTCCTACCACGACATCGTGAACACGCCGACCGACCGGATGAAGATGAACCGGGCGATGTTCGATGCTCTCAAGCCCGGCGGCCGGCTGGTGATCATGGACCACTCGGGGCGGCCCGGTACCGGCCTCACCGAAACGCAGACCCTGCACCGCATCGACGAGGCGGCGCTGCGCCGCGAGATCGAGGCGGCGGGCTTCCTGTTCGAGGCCGACGGCGCGGCGTGGCGCAACCCTGCCGACGCGCGCGCGTCCCACTACAGAGAAGCGAAACCCTCGAGCGACAAGTTCGCCCTGCGCTTCGCGCGACCGCGCTAGCGGCCGGCGGCAGGCAACCCGCCGGCCTGCTGGCCGCAGGTCAGGCGACCAGCTGCTTCACCAGCGCATCCACTTCCGCGAGCGTCGCCGCCCGCATCTCGTCTTCGGTCATGTTGCTGATCGGATGCGGCAGCTCGATGTACGGATGGCCGGCCATGCCCTTGGACCGGAACTGGAAGATGCAGGCATTGCGGAACGCCTGGGTGATGATCACGGTCGCGGGGATGCCGCGCTTCTCGAATTCGACGGTGTCGTGCACACTGCACAACGTGCAGGACCCTCACCCACCCACGGCAGCGACGGCCAGGTGGGCCTCCTGCGCGAGTTCGTCGATCAGCTGGTCGGTGGCCGGCTTCGAGTAATGCTCCTTGCGCCGGATGATCACCTTCGCCACGCCGTGGCGCTCGCGCAGCACCTGCGCGACCGTCTCGAGGATCAGGCTGCCCTGCTCCTTGGTGTTGTCGATCATCGCGACCACCTTGCCGGCGAGGTCCATCGGCCGCGGTGCGAGGGCGACCGGGGGCCGGTTTCCACCGGCGGTCGGATCGATGAAGGGCAGTTCGTTCATGTCGTGTGTGCTCCCAGGTGTGTTCGTTTCAATGCCCGTGGACGTCGTATGCGCCGTGCACCGCCCGGCTGCCGCCGCTCCAGCCATGGCAGATCGCGGTGCATGGTCCCCAGCCGCCGGCGACGATCAGTTGCAGGTCCACCGGATCCTTCAGCGTCGGGATGAAGCAGGCATCGTCGTCGGGGTCGACCTTGATCGGGAACTGCAGCGCACGCTCGCGCCGCCAGTTGCCGCCGCGCTTCAAGTCACCGACGGTGCGCCCGGCGCGCTCGACCAGCCACCGGTGCACGTCTTCGCGGCTCATTCCGGCCTGCGCGCAGATCGTCGCATGCTGCGGCCCCATCGCCACCACCATGTCGGAGCGCGCATGCATGTTCCATGAGCCCAGCGCGGTCATGCCGTCGGCGATACCGGTCAGCAGGCGCTCGGGCTCCTGGCTCACGTCGTCGAAGTGCAGCCGCGGGCTCTCGACCATCGCGCAGGTGATGACGTCCTGCGCGGCGCCATAGCCCTTGGACACGGCCAGGGTGTCCCACGGGCTGCGTGCGGTGTTCTCGGTGATGCAGGCGGTGTAGCGCATCGGCGTGGCGAAGATGGTTGCAGAGGCGATACCCGCCATGCCGCCGCCGAGGTTGAGCAGCATCAGGCGGATCGCCCGGCCGATGGTCGCGTTGGCGCGGAAACCCGGTCCGAAGCAGCCGTTGCTGCCGTTCAGGCCGATGGCCGCCGCATGCGGGCCGTTGACGATCATCAGGGGTGCCACGCCGTGCATCGTGCCCTGCACGCCGTTCAGGTTGAACGCGTCGCGCAGGATCAGCGGCAGTGCACCGAGCACGACCGGCATGTATTCAGGCCGGCAGCCAGCCATCAGCGCATGGATGGCCGCGATGCGTACCGTCACCGGCTCCATGGCCGGCGGCACGCGCCCGATCAGCTCGTCCGGTTCTCGTCCGGCCGCGGCCAGCATGGGGGCCAGCCTTGCCTCGGTCGGGGTAACCACCGGCAGGCCATCGGACCATGCCTTGTCGAGGAAGAATTCGAACTCGTCGATCACTGCACCGCTTGTCATGTCTGTTCGCACCCGCTCAGTCTGTCCGGTAGGTGCCGTGCACGGCACGGCTGCCTCCGCCCCATCCATGCGCGACCGCGCTGACCGGGCCCCATCCGCCGGCGACCATCAGGTGCAGGTCGCGCGGGTCCTTGATCACCGGCACGAAGGCGGCATCGTCGGACGGGTCCACGCCGATCTTCCGAGCCCGTTCGTCACGCCAGTTGCCCCCCCGGCGCATCTGCGCCACCTGCATGCCGGCATTGGCCACCAGCCACTCGTGCACGCGCGCCCGCGGCCAGCCCGAACGCTCGCAGAGCGTCGCCTGCTCGGGGCCGATCACCACGACCATGTCCGAGCGCACATGCATGTTCCAGCTGCTCATCGCGGCCATGGTGTCGGCGATGCCGGTGAGCAGCCGTACCGGCTCCTGGCTCACGTCGTCGTAGCACAGGCGCGGACTCTCGACCATCGCGCAGGTGATCACGTCTTCGTCCGGCCGATAGCCGCGCGAGACCGCCAGCGTCTCCCAAGGGCTGCGCTCGCTGTTCTCGGTCCAGCAGGCGGTGTAGCGCTGCGGCGTCGACAGCACGGTGGCCGAAGCCAGCCCGGGGATACCGCCGCCCAGGTTGAGCAGGATCAGCCGGATTGCCCGGCCGATGGTGGCGTTGGCGCGGAAACCCGGCCCGAGGCAGCCGTTGCCGCCGTGCAGGCCGATCTTCGCCGCATACGGGCCGTTGACGATCATCAGCGGTGCGACGCCGTGCATCGTGCCCTGCACGCCGTTCATGTTGAACGGCTCCTGCAGGATCAGCGACAGACCGCCCAGCACCACCGGCAGGTACTCGGGACGGCAGCCGGCCATCACCGCATGCAGCGCGACATCGCGCACGGTCGCGACATTCATCGCCGGCGGCACTGGCCCGACCACCTCGGCTGCATCGCGCCGCGTGCCGGCGAGCATCCAGTCGAGGCGTGCCTGCGTCGGCGTCACCACCGGCAGGCCGTCGCTCCACGGCTTGTCGAAGAAGAACTCGAACGGATCGAGATCCGTCGCTGCGCTCATTGGGCGGTGAGTTTCGCCGCCCTTACCACCTTGGTGTAGCGGGCGATCTCGCCTTCGATGAAGCGGCGGAAGTCTGCCGGACTGTTCGACATCGGATCGGCCCCGAGCTTGACCAGCGCAGCGGCGTTCTTCGGGTCGGCCACCGCGCGCGCGGTCTCTTTCGCCAGCCGGTCGATGATCTCGCGCGGTGTCCCGGCTGGCGCAAGCAGGCCGTACCACTGGGTGACCTGGAAATCGTTGATCTGCTCGGCGATCGCCGGCACGTCCTTGATCGTGCGCTTGAGGCCGGTGGTTGCGATGATGCGCATCTTTCCCTGCTGGGCGAACGGCACCACGGCCGGCCCGGTGCCGTAGAGCATCGTCGCCTCGCCCGAGAGCACGGCGACCACGGCCGGACCGTTGCCCTTGTACGGCACGTGAAGCATGTTCACGCCCCCGAGCAGGTTCAGCAGCTCACCGGCGAGGTGCGGACCACCCAGCGCACCGCTGGAGGCGAAGCTGAGTTCGCCCGGGCGCTTCTTCGCGAGCGCGAGCAGGTCGTTCAGGTTCCTCACCGGCAGCGACGGATGCACGGTCAGGATGTAGTCGGAGGTCGCGATCAGGCTGATCGGCGCCAGGTCGCGCAGCGGGTCGTAGGGCAGCTTCGGGTTGGACGCCGGCAGGATCGCCATCGGCGCGACGTTGCCGAGCACCAGCGTGTAGCCATCGGCAGGCGACTTGCTGGCCACCTCGGTACCGATCTGCCCGCTGGCACCCGGACGGGTATCGACGACGAACGTCTGGCCGAGTTGCTCGGTCAGCGCATTGGTCGCGATGCGGCCCACCGCATCGGTGCCACCGCCGGGCGGATACGGGAAGACCACGCGCACCGGCTTGGCCGGCCAGGCCGGTGCCTGCGCGGCCGCAATCGCTGGCAGCCCGGCCGCGACGGTCAGTGCCGCCAGCATGAGAGCCCGCGCGGGTATGGCGGGCAAGCGCGGCGCGTGCCGCGAGACAGTAACGAATCGGTCCATGATCTCCTCCAGGGCTGGTGCGCCGGCTTCAGCCGGCGGCTGCGTGGCGCGCGAAGTGTACCCATTGCCGCGCGCAGCCGGGGAACAGCCGCGCGCCTGACCCGCTCACGCCCGGTCAGCCCTCGACATGGTTGGCCGGGTCGGCGGTGAAACGCTGGAACGCCGGCCGCTCCACCAGCCCGGCATACCAGCGCTCGATGTTCGGGAAGCGCGGGCGCTCGGCTTCCAGCAGCACCCAGCGATGGACACGGATGCCGATCGGGATGTCGCCGAAGGTGAAGCGGTCGCCGACCATGAAGCGGCTCTGCCCGAGCTGGGCCTCGATGATCTCGAGGCGCTTGTTGAACGCGGCGCGCGCCTTGGCGAGATTGTCTGCGCAGCGCTGCTCCACAGGCAGCCGCACCAGTTCCATCACGAGTTCGTGCTGGGGCGGCAGCAGTTCGTTGTTCTCGAAATCCTGCCAGCGGGTCGCCGACGCGAAGGTGCGCACGTCGTTGCCATACATCGCCTCGGGTGCGTACTGCATCACCAGGTAGCGGCAGATCGCATTCGACTCCCACAGCACGTAGCCGTCGTCGTCGATCGTCGGGATGCGTCCGTTGGGATTGAGCGCGCGATACTGAGGGGTATCGACCACGCCGAACGGCGTATTGCCCTTGGCGACATGGCCGCCCGGGCCCATCACGCCGCTGGCCAGGATGAAGTCGAAGTCGATCCCGATCTCGGCGAGCGTCCAGAGCACCTTCTGCGTGCGGTTGGATGTCAGCCTGCCCCACAGCTTCAGCATTGCAGCGACTCCTTCACCGACCGCGCAGCCAGCGCCGCATCGGCCACCGCATCGACCAGCCGCCCGCCGTATCCGGCGCGCACGGCCCCGACCGCGTAGGTGCCCGGCAGCGACGCGGCGAGCCGCGCATCGGTCTCGATCGCGCCGTCCGCCGCGGTGGCAAGCCCGGTCCATCCGCTGTTGGGCACCAGGCCGACGCACGGGTATACCGCGCGCACGGGCAGACGCGACGTTCCCGAGGGCCCGGCGACGGTCACCGCGTCGATGCCATCGGTGCCTTCGATCGAGGCCAGCGTCGACTGCCAGTGGATGCGCAGCGCCTCGCCGCGCCCCGCGAACGCCTGCTCGAATGCAGCGTGCACCGACGGCCGCGCGCGAAACGCGGTGCCCCGGTGGACGACATGCACCGTGCGTGCGTAATGCGCCAGCACTGCGGCCTCCTGCAGCGCGCTGTCGCCACCGCCGACCACCACCACGTCGGCGCCCTTGACCAGGGGCCCATCGCAGTCGGCGCAGTGCGACAGGCCGCGGTCGACATAGGCAGCCTCGCCCGGGATACCGAGCGGCCGCCGCGACGCGCCGGTGGCGATGACCACGCAGCGTGCCTCATGCGTGCCAGCATCGGTGTGCAGCAGCAGGCCACCGGCCGAGGCCTCCAGGGCCGTAGCACACCCGCCCAGGCTCCCGACGCCGGCGTCGGCCGCCTCGGTGATCCAGTGGGCGGCCAGGTCGCTGCCCGAGCAGGGCTCGCCCGTCCCGGACGGCCAGTCGATCAGCTCGTTGATGCTCGTCACCAGTCCGCCGAACATCATCTGCTCGACGGTACCGGTGCGCAGCCCCGAGCGCGCACAGTCGCGCGCCGTGGCCAGCCCGGCGATGCCCTCGCCCACCACGATCACGTCGAAGCTCATCGTGCGCCCTTGGCCACCGTGCCGACCCACGCCTTGCACAGCGACAGCACTCGCTCGATGTCGGAGGCGTCGTTGTAGACATGGATGGAGAAGCGCAGCGCGCCGCGCCGCACCGACAGCTTCACGCCATGGGCGCTCAGGTGCTCGTAGAGCGACTGCATGCGGCCGTCGTCGGCCACGTCGTGGCCATCGCCCATCGCACCGATCATCACGATCTGGCTGCGCTGCGCGCCGCGCGGCGCGCCGATCAGCGGCAGGCCGAGCGCCTGCAGGCCTTCCGCCAGCTGCACGGCCAGCGCGGTATTGTGCGCCTCGATGTTCGCGATGCCGACGCGGTGGATCAGGTCCATCGACGCATCGGCCGCGGCAGCGCCGATGAAGTTGTAGTTGCCCAGGTCGAAGCGCCGCGCGCCCGGCATCAGCTTGAAGTCGAAGTCGCCCAGCGCCGCCTCGCCCTTCTCGCCCAGGTCGACGCCGAAGCGCGCGAGGAACATCGGCGCGAGGCGCTCGGCCCAGCGCCGGCGCACGTACAGGAAGCCCATGCCGTAGAGCGCGAGCAGGCCCTTCTGCGTCGACACCGCGAGCGCATCGATGCCGAAGCGCTCGACATCGCTGTCGATCATGCCGGCCGACTGCGCGCCGTCGACCATGAACAGCGCGTCATGGCGGCGGCAGGCGTCCGACAGGGGCGCGAGGTCGGTACGGAAGCCGGGCGCGAAACTCACCGCGCACAGCGTGACCAGCCGGGTCTTCGCGTCCACCGCCGCGGCCATCTCCTCCACCGGGTACATGCCGCCGCGCATCGGGATCGCGCGCACCTCGACGCCGAACCGTCGCGCCAGGTTGAGCCAGACGTACACGTTGTTCGCGTGCTCCAGGTCGGCGCAGAGCACCACGTTCTCGCCCGGCTTCCAGTCGATCGCGGTGGCGACGATGTTGAGTCCCTCGGAAATGTTCTTGGTGTAGGCGATTTCGTCCGGATCGGCGTTCACGAGCCGCGCGAAGCTGGCGCGGGTACGCTCGACCAGCGCGAACATCGCCGCCTTGTCGCCGCCGAGCATCCGCATGTCGAGGTGGCGCTCGATCGCCTCGCGCACCGGGGTGCCGATCAGGCAGCGGCCGGCGACGTCGAGGTAGGTCTGGGACAGCGCGCCGGGGTACATCGCGCGGACCTGGGCCGGTGTCAGTGGTGCCTGGCTGACGGCAGCCGGTGCCTTCATGTCATTCATGGTGGTCTCCGTGGGCTTTCAGCCGCCGCGCACGTAGCGGCGGCAGCGGGTGAACTGAAGGTCAGTGGCGGCAGGCTGGTCGAGCCAGGGCTGCACCACCTTGGCCTGCAAAGAACCGTCGAGCAGCAGGCGCTCA
>CAIQON010000012.1 GCA_903873475.1 uncultured bacterium
GCAGGGGCTCGATCGGTGGGCCGACTCGCCACAGCGAGCGTCACCGAGGCCAAGGCCGTGCCGGGCAGGCCAGGAAGGAGGAGGTCGGCACAAGAGCGGGAGTGGTGTCCCGCGTCCGCAGTGGTTCCCGATTCGCTCAGGCGATCGGGACGGACAGAAACACTTACCTGAAACGACGACACCGAATTCGATGTACTGGCTAGCCGCGCGCCGGGGACGCAAACCAGCGACAGAAGAGACCGGTTAGCCCAAAATGCCGGCTTGCCTCGATGCAAGCTGGCGCCGCTGCATTTCCCGAGCGGTGGCGAAACATCTCCCCGAACCCCATGAACAAGAGCGCGCTCTCCGAAAGCGACATCTGCGACAAGTTCATTCGCCCCGCCATGGAGCGCGCGGGGTGGCATGGCTTTGAACAGATCTATCGCGAGTACCCGCTGCGAGCGGGGCGCGTGGTGGTGCGGGGGCGAACAGCCCGACGTGACGCGGCCACGGTGCTGCGGGCCGACTATGCGCTCTTCTACAAGACGAACATCCCGTTGGCCGTGGTCGAGGCCAAAGACAACAAGCAGGCAGTGGGCGCCGGCATGCCCCAGGCCATTCGCTATGGCGAGCTGCTGGATGTGCCCTTCTGCTTCTCAAGCAACGGCGATGGCTTCGTGTTCCGGGATGCCACGCTGGCCGACGGTGTGCTCGAACGCACGCTCACGCTCGAAGAGTTTCCTTCCCCCGCCGAACTGTGGGCGCGCTACTGCGCCTGGAAGGGCTGGACACCTGAAGTCCGGCAGGTGACGGAGTTCGACTACGCCCCGAGCAAGACGCCCCGGTACTACCAGCTGCAGGCCATCAACCGCACGGTGGAGGCGATCGCCTGCGGCCGCAAGCGGGTGCTGCTGGTGATGGCCACTGGCACTGGCAAGACCTACACGGCCTTTCAGATCATCTGGCGCCTGTGGAAGAGCGGCGCGCGCAAGCGCATCCTGTTCCTGGCCGATCGGAACATCCTGATCGACCAGACCATGGTCAACGACTTCCGCCCGTTCAAGGGCGCCATGGCCAAGCTCAGTCCGAATGCCAAGGGGGTGGAGCGGGTGGACGCGCAGGGCAAGCTCACGGTGGAAGAGCTCGACCTCGCCGTGAGCCCCACCACCAAGCAGGTCAACAAGAGCTACGAGATCTACCTCTCGCTGTATCAGGCGGTGTCGGGCGCTGAGGAGTCGCGCAACATCTACAAGCAGTTCTCGCCGGATTTCTTCGATCTCATCGTAGTGGACGAGTGCCACCGAGGCAGTGCGGCTGAAGACTCGGCCTGGCGCGAGATCCTGAGCTACTTCAGCAACGCCACCCAGATCGGCCTGACCGCTACGCCGAAGGAGACCGAGGATGTCTCCAACATCCATTACTTCGGCGAGCCGGTCTACACCTACAGCCTGCGGCAAGGCATCGAGGACGGCTACCTGGCACCGTACAAGGTGATCCGCGTCGATCTGGACAAGGACACCTTCGGCTGGCGGCCCACCGATGGCATGACCGACAAGCTCGGCCATGTGATCGAAGACCGTGTCTACACCGGGCGCGACATGAACCGCCGTCTGGTGCTGGAGCGGCGCGACGAGGTAGTGGCCGCCAAGATCACGCAGTACCTTAAGGCCACCCACCGCTACGACAAGACGATCGTCTTCTGCGAAGACATCGACCACGCGGCCCGCATGCGGCAGGCGCTGAGCAACGCCAACGCCGACATCTGCCAGACCCAGCCGAACTATGTGGTGCAGATCACCGGCGACAACGCCGAGGGCAAGGCACAGCTCGACAACTTCATCGATCCCGAGAAGCCGCTGCCGGTGATCGCCACCACCTCCAAGTTGATGAGCACCGGGGTGGATGCGCAGACCTGCAAGCTGATCGTGCTTGACCAGAACATCAAGTCGATGACGCTCTTCAAGCAGATCATCGGCCGCGGCACCAGGCTGCGCGAAGACCTGGGCAAGAGCTGGTTCACCATCCTGGACTTCAAGCGCGCCACCGAACTCTTTGCCGACAAGGACTTCGACGGCGACCCGGTGCAGATCTACGAGCCGAAGGGCGATGACCCCATCGACCCGCCGGACCCAGGCGGCGAAGTGGAAGGCGACGGCGGTGGAGCCGGGCCGGGTGACACGCCGCCCGGCACGCCACCCGCACCCCCGCCGCTAGGCCCCTTCAGGGGCGGGCCTGGCAACGACCAACCGCGCAAGTACTTGCTGGGCGGCTCGGTGAGCGTGACCGTAGCTCGCGAGCGGGTGCAGTACCTGAATGCCGAGGGCAAGCTCGTTACCGAGAGCCTGCGCGACTACACGCGCATCAACCTGAGCAAGGCTTATTCCTCGCTCGATCACTTCCTGCAGGCCTGGAACAGCGCCGAGCGCAAGGCGGTGCTGATCGAGGAGCTGGAGCACCAGGGCGTGTTCCTGGAGGCGCTGGCCGAAGAGGTGGCGCAGGCCGGCATGAAAGACCTGGACCCCTTCGACCTGCTGCTGCACGTAGCCTACGACCTGCCGCCGCTCAGCCGCCGCGAGCGCGCGCAACGGGTGAAGAAGCGTAACGCCTTCGGCCAGTACGGACCGGTGGCCCGCAAGGTGCTGGACGCACTGCTCGACAAGTACGCTGACGAAGGCATTGCCACCATCGAGAGCAACGAGGTGCTGCGGGTGCAGCCGCTGTCCGAGCTGGGTTCGCCGGTGGAGCTGGTGCGCAG
The DNA here is from genome assembly GCA_903873475.1 of uncultured bacterium. Classification (GTDB taxonomy): domain Bacteria; phylum Pseudomonadota; class Gammaproteobacteria; order Burkholderiales; family CAIKXV01; genus CAIKXV01. The sequence continues at coordinate 2,735 of CAIQON010000012.1, forward strand.
CTTCGGCGGCCGGCCGCAGTACCTGCAAGCCTTGCAGGCGCTCGAACACGAGCTCTACGCGCCTGGCCTGAACTGATGCGCCGCCCGCCCCGCTCACTCAATAGCTGAGATCGCATGTCCAACCTGTCCCCCGTCATCAAGTCCATCCAGGACGTCATGCGCCAGGACGCCGGCATCAACGGCGACGCGCAGCGCATCGAGCAGATGGTGTGGCTGCTGTTCCTGAAGGTGTTCGACGCGCTGGAGGAAGAGCTCGAACTGACCCGCGACGACTACCGCAGCCCCATCCTGGAGAACCTGCGCTGGCGGAATTGGGCCGCCGACCCCGAGGGCATCACCGGCGACGCGCTGCTGGACTTCGTGAACAACCAGCTCTTCCCGAAGCTGAAGAATTTGGCGGCGGACCCGGTGCGCAACCCGCGCGGCTGGGTGGTGCGCGGCGTTTTCGAGGACGCCAACAACTTCATGAAGAGCGGGCAACTGCTGCGGCAGGTGATCAACAAGCTCGCGGGCATCGACTTCAACCGCCAGGCCGACCGCCACCAGTTCAACGACTTGTACGAGAAGATCCTGCGCGACCTGCAAAGCGCCGGTAACGCGGGCGAGTTCTACACGCCGCGCGCGGTGACGCAGTTCATGGTGGACATGGTCAACCCGCAGCTGGGCGAGCGGGTGCTCGACCCCGCCACTGGCACGGGCGGCTTTCTGGTGTGCGCCATTGAGCACCTGCGCAAGCAGGTGCGCAACACCGAGCAGGAGGCGCTGCTGCAGACCAGCATCCTGGGCGTGGAGAAGAAGCAGCTGCCGCACCTGCTGTGCGTGACCAACCTGATGCTCCACGGCATCGAGGTACCGAGCAATGTCCGCCACGACAACACGCTGGCTCGGCCGCTGCGTGACGACACGCCCGCCGAGCGCGTGGACGTGGTGCTCACCAACCCGCCCTTCGGCGGCATCGAAGAGCCGGGCATCGAGGCGGGCTTTCCAGCCGATGTGCGTACCAAGGAGACGGCCGATCTCTTCCTGGTGCTGATCAAGCACATCCTGAAGGCCAACGGCCGCGCCGCGCTGGTGCTGCCCGACGGAACGCTGTTTGGCGAGGGCGTGAAGGCGCGCATCAAGGAGCAGCTGCTCACCGAGTGCGACCTGCACACCATCGTGCGCCTGCCCAACGGCGTGTTCGCGCCCTACACCGGCATCAAGACCAACCTGCTGTTCTTCACCAAGGGCCGGCCCACGCAGGCCATCTGGTACTACGAGCACCCCTACCCGCCCGGCGCGAAGAGCTACAACAAGACCAAGCCCATCCGCATTGAGGAGTTCGATGCCGAGAAAGCCTGGTGGGGCAGCGAGGCTGATGGCTTTGCGGCACGGGTGGAGAACGAGCGCGCCTGGCGGGTGAGCATCGACGCCGTCCGCGCAGCGGGCTTCAACCTCGACCGGAAGAACCCCCACGCGGCCGAGGCGGTGAGCCATGATCCCGACGAGTTGTTGGGTGACTATGCCCGGCTGTATGCCGAGGCGCAGGCCTTGCGGAATCAGTTGAAGGCGATCCTGGCGGAGTCGCTGGAGCGTGGGCGATGACGCGCTGGCCGAGATTTTCAGCATGAGCGTGCCTGCGCTGGTGTCGCAGTTCGACCTGCTGGCGGGTGCGCCGGGCGGAGTGGCCCGGCTGCGTGAGTTGATCCTATCGTTGGCGGTACGGGGGAAGCTGACGGCTCAGCACCCAACCGACGAGCCAGCCCACGTTCTGCTGCAGCGTATCCAGGACGCAAAGGCCCTTCATGTTCGGCGTGGTGGACGGCGAGCTGCGGGCACCGCGGTGGGAGTCAACGAATCCGACTTGGAAGTATTGGATTCCCTTCCTCCAGGCTGGGTTTGGTCTTCGCTCTCGTCCATCGGGCTGATCAGTCCCCGAAACGAGGCGGAGGGCGCAGCGACTGCTTCCTTCGTCCCAATGAGCGCGATCCCAGTTGCCTTTACCGATGCCCATGAGACTGAGTCACGACCGTGGCGGGACATCAAGTCGGGATTCACTCATTTCGCTGAGGGCGACGTAGGCGTCGCGAAGATCACGCCGTGCTTCGAAAACGGAAAGTCGGCGGTCTTCAAGAATCTTTGTAACGGAGTTGGCGCCGGCACAACCGAGCTATACGTCGTCCGACCGCTGTGCGGCGTGATGCCGAGGTACGTCCTGCTGTTTCTGAAGAGCCCAGGATTTCTCAAGGGTGGCGAGGCTGTCATGACCGGCACTGCGGGTCAAAAAAGGCTTCCCCGCGCCTACTTTGAAGACTGCCCTTTTCCGTTGCCGCCGCTCGCCGAACAGGCCCGCATCGTCGCCCGCGTCGACGAGCTGATGCAGCTGTGCGATGCCCTCGAAGCCAAGGGCCGGCTCGAAGCGCAGCAGCATGCCCGCCTGCTCGAAACCCTGCTGGGCACGCTGACCGACAGCACCACGCCCGGGGAACTGGCCGCCAACTGGCAACGCGTGGCCGAGCACTTCGACTTGCTGTTGGATCGGCCGGAGGCGGTGGATGTGTTGGAGCAGACGGTGCTGCAGTTGGCGGTGCGCGGGCGGCTTGTTGTTCAGCGCGCGCAGGAAGAACCAGCAGGCGTGTGGCTGGAACGGCTGATGAGGACACGTGCCAACCCTGCAGGTACTCGATCTGCAGCAACATGTCCGGCTGACCTTGATCAGGTCCCGTTCCCTTTGCCTATTAGTTGGGCTTGGTCGAGTCTGAGCGAACTAGGCTTGATCACCGGCGGAGCGACACCGCCGAAAGGCGTTGCGAGCAACTGGTCAGGCGACATTCCTTGGGTCTCCCCCAAAGACATGAAGGTGCCCATCATCGAAGATGCTCAGGATCATGTCTCGCGCAGTGCTTTGAAAGGCAGCTTGTCCCTGATCAAGCCAGGCAGCCTCCTCATGGTGGTGCGCGGGATGATTCTTGCCCATTCGTTCCCAGTTGCAGTGACGCGGGTACCGGTCACCATCAACCAAGACATGAAGGCCCTCACCCCGCTGGATTCCTCGGTTCTGCCTTATCTCTCGGTGGTTTGCATGGGCATGAAGTCGGAGATCTTGGCGATGGTTGAGCGGTCAACACACGGAACCTGCAAGCTTGAGTCAGCCAAGATCTTCTCGCTGCCTATCCCCGTGCCCCCACTTGGCGAACAAGCCCGCATCGTCTCCCGCGTCACTGAGCTCCGCCGCCTCTGCGCCGGCCTTCGCCAGCGCCTCGCCACCAGCCAAGCCACGCAGTCGCGCTTGGCCGAGGCGCTGGTGGACGCAGCCACCGCGTAGGAGGCACGGACTGCCATGGACATCGCCGATCTGCCAGCCGTTACCGGCGAAGCGCTGCTGCGGCAGCTTCTGCCCTTGGGTGAGACGCGCCGCCTCGAGTTCAAGCGCGTCAGCGGCAAGATGGTGGGCAAGGCGCTGGAGACCATCTGCGCCTTTGCCAATACCGATGGTGGGCTGCTAGTGCTGGGGCTGGCGGATCTGAAGGAGATCCAGGGGGCAGACCGGGTCTTCGGCGTCGAAGAGAACCCAGAGGCGGTGGACGAACTGCAGCGCAAGCTGCTCACCGAGTTTGTGCCTGCCGTGGACGGGATCAGGCTGCAGCGGCTGACCTGCGCGGTGCACAACGGACCGGCCAAGAGCAGCCAAGGTCATGTTCTCTTGCTGCAGGTGCCTCGCAGTGCGCGCGTGCACTCTGTGCTGAATGGCGGTACCTACACCCGGCTCGATGCGGGCAACCGGATCATGAGCGCTCGCGAGGTGACGGAGCTTTCATACCGGCGGGGCGAGCGCAGCGCCACGAGTGAGACCATGGCCGTGCCGCTGGCGCGGCTTCAGACGCATGCGTGGCAGCGCTTTGCCTCCAGCCGTGGTCCGCTGACCGGCAGCTTCGCGGATCAGTTGCTGCGCATCGGTCTGGCCGACGAAGTGTATGGTGCCGTGCAGCCCCGGCGAGCCGCCGTGCTGCTGTTCGCGGAGGAACCCGGCAGCCTGCTGGCTGCGTTCGACAGCCGTGCCGATGTCCGGGTGATGGTCTACGACGGTAAGCACGTGGCGAGCGGCTCAACTCCCAACCTGCGCAAGCCCGCAAAGACCGTGCGCGGCCCGTTGATCGACCAGATCGACGCGGCGGTGAAGATCGTGCTGGACGAGCTGGCCGACGGCCTGACGCTCAGCTCCAGTGGCTTCAAGACCAAGCACGCCTACCCGGAGCGCGTCGTCAAGGAGGCGATCGTCAATGCCATCGTGCATCGGGACTATCGCCTGAACCGCGACATCTTCGTGCGCATCTTCGACGACCGCATCGAGGTCGAGAGCCCGGGCGTGCTGCCCGGCAACATTACCCCGGCCACCATCGCCAAGGCAGGGTCGAGGGCGCGCAATCCGCTGATCGCCAGCAACCTGCGCGAGTTTCCGGTGCCGCCGAACATCGACGCCGGCGAGGGCGTGCGGATGATGTTCGCCGAGATGTCGCAGGCGGAGCTCTACCCGCCGCAGTACCGCCAGGGCACCGAAAGCGAAGTCGAGGCCTTGTCCGTCACGCTCTTCAACGCCTCACGTCCGAGCACTTGGGACCTGGTGAACGACTGGCTCGAACGGCACCGCACGATCGCCAATGCGGATCTCGTCCGCATGGCAGGCGTAGATACGCTCAAGGCCTCCAAGCAGCTGGCTGCGTGGCGCGACCAGGGGCTGCTTGTACCGGTGCCTGGCAGGGCCAAGCGCAACATGGCTTACATGAAGCCGGACGGGTCGGAAGGCGAGCCACCGTTGTTATCCGCGCTGGGAGATAACAACGGCGCCACGGAGGAAGAGTGAAGGCACATCAAAGGGTTAGCTCAACGATTGTTATCTTGGGGCCCTCGGCTTGGATTTGATCGCGTCTACGGGCGCATCCAAGACAAGAGGCCAGCGCCAAGTCGTTGATTTCACTGTTTTCTACGCTTCCGAGGAGCGTCGGCTTAGACAAGGCGCCGATCCAAGCCGCGCCGCGGGAGGGCCGGGGGTGCTGCGTCGAGCGGCTTCCCAAAGGGTCTCTGGCAATGGTGCAAGGGGTGCTTGCACGGGCAGACCGCAGCCCATCCGCAGACGGCCTGCGACCGCGCCGGGTCGTGCGGCGGGGAGCCTGGTTTGTTATCTTCGCTGGGAGATAACAACGCGCCGGATGCCTAAAAACCCGAAGGGATCAAAGACTTGACGTGATACTTGTTATCCAGCACTGCCTTCCAAGAGCCTTCGAGACGCCCTCCCAATACAGCCCATGCCCATCCAGCACGCCATCTGGCAAGTCGGCCAGCAACCCACCCCGCTGACCACTGCCAAGCTCGCCAGCGAGCAGCAGCTCGAGGACATGATCGTCCGCGAGCCGGCGATCCTGTCGAGCCAGTGGATGCTGATCGGGCGCCAGGAGGTCACCAGCCACGGCGGGCGGATCGACCTGCTTGCGATCGCGCCCGACGGCTCCCTGGTGCTCATCGAGCTCAAGCGCGACCGCACGCCGCGCGAGATCGTCGCCCAGGCGCTGGACTATGCGTCGTGGGTGGCGGAGCTGACCGCAGACCGCATCGTCCAGATTTACGACCGGTTTTCGCAGGGTGGCAGTCTGGGGGCGGCCTTCCAGAAACGGTTCGGCATCGCGCTCGACGAAGAGACGCTGAACCACGCGCACCAGATCATCATCGTGGCCGCCGAGCTCGACCCCTCCACTGAGCGCATCGTTGCCTACCTGAACGCGCGCGACATCGCGATCAATGTCGTGTTCTTCCAGGTCTTCCAGCACGGCGGCCAGCAACTGCTGAGCCGCGCCTGGTTGATCGACCCCGGTGAGACGCAGGCCAATGTGGCGGCCGCCTCAGGGCCGGCCGGCGAGAAGGAGCCGTGGAACGGGGAGTTCTATGTGTCCTACGGGGGCAACCCCGCGCGCGTCTGGGAAGAGGCCCGGCAGCACGGCTTCATCAGTGCCGGGGGCGGCACCTGGTACAGCCAGACGCTCAAGCTGCTGTCGCCGGGCGATCGGGTGTGGGTGAAGATCCCGAAGACCGGCTATGTGGGTGTGGGCCGCGTGATGGAGGCGGTGCAGGCCGCCAAGGATTTCACCCTGCCGACCAACGACGGCGTGCGCCCGGCCCTTGATGTGCTGCAACACGGTACCGAGTGGCGCGTGCTGGCTGACGACCCGGAGAAGTCCGAGTACCTTGTCCGGGTGCAGTGGCTGCAGACCGTGCCCGAGAGCCAGGCCTTCAACGAGGTGGGCCTCTTCGGCAACCAGAACTCGGTGTGTCAGCCGACCACGCCGAAGTGGCGGCACACGGTGGAGCGACTGAAGGCGGCGTTTCCGAAGTGGGCGGGGTGAGCGAAGGCGCGAGGCGCATTCGCGTTTCGCGAATTGCAAATGGTCGGCTGCAGGGTACGGTGGTTGTATCCCAGTCGCGGGCCGGTCACGTCGATGGGGCTCCGAGCAATCCTCACCACCCCATCCCGAATACACACCAGGCGCCGTCAGATACGCACCAGCTGGGGGGTGGATACACACCAGGTGCCCGCCGGCGCCAGACGCGCCCCTCCCATCCGGTACGTGGCAATGGTGAGATCTTTCCGTGTACACATGCATGTACACATCAGGCCCCCACGCCCTGAAGTCCAGCAACCACGCGCCTTCCAGCCCATGATGCAGTTCTGCATCGGGAAGTGAGCAGTCGTCTGTAGGTCTGCGTTACCCGTGCAGTACTGATAGAGTCTTAAAAAAGATAAAAACATAAATAAATTAGGTAGTTACGGCGCAATTAGTATCGGGTTCCCGAGACCAGATGCTTCCGCAGGCGGCCGTACTCGTTGGCTGCCGGTTCGCTGCAGCCATACGCGGTCCTGATCTGTACCCCACGTCTGTTCTCTACGTCACATCGTTACACGATCCGCGGCTGTCGTCCTCAGCAGACCGGTTCTCCGCCTTCGCCTGCCACATGCACGACGATCTGCCTCCGGTGCGGGTGCGTTCGCTGTTCCCAGAGGTAGATTGCCTGCCAGGTACCGAGCACCAGTTTGCCGTCGTGCATCGGGATCGACAGCTGCACGGCGGTCAGGGCAGCGCGAACATGGGCAGGCATGTCGTCCGGACCCTCGTCGCGATGCCGGTAAAGCGGGTCGCCGTCGGGGATGAGCCGGGCCATGAAGCGCTCGAGATCTCCGAGTACGTCCGGATCCGCATTTTCCTGGATCAGCAGGCTTGCAGAGGTATGGCGCAGGAAGAGGGTAACCATCCCGTCGGTGATTCTGGTTTCTTCCGTGGCGCTGGCGAGGCGTGCGGTGATGTCGTGGAGGCCGCGTCCACGCGTGTCGAATTCGAGGGTTTGGATCGTCTGTCGATACATCTCGGGATTGTCTCGCAGTTGGATCGGTTGCATAGTGACAAGCTGGATCGCCGATTCGGCCGGCGAGGCTAAATGTTTCACGTGAAACAGCCAGCCGCCCGTTTCACGTGAAACATTCAGCGAGTCGAGCGAGATTCAACCGCGATTCAAATTGCCCACGCGAAGGGGCTCCCCTACAATCGGCGGCCCTTCTGCAGCGCCGCTGTCCAACGCAGCGCTACCTGAGCCGTTCCAGTCCGGAAAGCCTCCATGTGGTACCCAACTGAATATGACGTGATCGTGGTCGGCGGTGGCCATGCCGGCACCGAGGCTGCGCTCGCGGCTGCGCGGAGTGGCCGTACGACGCTGCTGCTGACCCATAACGTCGAGACGTTGGGCCAGATGTCGTGCAATCCCTCGTTCGGCGGGATTGGCAAGGGGCACCTGGTCAAGGAAATCGATGCAATGGGTGGTGTCATGGCCCAGGCAGCCGACGAGGCGGGCATCCAGTTCCGGATCCTGAACTCGCGGAAGGGTCCGGCTGTGCGCGCAACCCGCGCGCAAGCGGATCGAGTGCTCTACAAGGCCGCCATCCGGCGCCGCATCGAGAATCAGCCCCACCTGGCCGTGTTCCAGCAGGGCGTCGACGATCTGATCATCGAAAACGGGCGGATCGCCGGCGCCATCACTCAGTCGGGCATCCGCTTCCGGGCGCGCGCCGTCGTGCTGACCACCGGTACCTTCCTGTCGGGTCTGATCCATATAGGAATGACGAACCATGCAGCAGGCCGGGCAGGGGATCCGCCCTCGATCCGGCTGGCGGAGCACCTGCGGGAGCTGAAACTGCCGCTGGGTCGTCTGAAGACCGGTACGCCGCCGCGCCTGGATGCCCGCACGATCGACTTTTCGGTGCTGGAGCGGCAACCGGGCGACGATCCGGTGCCGGTATTCTCCTTCCTGGGCAGCCGCGATCAGCATCCGCGCCAGATTCCCTGCTGGATCACGCATACCAACAGCCGCACGCATGACGTGATCCGCGAGAACCTCGATCGCTCGCCGATGTTCGCGGGGGTGATCGAGGGCGTCGGCCCGCGCTACTGTCCGTCGATCGAGGACAAGATCACGCGTTTTGCCGGCCGTGACAGCCATCAGATCTTCCTTGAGCCGGAAGGGCTGACGGTCAACGAGATCTATCCACAGGGCATGTCGACCAGCCTGCCGTTCGATGTGCAGATCGATTTCATGCGTTCGATCAAGGGTTTGGAGAACGTGCACATCGTGCGTCCCGGCTATGCGATCGAGTATGACTATGTCGATCCGCGTGCGCTGGGCGCGTCCCTGGAGTTGAAGGCGATTCCCGGGCTGTTCCTCGCGGGCCAGATCAACGGCACAACCGGCTATGAAGAGGCGGCGGCGCAGGGACTGGTGGCTGGCATCAACGCGGCGCGCTCCGCGATCGGGGAAGCGCCATGGCATCCGCGGCGGGACGAGGCCTACATGGGCGTGCTGGTCGACGACCTGATCACCCGCGGCGTCACCGAGCCGTACCGGATGTTCACCAGCCGTGCCGAGTACCGGCTGTCGCTGCGCGAAGACAACGCCGACATGCGCCTGACGACGATCGGCCGTGAACTGGGGCTGGTCGACGACCATCGCTGGCACCATTTCGAACGAAAACGCGAGGCGATCGCCCGTGAAACCGAACGTCTGAAGGCGACCTGGATCAATCCGAAGATCATCAGCGACGCTGATGCGCAACGTATTCTGGGGCAGTCTGTCGAGCGTGAGTATTCGCTGACACAACTGTTGAGCCGTCCGGATGTCACCTATCGGTCGCTGATGACACTGCCAGGTGTAGGCCCGGGCGTACGTGACGAGGCCGTGGCGGAGCAGATCGAGATCGCTGCGAGGTATGCCGGCTACATCGGACGCCAGGCCGATGAAATCGCCCGGCAGGACCAGCTCGAGTCCGCGCGCCTGCCGGCCGATTTCGACTATCTTGCGCTCAACGGCCTGTCCATCGAGGCGCGCCAGAAGTTGAGCGCGCAGCGCCCGGAGACGCTGGCCCAGGCCTCCCGCATGCCGGGCATCACGCCGGCGGCGATCTCGCTGCTCTGGGTTCATCTCAAGCGCCGTTCTCGCGGCGATGGGCCCGCCAACCGCCATCCGGCAGCGCGCTCGGCATGAGCCGCAACCAGCGCGCCGTGCCAGGCGCTCCACGCGCCGACGGCCGACGCGCGCGACACCCCGATTTCCCGAGGTAGAACCGATGCCACAGACCACACTCGATACCGGCCTTGCCCGACTCGGTCTCGATCTCCCCGCCGTTGCGCGCCAGAAGCTGCTCGACTATGTCGCGCTCATCGGCAAATGGAACCAGGTACATAACCTGACTGCCATCCGCGAGCCAGTGAAGATGGTGACCCACCATCTGCTCGACAGCCTGGCGCTGCTGACGGTGATCGACGGGCCGGCGAAGCGCCTGGTCGATGTCGGCAGCGGGGCAGGGCTCCCGGGCATCCCGCTGGCGATCGCGCGCCCCGACTGGTCGGTCACGCTGCTCGACAGCAACCACAAGAAGGGTGTGTTCCTGCAGCAGGCGGTGAGCGAACTGGGCCTGTCGAACGTCACCGTCGTCGTGGACCGCGTCGAAGCGTTCCGGCCCGAGGGCGGTTTCGACTACGTGGTGTCGCGTGCGTTCTCCGACCTGCCGGAGTTCGCGGAACTCTCGCGGCACCTGCGCGGCCCCGGCGGCACGCTGCTCGCGATGAAGGGCGTGTATCCCTATGAAGAGGTGCTGCAGCTGTCGCCCGAGATCGGCACGGTCGAGGTGATACGCCTCGAAGTGCCCGGGGTCGATGCCGAGCGCCACCTCGTGTCGATCGGCGCCGCCTGATGGCCCGCATCCTCGCGATCGCCAACCAGAAGGGTGGCGTCGGCAAGACCACCACCAGCGTGAACCTGGGCGCGAGCCTCGCGGCCGCGAAGCGGCGCGTGCTGCTGGTCGACCTCGATCCGCAGGGCAACGCGACGATGGGCAGCGGCATCGACAAGTCGAACCTCGCGCATTCACTCTACGACGTGCTGCTGGGCGCGGTGCCGGCCGCTGCCGCCCGGGTGCCCTCGCCGAGCTGCGGCTACGACGTGCTGCCCACCAACCGCCACCTGGCCGGTGCCGAGATCGAGCTGGTGACGATGCCGGAACGCGAAGCCCGCCTGAAGCAGGCGCTCGCCGAGATCGCCGACGACTACGACTATATCCTGATCGACTGCCCACCGGCGCTGAGCCTGCTCACCGTCAATGCCTTCGTCGCGGCCGATGCCGTGATGATTCCCATGCAGTGCGAATACTACGCACTGGAGGGGCTATCTGACCTGGTGGAGACCATCAAGCGGGTGCGCGCGAACCTCAATCCGAAGCTCGAGCTCGAAGGCCTGCTGCGCACGATGTACGACCCGCGCAACACGCTGTCGCTGCAGGTCTCGCAGCAGCTCACGCAACACTTCGGCAGCAAGGTCTACCGCACGGTGATCCCGCGCAACATCCGGCTGGCCGAAGCGCCGAGCTACGGCCGACCGGTCCTCGAATTCGACCGGCAATCGAAGGGCGCGCTCGCCTACCTGGCGCTCGCCGGTGAAATGCTCAATCGGGCGGCAATGACATGATGGCAAAACCCAAGGGACTCGGACGCGGCCTCGACGTGCTGCTCGGCGGCGGCGCGATGGATGCATTCGACGCGCCGCCGAAACCGGGCAGCGAGGTCGAGGGCACGCGCGAACTGCCGATCGATGCGTTGCTGCCGGGCAAGTACCAGCCGCGCACCCGGATGGACGAGGCCGCGCTGGCGGAACTGGCCGAATCGATCCGTGAGCAGGGCATCCTGCAGCCGATCCTGGTGCGCCCGGTGGGCGAGGGCCGCTACGAGATCATCGCCGGCGAGCGCCGCTGGCGCGCCTCGCGCCTGGCCGGGCTGGCGCAGGTGCCGGTGCTGATCCGTACGATCCCCGACGAGTCTGCGCTGGCGATGGCGCTGATCGAGAACATCCAGCGCGAAGACCTGAACGCGCTCGAGGAAGCGCACGGCATCCAGCGCCTGATCGACGAGTTCGGCATGACGCACGAACTGGCTGCCAAGGCCCTCGGCCGCTCGCGCACGGCGGTCTCGAACCTGCTGCGGCTGCGTGCACTCGGCCCCGCGGTGCAGGAACTTCTGTACGCCGGCGCGATCGAGATGGGCCATGCGCGCGCGCTCCTGGCGCTGGAACCCGCCCAGCAGATCGCGCTCGCCAACCGGGTCGCCGCCCAGAAGCTGTCGGTGCGCGAGACCGAACGGGAAGTCGCGCGCCTGAACGCTCCACCGGGCCTGCAGGGCAGCGCAGGCCGAGCGGCCGCCCAGGATCCGGACGTCGCGCGCCTGCAGGAACGACTGGCGCAGTCGCTCGGTACCGGCGTCCGGCTGAAGGTCGGGGCGAAGAATACCGGGCGCCTGGAAATCGCCTGGCATTCCCTGGAACACCTGGATGAACTGACCCGGCGGCTCGGCCTGCCGCCTGAGTGATCCCGAGGGCCTGTCGGCCCGCTGGCACCGGCCCGGCGGCACTGCCCGAAGACGACCGGTTGCCGCCTGTGCGCGAATGCACGATAGTCGCGGGCACCCTGAACCAGACAACGAGATCGGCCCACAGGCCGACCGGTATCCAGAAGGAGGCGCAATGCGCGTGACAACGAGAGGCTGCCTGCTGACCCTCGTGGCGCTGTCGACGACGACGGTGCTGGCCCAGGACTACCCCGCAAGACCGATCCGCATCGTGGTGCCTACCGCAGCGGCAGGCTCGCCCGATGTGCTCGCCCGCCTGCTCGCCGAGCGCCTGCGTGAGCGTTGGGGCCAGCCGGTGGTGATCGAGAACCGCGCCGGCGCAGGGCAGATCATCGGCGCAGAGATCGTCGCCAAGGCGCCAGCCGATGGATACACGCTGCTGTTGCCTACCGGCACCTACACCACGAGTGTCGCGATCCGCACCACGTTGCCGTTCGATCCGGCACGTGACCTGACCGGCGTCGCGATGGTCGGGCAGGGGCCGCTGATGCTGGTGGTTCATCCTTCGCTGCCGGCGCGCAGCATGAAGGAACTCATCGCCCTGGCGAAGGCCCGCCCGGGTGATCTCAATTACGCCACCGCGGGCACGGGCAGCATCATCCATTTCGCCGCCGAGGCGCTGGCCGTCGCGGCCGGCATCGACATCACCCATGTGCCGTACAAGAGCGCGACGCCGGCGGTGACCGACCTGGTCGGCGGCCATGTCCAGATGATGATCGTGAGCCTGCCCTCGGTCTGGCCGCAGGTGAAGGCTGGCCGGCTGCGCGCGCTCGCGCTGAGCACGGCCAAGCGGTCGTCGTTCGCACCCGAGATGCCGATCATCGCCGACACCGTGCCGGGCTACGAGGCGGGCCAGTGGTGGGGCATGCTGGCCCCGGGCAAGACGCCACCCGACGTGGTGCGCAAGCTCAACGGCGAACTCAACCGCATCCTCGCCTCGGAAGACATGCGTCCACGACTGGCCGACCAGGGTGCCGAGCCGGTGCTGATGACGCCGGAAGCGTTCACCGAGTACGTGCGCGCCGAGATCACCAAGTGGCGCAGGATCGCCCAGGATCGCAACATCAAGCCCTGATCGGCCCCGGCACATCCGAAGGAGACTCCGTAATGACCGCAACACCGAACGTGCAACAAGGCCCCTCGATCCCCAACCCCGCGAAAGATCGCCTGCTCGCAGGCGAGGTCGTGCTCGGGATGAACGTGCGCATCGTGCGCTCGGGCGACATTGCCCGCATCGCGAAGACCACCGGCCACGACTTCATCTTCATCGACATGCAGCACTCGCTGTATTCGGTCGAGACCATCGGCCACATCGCGCAGGTCGCGCTCGCGATCGGCGTCACGCCGATGGTGCGCGTGCGCAGCGTCGATGACCCCGATACCTCGGTGCTGCTCGACAACGGCGTGACCGGCATCGTCTTTCCGGACGTCAACAACGCCGACGAAGCCCGGCGAGCGGTCGCTCGCTGCCGCTTCCCGCCCGTCGGACGCCGTTCGGTCGGCGGTGGCTATCCCATGTTCGACTACCGCCCGACCTCGACCGCCGATGCGGTGCCGGTACTCGACCGCGCGGTGCTCACCGTATGCATGATCGAGACGCGCGAAGGGCTCGAGAATGTCGAGGAAATCGCCGCGGTCGACGGCTTCGACGTGCTGCACGTGGGCTCGAACGACCTGCTCGCAGCCATCGGCCTGCCTGGCCAGTTCGGCTGCCCGCAGCATCTCGCGGCACTCGACCGGGTCATCGCCGCCGCCAAGGCCAACGGCAAGATCGCCGGGGTCGGTGGCGACCGCAACCTGGCGCGCCAGGTCGAGTTCATCAAGAAGGGCATGCGCTTCGTGACTACGAACAGCGAGATCGCGTTCATGCTCGCCGAAGGCACGCGCGTCACCACCGAACTGCGCAAGGCGCTGGTCTGACCTGGGCAGGCAACCCTGCCCGGCACGGGGTTCAGAACCCGAACAGCGCCTTCGGGTTGTCGACGAGGATCCGCTGCCGGGTCGCTTCATCCGGCGCCCAGCGCAGCAACAGGTTGAACAGCTGGTTGCTGCCGACCTTGTCCGCGAACGACAGGTGTGGATAGTCGCTGCCCCAGATGATGCGATCGGGGGCGGCGGCGATCAGTGCCTGCGCGATCGGATCGGCATCGGTGAAGCCGGGTACTTCCGACATCCGGTAGACCCCGGTGAGCTTGACCCAGCAGCGGCCAGGCCCATTGCGCAAAAGGTCAAGGAACGCCTTGAATCCTTCCTGCTGCGGGCCGTCCTTGCCGAGGAACAGCCCCATGTGCGCGACCGTGTGCTGGCAGCGCAGCCGGCGCAGCGTGGGCAGCAGCTCGTAGGTGCACCAGCCCGGCGTGAGAAAGTCGATCTGCCAGCCCCGGTCGGCGAGCTTCGCATCGAGCTGCTCGATACGCGGCAGCAGCGTCTGCGTGAAACCGGCCTCGAACGGCTTGATCGGGCGTACGTTGAGGCGCACCCCGCGCACGCCCAGCGCATGCAGCCGGTCGAGCTCGGCCTCGGAGATCGACTCGTCGACATCGACGATGCCGCGGCAGGGCAGGGACATGCGTGCCATCGCATCGAGCATGCAGGTGTTGTCCCGGCCGTAGGCGCTGGGCTGCACGAACACGAAGCGCTCGAAGCCGTTGGACGTGGCGTGCGCGAGGAAGTCCTCGAGCGGGGCGAGCGGCGGTGCATAGCGAAGATCGTCGCCGTACGAATACTGGCTTGCCGGGCCGAACACATGGAAATGGGCGTCGCAGGCGCCGGCGGGCGCGCGGAACCTGGCCGGCTCGTCTTGGTAAAGGGTCATGACGTCCTCGTTCTACGATGATGGGACTGCGCGATCAGGTACCCGGCGGCGCCGGCCTGCGCGTGATGGAATGCTCGGCGCCACGCCGCAGTTCCGGTGGCACCGGGCGCCAGGCCAGCGCGCGCACCTCTCCGAACTCGTGTGGCAGCCGCTGCCACTGTTCGCCACCGTCGGTGCTGCGAAACAGCTGGCCCAGGTTGGTACAGAGGAATCTCAGCCGCGGCCGGGAGGGGTCGGCGGCGATGCACCATGGTGTGCTGTTGAGCACGCCGGGCAGCGCGACGACCTGCCAGTCGACACCGCCGTTGCGGCTGCGCCACAGGCGGCCGGTGCTGCCGGGCGGGCCGTTGCCGTTGGTGAGCCATACGGTTTGCAGGTCGTCCGGGACGGTGCTGACCGCGCGCGTGTATTGCCAGGGCGAATCGAGCGGGCGCAGCTGCCAGGTCTGACCGTTGTCGCGGCTCAGGTGCAGGCCGTAGTTGGTGGTGGCGAGCAGCAGCTTGTCGCCGTGTACATCCCGGGATACCGCGATCCCGTGCACATCGGACGACACGAGGCCCTGCTCGAGCTGCACCCAGGTTTCGCCGCGGTCGGTACTGCGGAAGATGCCGCCGATCTCGACGCCGGCCCAGACGGTGTCGATGTCGATCGGGTCGAACAGGATCTGCGTGACCCGAGTCGGACCCATCACGATCTCGGAGAACGGCCGGATCCCGGGCGCTGGCAGCGCGCGCCAGTGGCCGCCGGCGTCTTCCGACAGCCAGAAGCCTGCGGGGCGGGTACCGCAGATCATCCGTGCCGGATCGCGCGGGTCGATCGCGACCGACCAGATGTCGAGCATCGGAGAGGCGAGCGGTGACCAGCGGCGCGTGGTCTCGTCGAAGCGGAACAGGCCGTGATCGGTGCCGGCGTACAGGAATCGCGGCGCGTCGGGGTGGGACGCGAAGCTCCACACCCGCGCCTCGAGGTACATCCCCGAATGGCTGTTCGGATGCACCCAGGAATCGCCGAGATCGTCGGAAAACCAGGCCGAATGTCCGGCCGTACCGGCATAGACCTGCACGCCCTCGCCTTCGACTGCAGTGGGCTCAGGCAACGACATCGGCCGCGACCTGCAGCTGCTGCCCGATCTGCCACGCGGTGGCATGGATCGATGACGACACCGGGCAACCGAACCGGGCGCGCAGGCTGTCGAGGATCGACTGCGTGGGCAGCTGCGAGCAACCGATGAACAGCGCATCGCAGCCATCGCCCTGCCCTTGCATCAGGTCGACCGCGCGTGCCTCGACCTGAGCGGCGGTGATCCGGCCGAGCTCGGCGACACCGGCGGCCTTGAAGCTCGACAGGGCGTGCACGTCGATCGAGGCATCGCCCAGGAAGCGCGTCAGGTCGGCGTTGACGCTGTCACTGTACGGCGTCACCAGGGCGATGCGGCGTGCACCCTGCGCACGCAGCCACGCGATCATCGAACCGGCGGTCGTGACGGCCGGGACGGCCGTGACTTCCGTGAGCCGTCTGCCGATCGCAGCATCGCGGGCCGGGCCTGCGAGGATGCCCGCGGCCGTACAACCGTAGGCTGTGACATCGACCTCGCCACGGAAAGCCTGCGCGAGGTGCATCGCCTGGTCGACGTAAGGGTCGAGATCGGGCAGGGTCAGCAGACCCGGTGACCGGGAGATGCCCGTACGCTGACAGGTCGACCCTTCGGGCAGCCAGGCCGGAAGCTCGAGATGCATGGTGGTGTTGTTTTCCGGCACCAGCAGACCGATGCGCACGGGCGACGGGTGCATGGGCAGACCTCCTGAGGGTGCAATCGACGTTCGGCGTTGGACACACGATTTTCTGTAAAACGAGTATGGCACAGTGGCAATGTTGTTTTGGAGCGTCGCCGCGGCGACGTTGTGCGGTGCCGCACGCCCCCGTTGACAACAGGGGCGGTGGCAGGCAAGAATCAAGGGCTTTGTAGGCGCGGCGTAAGCGAGAACCGTCGGAACCAGGGCGAGTCGACAACCTGATGTACCAGGAATGATGTCTGCGCCATCCGGTTTCGTCGCGATCGTCGGTCTGCAGGCAGCGCTGGTACTCGTTGCCGCCATCTCCATGGGTGTCTTCATCGATGCCCCTGCGGGCTGGTCGACGCTGGCGGGCGGTGCCGCTTGCTGGCTGCCGAGTGCGCTGTTCGCGTGGCGGCTTTCGCTGGCACTGCGCTTCCGGCCCGATCAGGTTGCTGCCGTGTTCTTCATCGGCGAGTTTGCAAAGATGCTGTTCACCGTGCTCATCCTGTTCGCGATGGCACGGGTGGTCGACACGATATTCTGGCCGGGCGCAGTGCTCGGCGTGATCGTCGCGGTGAAGGCGAACTGGCTGGCGCTGCTGCTGCGGCGCTGACCCGGCGCCCGCGCCGCCGTAGTCCGCGCGATACCCGCGACAAACCTGCCCCGACTTCTGCCCGTCACACCGCGCAGTCCCCGATCCCCAAAGACCGACCCGATCCATGTCCGCCGCCGATCATCACTACGCGCCCAACGCGACCGAATACATCGTCCACCATCTGGCGCACTGGCAGACGGAAAAGCAGACGTCGATCGTCGATTTCTCGATCATCAACATCGATACCCTGCTGTTCTCGCTGATCTGCCTCGGCCTGACCCTGTGGCTGCTGCGCTCGGCCGCGAAGCGCGCGACCAGCGGCGTGCCGACGAAATTCCAGGCGGCAATCGAGATCCTCGTCGAGATGGTCGAAGACCAGAGCAAGTCGATCGTGCACGGCAACCGTGCCTTCATCGCACCGCTCGCGCTGACCGTGTTCGTCTGGATCATCATGATGAATGCGATCGACCTGCTCCCGGTCGACCTGCTGCCGAAGATCGCCGCGCTGCTGGGCTATTACGGCGCCGGGCTCAATGCGCACGACGTCTACCTGCGGCCGCTGCCCACCGCCGACCTGAACGGCACGCTCGGCATGTCGCTCGGCGTGCTGATCCTGATGCTCTATTACGGGGTCAAGATCAAGGGCGTGGGTGGCTTCATCCATGAACTGTTCTGCGCACCGTTCGGCGCGCACCCGCTGCTCTGGCCGGCGAACTTCCTGCTGAACCTGATCGAGTACCTGGCCAAGATGGTCTCGCTCGGCATGCGGTTGTTCGGCAACATGTACGCTGGCGAACTGCTGTTCTTCCTGATCGCGCTGATGGGTGGCTACGCGGCGATGCACGCCACCGGGCTCGCGCTGGCCCTGGTCCATGTCATTGCCGGAACGGGCTGGCTGCTGTTCCACATCCTGATCGTGCTGCTGCAGGCCTTCATCTTCATGATGCTGACGCTGGTCTACATCGGCCAGGCCCACGAGGGTCACTGACGAGTCACCGACCCGCCGCCCCGCCTGCGGCACTGCGTACAGCCGACCAGAGCCACCCGTTCTCCGTACCTGTTGTTTCCGGTTCCGTTCTTCCCCGTTTCATTCACTGATTCATTCGTGTTTTTTCCACAGGAGTAGTTGTGATGACCGACGTAGCCTTCGTAGCCCTCGCCTGCGGTTTGATCATCGGCCTCGGTGCCATCGGTGCCTGTATCGGCATCGGCGTCATGGGCGGCAAGTACATCGAAGCCGCAGCGCGCCAGCCCGAGCTGATGAACACGCTGCAGACCAAGATGTTCCTGCTGGCTGGCCTGATCGACGCGGCGTTCCTGATCGGTGTCGGTATCGCGATGATGTTCGCGTTCGCCAACCCGTTCGCCGGCTGATCCATCCCCGCCGGCGCCTGCCGCGCCCGTCGCCCGTCCACGGTCGTTCGTGAGGCGGCGGGGCCACCCGGTTCCGCAGCAGGCAGCATCCACCAGCGCTCGCGCGCAGCCACCCGGCCGGTCATCCGGAACGGGGCTGCGCGGATCGATCGAGGTTTGACATGAGTATCAACGCTACGCTGTTCATACAGCTGATCGTCTTCTTCATCGGTGCGATGATCACCATGAAGTTCATCTGGCCGCCGCTGATCGGCGCGCTGGAAGAACGCCAGAAGAAGATTGCCGACGGCCTCGCCGCCGGAGAGCGCGGCAAGCAGGACCTGCTCGCGGCTGAAAAGCGCGCCCAGGAAGCCGACCGTACCGCCCGCGACCGTGCCCAGGAAATCCTGGCGCAGAGCGAGAAGCGCGCCGCTGCCGTGATCGAAGAAGCCAAGGTCGCCGCCAAGGCGGAAGCCGACCGCATCTCCGCCGCCGCACGGGCCGAAGTCGAGCAGGAGGTACAGCGTGCCCGCCAGGCCCTGCGCGAGCAGGTTGCCGCCCTCGCCGTGGCCGGTGCCGAGCGCATCCTCAAGCGTGAAGTCGACGCCAGCGCGCATGCGGCGATGCTGAACGACCTCAAGCAGGCACTCTGAGCGTAACGATGGCCGAGATCTCCACCGTCGCCCGTCCGTACGCCGAAGCTGCGTTCAAGCTGGCCCAGGAGTCGGGTTCCATCCCGGCCTGGTCCGACCTGGTCGGGAGCCTCGGTTCGATCACTGCCGATCCGCAGGTGTCCGGCCGGCTCTCCGACCCGGGCCTGCAACCGGCCAGGCTCGCCGAGTTCTTCGCCAGCCTCGTGCCGGGTGGCCTGCCGCCCGAAGCGAAGAATTTCGTGCTGATGCTGGCCGAGAACGGCCGCGTCGAACTGCTGCCCGAGATCGCCGCCCAGTTCCATGCGCTGCGCAACGCGGCCGAGGGCCGTGCAGACCTGGTGATCGAATCGGCCTTCCCGCTCGAAGGTGCCGAACTCGCCAGCCTGGTCGCCAGCCTCGAGAAGAAATTCGTGCGCCAACTCAACTATCGCGTGGTGATCGTCCCCGAACTCATCGGTGGGGTCCGTGTCACCGTCGGCGACGAAGTGCTGGACGCTTCGGTGCGCGGCCGTCTCGCGCAGATGGCCACCGCCCTTCAATCCTAGGAGCACTGTGATGCAATTGAACCCGTCCGAGATCAGCGAGCTGATCAAGAGCCGAATCCAGAATCTGGGCGTCGACTCGGAGGTGCGCAACCAGGGCACCATCGTGTCGGTCGCCGACGGCATCTGCCGCGTGCATGGCCTGTCCAACGTGATGCAGGGCGAGATGCTCGAGTTCCCGAACAACACGTTCGGCCTCGCGCTCAACCTCGAGCGCGATTCGGTCGGCGCGGTGATTCTGGGCGAATACCAGCACCTGTCCGAGGGCGACACCGTCAAGACCACCGGCCGCATCCTGGAAGTGCCGGTCGGCCCGGAACTCATCGGCCGCGTGGTCGATGCACTGGGCAACCCGATCGACGGCAAGGGCCCGATCAACGCGAAGATGACCGACGTCATCGAGAAGGTCGCTCCGGGCGTGATCGACCGCCGTTCGGTGTCGCAGCCGGTGCAGACCGGCCTGAAGTCGATCGACGCGATGGTTCCGGTCGGCCGCGGCCAGCGCGAGCTGATCATCGGCGACCGCCAGACCGGCAAGACTGCGGTGGCCGTCGACACGATCATCAACCAGAAGGGCAAGGA
>CAIQON010000013.1 GCA_903873475.1 uncultured bacterium
AACTCAAGACCTGACCCCCATGCTGACCCCCATGCTCGCACCTCACGCCGGCAGCAGCATCATCGCCTTCTCGTAGGTCTCGACGAAACGATCGAGGCCGTGCGAGCCACCGTTGACCAGTCGGCGCGCTTTCGCCAGCTGGTGGGCGGCCATCGCCGCGCGGATCGCCGCCTCGCGGTTCTTCAGGAACTGGGCGAGGATCAGCCCGGCGATGCCCGGGTCGTTCGCAATCTGCGGCTGGCCGACGAGGTCCATGCCGACCTGCCGTCCGATGCGCTGGTAGTTGTCGCGCCCGGTGAGCTGGATATAGCCACGGCCCTTGAAGCGCGCGCCATCGCCAGGCTGGGTATTGCCGAGGTCGGTCGCTACCTGCGTGCCGGGCTCGTACAGGTCGAATGGCTTGCGGCGCGTATTGAGGGCGCTGATGCCTTCGTCGATCGCCAGGAACCCTGCGGTCACTGCACGGATGGTGGCGATGGCCATCGTCACCATCGCCCGGTCGCCGAGGTGCCGCGCGCGAAGGCCAGCGAGCACGAAGGGCAGGTGGGTCGAGATGTTCGACTGCGGCGTGGCGCGCGGGAAGGTCTGCCTGACCAGTGACGGTGTGACCCGGCCGGTGATGTCACCGGTCGCGCCCGGTGTTGCCGGTGCGATGGCCGGCGTGACCGGGGCAACAGGAAGGGCTGGTGAGGCAGCCAGCGCCGTGGGTACCGTCACCGGCGCGGGCGCTGCCGGTGCGTCCAGCGCGCGCAGGAACGGCGCATTCATGAAGCCGTCGGCCTGCCCATCGCCCTCGAGGTCGACCAGCGCCCAGAGGCCCTCCCGTCCGATCACGTTCACCACCGTGCCCGAGGGCAGGGTGCGCTTCTCGGGAAAGTCCTGCGACGGGCCGCTGCGCAGGCGCAGGCCGTCGCGGGCGATCACCACGAAACAGCTGGATGCAGGGGCCTCCGCTGGCGCTGTTGCGATGGCCACGAGGGCCTGCGGAGCGGGCGGGGGCGTGACTGGCGCGACCGGCTGCCGCTGCGCCTGCGGCACCGGTGCCGTGGCGGTGCCGGCCGGTTCCAGGCCGTCGAACACCGGCGAGCCCGGACCGCCTGGCTGGCGCAGCACCTGCCGGCGCTGCGTCTTGCCGGCCGCCTGCAGCCCCACATGCACGCAGCGGCCCGTTTCGTGGATCAACTGGTCGAATACGATGCCGCTGTCTCGGATGCGCTTCGCGGCGGAGAGGTCGTCGAGCCCCTTCACATGGAAGTCGGCCGCCAGCCCGAGCGCATGTGCCGACGTGGGAACGCCGCCGACCAGCGCATTGACCTGCGGGTTGCGGTAGCCGCTGGTGACCTGCAGTGGTACCCCGAACAGCGCACGGATCTCCTCCAGCAGCGCAGCGGTTCGGCGAAGGTTGCGCAGGTGCGCAGGCGTCGGCGCGTTGGAGATCCGCTTGCGCCGCGCAGTATCCGAAACCGTCAGTTCCTCGAGCGAAAAATTGGGCGTGAGTTGCATCGCATCTCCTTCGGTCACTGCTGCCACCATCGTAGCGCCATCGTAGCGCCTTCCCCATGCAGTGCAAGATAGGGCAGACTCCTTCTGGATGCGTGCCTCGTGGCACCGCCGTCGAAGACCGTGGAGCAGACCGCGGCATGCGGCAGGCATCGAATCCGATGGAGGAATCGTCATGGAACGCCCGAAGCCGCGGCGGAGCAGGCCGTTTCGACGCGCAGTAGTCGGCGTGCTCGCAACCGGCATGGCAGTGGTGGTGCCGGTACCAGCCGTCGCGGCCGACGCCTGGCCTAGCCGTCCAGTGCGGCTGATCGTGCCATTCCCGCCAGGCGGGGCGAACGACATCGTCGCGCGGCTGGTCGCCGTGCGGCTGCAGGAGCGCTGGGGGACGCCGGTGGTGATCGACAACCGCGCAGGCGCCGGTGGCAACATCGGGACGGAACTCGGTGCACGCGCCAACCCCGACGGCTATACGCTGCTGGTCGGTTCCGGCAGCACGCTGGCCAGCAATGCCAGCCTGTATGCGAAGCTGCCGTTCGACGTGCTGAAGGACTTCGCGCCGATCTCGCTGATCGCCGCCGCGCCGTTCGTGCTGGTCACACATCCGTCGGTGGCGGCGCGCACCGTGACCGAACTGGTTGCGCTGGCGAAAGCGAATCCCGACCGGCTCACCTACTCGTCGTTCGGCGAGGGCAGTTCGGCCCACCTCGTCGGCGAACTGTTCCAGCGCATGGCGGGCGTGAAGCTCATCCACGTGCCCTACAAGGGCGGCGGTCCGGCGATGGCCGCCGTCGTCGGCGGCGAAGTGCAGGCGACGGTAGCCAACCTGTCGGTTGCGCTGCCGTTCATCCGCAGCGGCAAGGTGAACGCGATCGGCGTCACCACCGCCCGCTGCGCCGCCGCACTGCCGGAAGCGCCGACCATTGCCGAGGCCGGGCTGCCCGGCTTCGAGGCCTCCGCCTGGGTCGGGCTGGTCGCGCCCGTCGGGATACCGCCTGCGATGGTGCGCCGCTTCAACGCCGATACCCATGCGGCGGTCCAGCACTCGGACACGCAGAAGCAGCTCGAGGTGCGCGGCCTGGAGCCCATGCTGAGTACGCCGGCCGAGTTCGGGCGCTACCTGGCGGCAGAGGTGAAGCGCTGGGACGGCGTGGTGCGAAGCGCCGGCATCCTGCGACTCTGACCGGAACCTCTGACCGGCGGCGCGCCTACAGCGCGTCGATGAATGCCTGCGATGACATGACGCTGCCGAACAGCGGCAGGATCTTCTCGCACTCGATGCGGTGCAGTTCCGGATCCGGGCTGGCGCAGCAGTCTTCCAGCACCTTGACGATGAAGCCGGCGTCGTCCCCGTGCCGTGCCGCGCTGTCGACCACCATGTGGGTGTACACGCCGCACAGCGCGAGCGTGGTCACGCCCTGCCGGTGCAGCCAGGTCTCCAGCCCGGTGTTGAAGAACGGATTGACGGCCCGCTTCGTGTAGACGATCTCGTGGGCGAGCGGGCGGATCGCCTCCGGGAACTCGAGCCCCCAGCTGCCGATGACGATCGCCTGCTTCTCCTTCAGGTGCGCCAGCCGCGCGGAGCGGCTGATCGCGTCGCCGTAGTCGGCCCTGAAGCCGACGTTCACGTAGGCTACCGGCTGCTGCTTTGCGCGCATGGCTGCGATCACGGCAGCCGTCTTCGCGAGCAGCCCGCGCTGTTCGACCACCTTCGCGAAACCCATCGAGCCGACCTTGCCGGCGGGGTCCACCAGTTCGTTCTGCACGTCGAGCACCAGCAGTGCGGTCCTGTCCATGTTTCCGCTTCCTCCGTATGGAGGCAGGACTTTAGCGCGACGGCCGCCGCACCGCTGCAATGATGTACAGGGACTCAGCGTCCGCCGCGTCCCCCGCGGTCATGGTCGCTCCGGTTCCCGCCGTGGCCGCCGTGGAAACCGTGGCCACTGTATCCACCATGTCCACCATGTCCGCCATGGCTGTACGAACGAACGCCATCGCGATGGCCATGACCGGGCGGACGGGGCGCCGGCAGCACGACCACCGGCGCCGGCGCCGGACGAACGATGATGGCAGGCGGCGGCGCGGGGCGGCTGATGTACACCGGCGGGGCGTATGGACGCGGGTAGTAGCCGGAGCCATAGGTCGAGTAGTAGCCGGAGGAATAGTGGTTCGCCGAGTAGGCCGGAACCCGGTAGCCCGGCGAGTAGACCACGCCGCCATCGGGCACGATCGCGCATCCTGTCATCAGCAGCGGCAGGGCGATACCTGCTGCGCGCAACGCCTTCGATTCCAGGATCTTCATCTTGTCTGCCTCGTCGATGGCGGGGGGCCATGTATCCAGCAACGTTCCTGACATGGCGGCGCTGACACAGGGCGCCTGCGTTACACTCATTTACACGTCCAGCCCGGGCCAACCCGCACCAGCCATTCGACGGGACCGTACGGACGAGGGAGGAAGTTCATGCATGCTTTGGGTCGCCTGCTGCCTGCGGCAGTACTCTGTGCATCGGTACTGTTGCCGGTGGTCGCACCTGCACAGCCGTTCCCGTCGAAGCCGGTGCGGCTGGTCACGGGTTCGCAGGCCGGTGGCGGTACCGACATCACCGCGCGCGCGATCCAGCAGGCCGTCGCACCGCTGCTCGGCGTGCCGGTCGTCATCGACAACCGGCCAGGCACCGCCGGGATGGTCGCCAACGACTTCGTCGCGAAGCAGCCGCCGGACGGCCAGACGCTGCTGATCCAGCCCGGATCGTTCGTCACCATCAGCCCGCAGCTCAATGCCTCGCCGCGCTGGGACACGATGAAGTACCTGGCAGCTGTCGTTCAGGTCAGCACCTATGACCTGGTGCTGGTCGCGCATCCGTCGGTGCCTGCGCGCAACGTGAAGGAACTGATCGCCGTCGCGCGTGCTAAGCCGGGGATGATCTCCTTCGCCTCATCGGGCGTGGGCAGCAATTTCCAGCTGGCCGGCGAACTGCTGAAGCTCGAGGCGAAGGTCGAC
>CAIQON010000014.1 GCA_903873475.1 uncultured bacterium
CGCCATGCCCATTCCGTTCGTCGTGGACGGGCGCTGTCTGTCGCTCGAAGACGCCGAGCTGTTCCTGGAACGCGGCGCGCGCTTCATCGGCCTCAAGGCGGCACGGGTGGGGGCGAGCATCGCCCTCGATATCGCGCACGCAGCCGATGCGGCAGGATGCGCGGTGAACGTGGGATTGCACGCGGAAAGCGCATTGGGCGCGTTCGCCAGTCTCAACGAGGCAGCTGCATTCCCCCGGCACGCCGGATCGCTGCCGGCCGAATCCACGTTCTTCCTGGCCTACGCGGACCAGATCACCACGCGATCGCCCGAGATCAGCCAGGGTGTCGTCAGGCTGGACGATTGCGTGGGCCTCGCGAGCATCGTCGACTGGCGTCGCGTCGAGCGCTATCGGATCTGATTCTTCGGGCGCAGCGCGATTCAGCCACTGCGCGCTTCGCGTGACCACCGTGAGGTGCGCGCCCCGAGCGTCGAGCGCGACACGGACCCTGAGGACAGTTGAATACTGGCTCGACGATGTTCGCGGTGACTCGTGCCGGAGCCTCAATCCACAGGGTCTGCTCTATCGTCGAGTGACTCGCCGCGAAGATAACGCTCGTTGTCGTCGAAGACCGACAGCCACATCGTATTTCACGCCGCCAGGGCCGCCGACAGATGTTCGCAGGATTCCAGGTCGAGGTCGCCCCATTCCGACTCGGTATGCGGGCAATAGGCGAACTCGGCGCTGCGCTTGCCGTTCGCGGCCTCATTGATGCCAAAGCGATACCCGCTCAGCTCGACCGCTTCCGAGCGGCGTGTGTGCGGGAACAACGGCCGCAGGTCAGGACTCACCTCTTCCATCACGTCTACCGAGGGCGTGTGTTCGTCCGTCTCGACATTGAAGGCAAACAGCCGCTCGCCATGCCAGTATCCCGAGTCCTCGGTGTCGACCAGCGAACTCCGATACTTTTCGGTCACCATCGGCAACCCGACGATGCGCATGATCTTCGCCACGGTCACTTCGCGTTCGAGTTCCGTGCGCAGCGTGAGCAGATCCGCTTTCGAAGCGAGCGCACGACGCTCGACCGAGCTCACCAGAATGGGCCAGGCCGCCGCCAGAAAATCCCGGAACGACCGAGGCGACTTTGCATCGAGCTTCTGCGGGGAGGGCTCGCGCGACCGGTAGTCGACATAAACAGCCTCGAATTCGCCCTCTGACGACGCTCCCAGGACCACCGTACGCTGGTCGTCCTGGCTCAGTTCGATGGTGACGCAACTCGCGTGGCGTGTCAGCACGCAATGCGTGTCTTCGATCTGCAGCGTACGGCACCGGGCCCTCGGTGAGACCGCGTCGACCAGCGCGAGCACGCTGGATGCCGTCAGCTCACGATTCAATGCCAATCGACGCCTGGACAAGCGACGACGCAGGATGGAACGACCGGATGCAAGGCGAGCATGCCTCCGCCTCGATAAGGCACATAGTCGGCTTCCGCCTTGCCCCACGCGTCGGGCGCGTCGAAGAGCGCCTCGGCGTGAAGCCACGCCCTCAGTTCTGCGTGGTCGGCGTCCGTCAGTCGACGCGCCGCCACCACGCCCCCAGCGGCATGGACGTGAAAATCGTCCTGAATGATCAGCCCGGCACGAAGCACACCACCGACCTTGTACTCGCCGTGGTTGTAGGTACCCCACAAGACCTCGGCGACATCCAGATCGCCTACGACGAACAGTTCCTGGCCGCCGGTCACCACGTTGGCGGCGGACATGTCATGTCGCACGATCAGCCCCAGCGCGCCGTCTTCATCGTCGTTGCAGACCCACGTCTCATGCAGCAGCACCCACGGGTCGTACTCGCGTGCGTATGCACGATAGGCCGACGTCGCGGGCAGCAGGCTGGGCCGGGTTTTCAATCGAACCTGTCTGAAGCGGGAATCCGCACGCATCTGTGCAAAATTCATCGATCTGCTTCCATTGTCGCCACGACCCTCGCACCAGTCCTGGGCAGGCTTCTGCCGCTGTTATCAGCAGATGATATCGAAGGCATCACTGCCCGGCAGCATCGATCGCATGCGGCCGGTGCGCGAGCCGCAGGCAATTCACGCCCTGGCTGCGCCCTGCCCGACGCCCCTCCCGAGGCGCCGCTGCTTCCTGTCGAACCACCGGAGCGTCAGCGGCCGGCCGCTCGAGGCGAAAACTCGGGCAAGCCTTCGAGCGCGGCCGGCTCCAGGCGATCGTCGCGAAACAGCTTCGGGTAGTAGAACTCGCGCAACGAGGCGTGAAAATCGCGAACCCGGGCCTCGTAGGCGAGCGACGCCCGCACGTCAGTCCTCGCCAGGACCTGAAGGGCACGTTCGAGCAGCACGGGCGGTGCGATGAGGGCGAGCCAGCCGGCCAGCCGGTCGCGTTCGATGCGCCCGTCGGTGTAGGCCTCTGCCAGCGCCTGCGCCTTCTGGTCACCCACCTGCTGGAAGGCGAAATACCATTTCCATTCGAAAGGACGCTCGACCGCGGTGTAGGCCGCCCATTGCGGATGACGTTCGACGAAGGCCGCCATGGTGTTCGCCTTGGGCAGGTCCCAGCCGGCATTCACCGCCTCGCGCTGGGTCATCACGATGTCTGCGCCGGACGGCATGGGCACTGCGCGGTCGATGGCGATGCGGCCGGCGGCCGGGACGACGACGCCCAGAAGGATCCATAGCGCCACCAGCGCAGCCAGGATCACTTCCGCGGTCTGCTGCCATGCCGCCAGGACGGCGCAGACCAGGGTCCAGAACAGCACGTAGGCGAACAGCAGCGCGCAGGCCGCGAGCAGCGTCGGTGCGGCGGTACCACTCAGCCCGGCGGCCACCACCAGCGGAAGCACAGCCGCACTGAACACGACGGTGGCGCGCAGCCCGGCGCGAAGGCGCCACAACCGGCCGGAGTCTCCAGCGGCAGTCGCCACCAGCAGGTCATGCCGCCCGGCCACGCGCTCGCCGGCGCGCAGACCGTGCAGCAGCACGATCAGCACCAGGGGCAGCACGAAGGCCGCGAAGAACGCGAAGTCGAAGCGTCCGACCAGGGCCAGCACCGGATGACCAGCGTCGCGCTCGTGGATCTGGCCTTCCAGCGCCAGCATGCGCACACGGTGCTTCCACGCCGCATCGTCGCGTCGTCCGAGCGCGGCAAACGCGAACTCGGACGGTGGGTCGTAGGTCAGGTGGAAGCTGTGATAGACGGCGCTCCATTCTTTCCGCGTCTTGAGCACGGCCATGCGTTCGGCGCGATCCGCTTCGACCAGGTGGGCGATCGTGGCCTTCTGCCGATAGACTTCGTTGAGCCCCGCAGACACCGCCAGCACCGACAGGAAGAGCACGACCAGCCACCAGGCCCACGCCGACCGGTCACGCGCGAGGAAGGCCGCCTCGCGACGGAGCGCGGACCAGACGCTGGCGGACGCGGAGCGCGCACTCATGGCTTCAACCGTCCGCCGACCCATGCGCCAGCTCCGACCAGGACCGCGAACCACGCACAGAGCATCAGCCACTGGGACTGCGACCGGGCGAGTCGGCTGCCCGCCGCATCCGGCTCGAAGACGAAGCGGTCGAGCAGCCGCCAGTGGCTTGCATCCACGCGCGTTCGCGCCTCGGCCTGTGCATCGCTGCTGCGACGGATGTCGTCGCTGAAGGACAGCTTTTCGGCATGTACCCGGTTCAGGCCCTGCACGAAGGCGAAGCGCAGGGCCTCGGCCTCCTGCAGGAAACGATGGTGGTGAGCAAGATCGGTGCCGGCAAGCGCACGCGACGCATCGGCCACCGCAAGCAGTGGCGTGAACCAGCCATGGCTGGCCAGCACGATTGCCTGGCGCGATTCCGCCGCCATCTGCGCCCGGGCATAGGTATTCAGCGTGTCGGTGAGCTTCTGCTCGCTGGCCTGTGCAACGAGGCCACGCAGGTTCACCGGCAGGTCTTCGACGCGTTGCACGCCGTGTTCGGCCAGCAGCTCGGCACGCAACCGGGCAAAGGCAGGATCGTTCACGTTGTAGCCATCGCCCAGCTTGCGCAGGTCGGACAACATCACGAGGTCGGTCTCGAGCTTGCCGGCCATCGGCGCGGCGTTCGAAGTCGCACTGACGGCAACGGCGGGCAGCACCAGGGTCAGCACGACCCAAAGCGTTGCCAGCGCTGCGAGCACGGCCGTGCGGCGCCTGAGCAGCGCCGAGGCGAGTAAGGCCAGTGCGCCCCAGATCGACAGGTACAGCAGGTAGACACCCACCAGCGCCACCGCAGCCAGTGGCGGATCACCGTCACGCACGGCCAGGGCTGCGCTCAGCGCGAGCGGCAATGACATCAACACGATGACGGACAGCAGCGCCGCCGCCTTGCCCGCGAGCAGCAGCCGGCCAGGCGCGCCTTGCGCAAGCAGGGTTGCCAGCGTGCCGGCCTCGCGCTCGCGGGCGATCAGGCCATGCCCCAGCAGGATCACCAGCAGGGGACCGAACAGCTGGTACACCATTGCGGGGCTCAGCCAGCTGAAGCCCCCTAGATCCGCGCTGGCACCGGATGGCGCGAACATGGGCGTGTTCTGCCGGTGGCCTTCGAGGAAGATCGACTGTCCGGTCACGGGGTCCAGACCCGGATCGAATCCGGCCAGGGGTGTCGGCGTGCGAAACA
This sequence comes from uncultured bacterium, assembly GCA_903873475.1. Classification (GTDB taxonomy): domain Bacteria; phylum Pseudomonadota; class Gammaproteobacteria; order Burkholderiales; family CAIKXV01; genus CAIKXV01. The sequence goes on from CAIQON010000014.1 coordinate 4,629, forward strand.
CGTAGTGCCCGTAGTGCACCATGCGGTGCGGATGGCGGGCGGGTTGCGCCAGGAAGGCTGCCTCGGCCTTGTCCTGGTGGTGCGTACGCTCGGCCGCCTCACCTTGCATCCGCAGCGTGGTCACCGCCGTTGTTGCAAGCAGCAGCCCCGCCATGAGGAGCGCGCTGCCCAGGACAAGCCGTGAACGCAGCCAGTAGCGCCATTCGGCGCCGGCGATCACGCGCAGGCGTATCATGGTGCGGTCCGGGGTGAGAAGGCGCGATGCACCGTCTCGGTGTCGATGCGCCCGCCGGGAGGCGCTTCGAACTGTGCTACAAGTTGCCCGCCACGCAGCAGGCCGATGCGATCGGCCACCTGGCAGGCGCCATAGACATCGTGCGTCACCATCAGTATGGCCTTGCCGGCATCGGCAAGGCCGCGCAACAGTCCGTGGAATTCGTCGATGGCCGTGGGATCCAGCCCGGACGTCGGTTCGTCCAGCAGCAGGATGCCCGTGTCGCGAAGGATGGCCAGGGCAATGGCCACCTTCTGGCGCATGCCCTTGGAATAGCTGCGCAACTTGAGGCCTCTCGCCTCGGCCCCCAGCGAGACCCGGTCCAGCGCCAGGTCGATCTCGTCCGCGCTGCATCGCATGTCCGCCAGCTGCAGGAAGTAGTCCAGGTTCTCGCGGGCATCGAGATGTTCGTACAGTGAGGCCGCTTCCGGCAGATAGGCCATGGCGCGGCGGGCAGCAGCCAGATCGGACCCGACATCGAGGCCATCGACGACAACCCGGCCGCTGGCGGCAGGCACGAAGCCGAGGAAGGCGGCCAGGGTCGTCGACTTGCCTGCACCGTTGCCGCCCAGAAGCCCGTAGACCTCGCCGCCAGCCACGTTGAAGCTGACGCCCGACAGCACTTCCTTCCCCGAGCGAAGCACGCGCAGCTGCTCGGCCTGAAGCTTCGGCATGTGGGCAAGGGACGTGACGCTCGGATTCATCTGCACCTCAGGTGAAGGGGGCTGGTCAGGGTGCTCGGCAACAGTTCCGGGACGCCGAGTGCCGAAATCGGGACGCGCGACCGTAGGCCGTGGCCAGGATGGACGCGCATAGCCAGGACTCAGTCGTCCATCCACAATCCATCGATTGCAAGGAGTACGCGTGGCGCCTCATCGACGGTGACTGCCGGCGACCGATGGATGGCGCCCCGGCGCTCGTTGCCCGGCCAGGCACAGCCCTTGAGCAGCACGAGGTCGAAAGGTGCGGCTTGAAGAATCCCCGCCGCATCCTGCACCGGGCCGGAGGACGGGTCGGCCGGCCAGTCCGCGCCTGCGCCGGGTTTTCCGCGATTGGCCGCACGATCATCCAGCCACTCGGTCGCCGCCCCCCGATACGTGCACAACAGGCGCAGTCCGACCTTGTCGACATGGAATCGAGGGCACATGGCCCGGCTGATCAACTCGAGCCGAACGCCCATGGCGGGACAGCCGATCAGGTCCGCGAAAAGTTCCTGCAGGCCCGCAACGTCCGCCCTGACAGCGTCGGCGAGTGGGCTGTCCGGCAGGCCGTGCGCAGGGCCACCCTCAGGCACAGGCACCCGGGTTCGGAAGCCGTTCACGAGTTGCCCCTGGAGGGCAAGAAGATCGAGGCGCCGTGATATCTCCGGGTCAGGCTCGCGCCTGAGGCACACCACCTGGACTTCAGGATCGAACACGCATACCAGATCGGCCGGATCTGAAACGAATCTGGATGCCCCCGCGCCTGCCGTGCGGTGGAAGGGAAGGAAAGACGGATCGTTCACTACGCGAAGCCTGCGAACTGACTCATGGGCTGTGTGATTCTTAATGATATGTCCATCTCATTAATGGATGATACATTGGAAATGTCAACGAATGCTCAGGCAACTGCACGATGGAAAGAAACACGCGCCAGCGCGCTGCGATCCTCGACGCCATCTCGCGGGCCGGTCGTCCGTTGCTGCCCAGGGAAGTCCTCGCCGCCGCGCAACGAACGGCGCCCGGGCTCGGCATCGCGACCGTGTATCGGAATCTCAAGGCGATGCTTGCCGAGGGGCAACTCAGCGCTGTCGAGTTGCCTGGGGAGAACGCTCGCTTCGAGAAGAGCGGAAGCCAGCATCACCACCACTTCCAGTGCATGCACTGCCAGCGCGTCTTCGACGTGAGCGGCTGCCCAGGCGACCTCTCCCGGCTGGCGCCGCCAGGCTTCGCAGTTGACGGCCATGAGTTGACGCTCTACGGTCGTTGCAAGGAATGCCTCTAGCAGGGAAGGCTGGACCACTCATCTCGCTGTAGCGGCGTGATTGAAGGTGCAGGAGCAACGTAGACGCACCGGACCCGCCCGGTTCTCAGGGCCCGCGCACCTCGCGCCGGGTTGCACGGCGCTGGCCCCGCAGCCGTCGCCAACCGATGACAACAGCCGTGATGCTCGCGGCGAACCCACCGACGCTCGCAGACACGATGACCACGTCCCAGACCGGTCGAGCC
>CAIQON010000015.1 GCA_903873475.1 uncultured bacterium
CGTTCGCGACGAGCCGCGTATCGCTGCCGACGATGGCCTTCGCCAACACCCGGCAGCCCGGGCCGATCGACGCGCCGGCGCCGATCACGGCACCCGGGCCGACCGACGCGCCGGCGCCGATGGCCGCCGACGGATCGACCTGCGCCGAGGAATCGACCGACGCCGAAGGATCGATGCCGGGGCACACCGGCACCGGTGGACTCAACCGCTGCGCGACCCGCGCGTAATAAGCGTAGGGATTGCGCGCAATAATCCTCGGCAACCCGGTCGACTCGCGTTCCGGCTCGGCGAGGATCACGGCGCTCGCGCGGGTCGACGCAAGCTGCCCCCGATAGCGCGGATTGGCGAGAAAGCCGATCGATCCCGGCCCCGCCTCGGCCAGCGACCCAACCGATTCGATCAGCGGATCGCCGCCGACCTGTTCACCACCGAGCAGGGCGACGATTTCCGAGAGTCTCAGCCCCATATGGCGGCGGGCGCAGCCGGCGCGGTCAAACGGACCGCGCTATCTGTCCGACGCGGCCAAGGCCTTGAGGACCTTTTCCGTGATGTCGATGCGCGGGCTGCGGTAGACCGCCTCCTGCAACACGAGGTCGAGTTTCTCGCTCTCCGCGATGCGCTTGATCACGGCGTTGACCCGCTCGAGGACGGTCGCCATCTCTTCGTTGCGGCGGATGTTCAGGTCTTCACGGAACTCACGCTGCAGGCGCTGGAACTGCTGGGTCAACCGGGCCAGTTCCTGCTCGCGCTTGTTTCGCTCCGTATCGGACAGCGTCACGCTATCCTTTTCAAGCGACACCTGGAGTTCCTTGGCGCGAGCGGCCAGGCGCTGAAGTTCCTGGTCGCGCGGCGCGAAATCCTTCTCGAGGCGCTTCTGTGCGCGCACCGCAGGCGCCGCCTCGCGCAGGATCCGTTCCGTGTCGACGAACCCGATACGCGTGTCGGAAGCCTGTGCCCAGGCACCCTGACTTGCGGCGAACGTCATCACCAGACCGACCGCCAACCAGAACCTTCGAACCATCCCTGCCCCCGAGCGAAAGAGCGATGCGCAACGCATCCCATATCCCATCATACCACTGGTCAGAACCCGGTCCCGAAGGTGAACTGGAAGCGCTGGAGACGATCGGTGCTCTCGCTGTTGAGCGGCAGTGCTGCGCTCAGCTTGAGCGGGCCGAACGGTGACACCCAGGTCACCGCAAGCCCGGTCGAGTACCGGATGTTGCGTGTCGTGAACGACTCGTCGGCGTACCCCCCATCGACGAAGGTGCTCAGGCGCACCGAGCGGTCGTTGCGCAGCCCGGGGAACGGGAACAGCAGTTCGACGCTGCCGACCATCTTGTGCGAGCCCCCAAGGGCGGTGCCGTCGCTGTCGCGGGGGCCGACCGCACCGGTTGCATAACCGCGCACGGAGTTGATGCCGCCGACGAAGTAGTTGCGATAGAACGGCAGCGGCTTGCCGTCCAGGCCCTGGCCATAACCGATGTCGCCGGTCAGTTGAAGGGTGAGGTCGCGGGTGATCGGCTGGAAATACTGTCCGATGTAGTTCAGCCGGAAGTACTCGAGGTCGCTGCCCGGGATCGTGACCTCGGCGAAGGCCCGCTGGAACGTGCCACGCGTGGTGTAGATGCGGCTGTCCCTGCGGTCGATGGCAAAGCCGATGGTGCCAAACAGCGCCTGGTTCGACGAGCCGAAGGTATTCACGAAATCGATGTAGCGCTTCGGGCTGTCGGGGTAGGTCGTGATGTCGGTCTGCTCGGCAGTCAGGCCGACGTTCACGGTGACGTCGTCGGTCACCGGAATGCCCAGGCGCACGCCGGCGCCAGCCGTCTTCGTGAGGTAGTTGCCCAGCCCCAGGGAAGACGGATCGAAGTTGCGGCGGTAGACATCGAAGCCGGCGCTGATGCCATCGGACGTGAAGTAAGGATTGGTGAAGGACACCGACGCGGTGCGGTTGACGCGCCCGCTGTTCACCTGCACCGCCAGCGCATTTCCGCTGCCGAAGATGTTGTTCTGCGACACGGAACCCTGGAGGATCAGCCCGTCGCCGCTGGCGAAGCCGACGCCGAACAGCAGGTTGCCCGTGGAACGCTCGACCACCGACACGTTGACGTCCACCTGGTCGGTGGCACCTGGGACAGCGGGTGTCTCGATGTTGACTTCGGAAAAATAGCCCAGGCGGTCGACCCGGCGGCGCGACCGCGTGAGAGCCTCGGCGTTGTACCAGCCGCCTTCGAACTGGCGTATCTCGCGCCGGATCACCTCGTCGCGCGTGCGGGTGTTGCCCGCGACGTTGATCCTGCGGACATACACACGGCGGCCCGGGTCGACGAAGAAGGTGAACGAAGCCGTCCGCTTTTCCTTGTTGATCTCGGGCACCGCATTCACATTGGCGAACGCATAGCCCTCGTCGCCCAGCCGCTCGCTCATGGCCTTGGTTGATTCGGTCAGCCGTTCGCGCGAGAACGTCTCGCCCGGCTTGAGCCGCAGCAGCCGGCGCAGGTCGGCCTCGGGCAGCAGCAGATCCCCGGCGAAGCGCACGTCGGACACCGTGTAGCGCTCGCCTTCGCTGACGTTGATCGTGATGAAGATGTCGCGCCGGTCAGGCGTGATCTGCACCTGGGTGGAGTCGATGCTGAACTCGAGGTAGCCCTGGTTCTGGTAATACGAACGGACAGTCTCGAGGTCGGCCGACAACCGATCGCGCGAATACTGGTCGAGTTTGCTGTACCAGGTAAGCCAGCCTGGCGTTCGCTGGCTCATCAGGCCGAGCAGCACACTCTCGGAGAACGCCTTGTTGCCGACGAAGTTGATCTGGCGGATACGCGCGACATCGCCTTCGCTGATCTGGAACGACACGCCCACCCGATTGCGCTCGAGCGGCGTCACCGTAGTCTGAACCTGTGCGGCATAGCGTCCGCGGTTGATGTACTGGCGCTTGATCTCCTGCTCGGCGCGCTCGAGTTGTGCCTTGTCGAAGATGCGTCCGTCGGAAAGCCCGATGCCTCGAAGGGCGGCGCGCAACTGGTCTGCGCTGAACTCCTTGGCACCGCTGATCTCGACCGAGGCGATGGCAGGCCGCTCCTGCACGGTCACGATCAGCACATCTGCTGCGACCTCGAGGCGTACGTCCGTGAAGAATCCGGTCGCGTAAAGTGCACGGATGGCCTGCGCCGCATTCTCCTCGGTCATGCGCTCGCCGACCTTCACCGGCAGGTAGCCGAAGATCGTACCCGGCTCGGTACGCTGCAAACCCTCTACGCGGATGTCGCGTACGGTGAACGGATCGAAAGCGAGACTCGCCTGGGCCCAGCACAACGCGAGGCCAACCACCAGATGTCTTGCGCGCAGCATGTAGTCGTCGAAGTTAGGGCGAAGGCTGGCAGCCAGGCGGCCAGCCGATCCGAGGATCGGCCCGGATTAACCGCCGATCAGGCGGTGGATGTCATTGAAGATCGCGAACGCCATGAGCACGAACAGCATGCCCATGCCCACCTGCTGGCCGATCGCCATTGCGCGTTCGGAAACCGGCCGACGCGCCACGATTTCCACCGCATAGTACATCAGGTGTCCACCGTCGAGCATCGGGATAGGGAGCAGGTTCAGCACCCCCAGGCTGATGCTGATCAGCGCGATGAACGTGAGGTAGGCGATCCATCCGACCTGCGCCGACTGGCCGGCATAATCGGCGATCGTGATCGGCCCGGACAGGTTCTTGAGCGAGACCTCGCCCAACAGCATCTTGCCCAGCATCTGCAGGCTGAGCACCGACGTGCTCCAGGTCCTGGCGACCGCCTCGCCCAGGCTGTCGATCGGCCCATGGCGCACGTCGACCATCATGCGTTCGACCTGCGCGGGATCGACCTTCGGACCGATGCCCACCTTGCCGATCACCTGGCCACCGTCTTCCGACGCCTCCGGAACCAGGCGCACGGTGGGCAGCGCCCGCCCGTCCCGGTCGATCTCGACCTCGAGCGATTTGCCCGGATTCGAACGGATGGTCTTCACCAGTCCGTCCCAGTCATCGATCGGGCGACCGTCGATCGACAGTACCCTGTCGCCGGGCAGCAGCCCTGCGCGCTCGGCGATGCTGCCTCCGACGATGCGGCCCACCACCGGCTCGAATTTCGGCTGCGCGACCGCGAGCCCGACGTAGGCGAGGAAGTTCTCCTCGATCTGCGCGGCGGTGATGCCGGACAGGTCCAGTTGGCGCACTGCAGGCTGGCCGCGGGCATCGATCACCTCGATGCTCACCGCCGCACGGTCGACGCCATGGCGCAGGATAAGCCAGCGTGCATCCTGCCACTGCAGCACGGCCTCGCCGGCGACGGCGCGTACCGTATCGCCAGCCTGGAACCCCGCCGCAGCCGCGATCGAGCCCGGCGGCGGTTGCGCGATGACCGGCTTCAGGCCCGGGATGCCGTGAACGAACAGGCCCCAGTAGAGGACGATTGCCAGCAGGAAGTTGGCGATCGGCCCGGCCGCGACGATGGCGATACGCTTCCACACCGACTGCCGGTTGAAGGCTCGCGGCAGATCGGCCGGATCGACGTCATCCTCGCGCTCGTCCACCATCTTCACGTAGCCACCCAGCGGTATCGCACCGATCACCCATTCGGTGCGGTCGGCGCCGTACACACGGCGAACCAGCGGCCGGCCGAAACCGACCGAGAAACGCAGCACCTTGACCCCGCACCAGCGCGCGACGACGTAGTGCCCGAGCTCATGCACGACGATCAAGGTGCCGAGTGCGACGATGAAGGCGACGATCGTAGTCAGCATGGCGACGGGTATGTCCGGAGGGAAGTGAAGGCGACCCGGACGATACTAGCAGGCACGACGCGCGATGGCCTCGGACGCGGCGCGTCGAGCGGCTGCATCTGCCGCCAGCACCCCCGCTACCGAGCCGGCATCGCCATCTGGCCGCTGCGTGAGTACCGTCTCGATCACCGGCGCGATGTCCCCGAAACGCAGCCTGCGGTCGAGGAAGGCCTCGACAGCCACCTCGTTCGCCGCGTTGAGCACGGTGCTGGCCGTGCCACCCGCGGCCAGCGCCGCCCACGCGAGCGGCAGGCAGGGAAAGCGCTGCGGATCGGGCGCCTCGAACTCGAGGCGCCCGGTCTTCAGCAGGTCGAGGAACTCGACGCCGGCATCGATGCGCGACGGAAAGCCCAGCCCGTAGGCGATCGGGGTACGCATGTCGGGCTGGCCGAGTTGCGCCAGCACCGAGCCGTCGCGATACTCCACCATCGAGTGCACGACGCTCTGCGGATGCACCAGCACTTCGATTTCCGACGGCGCGGCGCCGAACAGCCAGTGCGCCTCGATCACTTCGAGCGCCTTGTTCATCATGGTCGCGGAGTCGACCGATATCTTGCGGCCCATCACCCAGTTCGGATGGCGGCAAGCCTCCTCCGGCGTCACGTCAGCCACCGATTCCGGGGAGCGGCTGCGAAAGGGGCCTCCGGACGCGGTAAGCAGGATGCGGCGTACGCCGGCCGCGCCCAGGTCGCCGTTGAACTCGCGTGGCAGGCACTGGAAGATCGCATTGTGTTCGCTGTCGATCGGTACCAGCGAGGCGCCGTGCCTGCGCAGTTCGCCGATGAACAGGCCGCCGGTCATCACCAGCGCCTCCTTGTTGGCCAGCAGCACGCGTTTGCCATGGCGCGCCGCCTCCAGCGTCGGCATCAGGCCGGCTGCACCGACGATCGCCGCCATCACCAGCGTGGCATCCGGGTGGCCAGCCGCAGCGACGCAGGCGTCCGGGCCAGCAGCGACCTCCGTCGACACGCCACGCTCGCGCAGGCGCCGTGTCAACGCTTCGGCAGCCGCCGGGTCGGACAGCACGGCAAGCCGTGGCTGGAATTCCAGGCACTGCTCGTAGAGGCGCTCGACCTGGGTGGCGGCGGTCAGGGCCACGACCCGGAAACGGCGGGGATGGCGCCGGACGATGTCGAGGGTGTTCACGCCGATCGTGCCGGTCGCGCCAAGGACGGTGAGCCCCGCCGGTTCTGTATTCGTCTGCACGGTCATTGCATCACCCGGGTGAGAGGTACATCGCGAAGGCCGCGACCGGCAGTGTCGATGTCAGCCCGTCGATACGGTCGAGCACGCCGCCATGGCCAGGCAGCAGCGTGCCGCTGTCCTTGGCACCCGCCTGGCGCTTGACCAGCGATTCGAACAGGTCGCCCAGCACGCTCAGCGCGGTGAGCGTCACCGCGAGTGCCCAGCCCGGGGCGCCGGCCAGCGGCCCGGCCGCGCCGGCGTCGGTCGCCTGCAGGACGAACACATAGACCGCCACGCATGCGGCCCCGCCCGCCACGCCTTCCCAGGTCTTGCCCGGGCTGATCGACGGGGCCAGCTTGTGGCGACCGAATGTACGGCCGGCAAAGTAGGCGCCGGTATCCGCGATCCACACGATGCACAGCAACGAGAGCAGTTGCCAGGGCGCCTGGCCGAGCCACGCGAGCGCCGCGCCCGCCGGGGCGAGAACCAGCCAGCCGACCGGAACCGAAGCCTTGCGCACCGCCGCGCCGCGCGCCAGGAAGGTCGGCATCAGCAGTGCCCACGCGATGCCCGACAGCGCCCAGCCGCACGCCACCCATGCCAGTGGCACGCCGACCAGCGGCGCGCAGATCGAAACGGCCACCGCCGTGCAGAACATCGCGGTCATGACCCCGCCGAGCCCGGTGAGCTTCGCCCACTCTCTCGCGCCGACGGTGAAAAAGGCGGCAACGCCCAGCGTCCAGGCCCAGTTCGGCACGAACCAGAGCCCTGCCACGCAGAGGGTGATGAGGACGACGGCCGTCGCGATCCGCTGCCGGAGCATGCTCAGCCTCGCCCCGGTACGGTTGTACGAGTGATCACCGCGCGCCGGCGATCGTGGGCACGCCTGCCCGCTCGTCGGAATCGGGCGCCACGTCCGGGCCGGCGGCTCCCGCATGCCCGGCCTCGCGGCGGATCTGGTCGCTGGTGCGGCCGAAACGCCGCTCGCGGTTGCGGAAGGCATCGACCGCAGCCTGTACGTCGGTCGCGCCGAAATCGGGCCAGAGCGTTTCGGTGAACCAGAGTTCGGTATAGGCGAGCTGCCACAACAGGAAGTTGCTGATGCGTGTCTCGCCGCCGGTGCGGATGAACAGGTCGGGTTCTGGCGCATGCGCCAGCGCGAGATGCTCGGCGATGTCGTCCTCGCGCAGCGGCAAGCCGGCATCGGCATGCCCGGACGCTGCCCGCGCAGCCAGCGCACGATTGACCGCCTGGGTGATGTCCCAGCGGCCGCCATAATTGGCCGCGATGGTCAGCGTCATGCGGGCGTTATCGCACGTGGTGGCCTCGGCGTCGAGGATCAGCTTGCGCAGACCGGGCTCGAATCGCGTCCGGTCGCCGACGACCCGGAAGCGCACGCCGTGCTCGTGCAGGCGCGACACCTCCTGCTCGATCGCGGTGGCGAACAGTTCCATCAGCGCTGAGACTTCGTCGGCCGGCCGGCGCCAGTTCTCGCTGCTGAAAGCGAACAGGGTGAGATGTTCGATGCCGAGTTCGCCGCAAGCCTGGACCGTTGCGCGAACGGCGTTTGCGCCGCGCCGATGGCCGGCGATCCGCGGCAGCATCCGCTGGCGTGCCCAGCGACCGTTGCCGTCCATGATGATCGCAACATGGCGCGGGACGTCCCCGGAGGGCGACCCGGCCGCGATCGGCTCCTGCCGGCGGAACATGGCTCAGACCGCCAGCAGTTCGGCTTCCTTGACCTGGAGCGCCTTGTCGATATCCGCGATGAACCGGTCGGTGAGCTTCTGCACGTCGTCCTGCGCGCGCCGCTCGTCGTCCTCGGCGACCTTCTTGTCTTTCAGCAGCGCCTTGAGTTCCGCGTTCGCGTCACGCCGGACGTTGCGCACCGCCACCTTCGCATCCTCGCCCTCGCCGCGCACCACCTTGATCAGGTCGCGGCGACGCTCTTCGGTCAGCGAAGGCATCGGCACGCGGACGAGTTCGCCGGTGGTTGACGGGTTGAGACCGAGGTCGGAGTCGCGGATGGCCTTCTCGATCGTGCTGGCCATCTTCTTCTCCCACGGCGTGACGCCGATGGTGCGTGCATCGATCAGGGTGATGTTGGCCACCTGGGTCAGCGGCGTCGGCGACCCGTAGTAATCGACCTGGATATGGTCGAGGATGCCGGGATGCGCGCGCCCGGTACGCACCTTCGCCAGGTTGGCCTTGAGCGCCTCGACGCTCTTGACCATCTTCTGCTCGGCGCTCTTCTTGACCTCTGCAATCATCGGCTGCTCCGCAATGATCAGGAATGAACCAGCGTGCCTTCATTCTCGCCGGAAATCACGCGCCTGAGCGCGCCCGGCTTGAATATGCTGAAGACACGTATCGGCAGGTTCTGGTCGCGGCACAGCGTCAGCGCCGTCGCGTCCATCACCTTGAGCTGCTTGTTGACGGCTTCATCGAACGTCAGCGATTCGTAGCGGGTCGCCGCCGGGTTGCGCTGCGGATCGTCAGTGTAGATGCCATCGACCTTGGTAGCCTTCAGCACGACGTCGACGCCCATCTCCATTCCGCGCAGCGCGGCCGCCGTGTCCGTCGTGAAGAACGGATTGCCGGTGCCCGCAGCGAAGATGACGACACGCCCCTCTTCGAGATAGCGCATCGCCTTGCCGCGGATGTAGGGCTCGGCAACCTGCTCGACCGTGAGTGCCGACTGCACGCGGGTCTCGATGCCGGCCTTGCGCAGCGCATCCTGAAGCGCGAGCGCATTGATGATCGTCGCCAGCATGCCCATGTAGTCGGCGGTGGCGCGGTCCATGCCGGCCGCACCAGGGGCGACGCCGCGGAAGATGTTGCCTCCGCCGATCACCACCGCGGTCTGCACCCCGAGCCGGACGACGTCGACCACCTCCTCGACGATACGGGCGATCGTCGGCCGGTTGATGCCGAACTGGTCGGGCCCCATCAGGGCCTCGCCCGAGAGCTTGAGCAGGATCCGGCGGTACGCAGGACGCGGTGCGGCCATGCCGCCTTCGGGCGTCGCTGCGGGCTGGTGGAGGTCGTCGACCATGCGGGATCAGACTCCTTTCGCCGCGGCCGCCACCTCGGCGGCGAAATCGACCTGTTTCTTCTCGATGCCCTCGCCCACCAGGAACAGCACGAAGCGATTGACGGTAGCACCCTTCGACTTGAGCAGTTGCTCGATCGTCTGCTTGTCGTCCTTCACGAACGGCTGGCCGAGCAGGGTCACTTCCTTCAGGTACTTCTGCACCGATCCTTCGACCATCTTGGCGACTATCTCTGCAGGCTTGCCGGACTCGGCAGCCTTCTGCGCCGCGATCGAGCGCTCGCGCTCGATCAGTTCCGCCGGCACTTCATCGCGGCCCAGCGAAACCGGCTTGGTCGCAGCGATGTGCATGGCGATGTCCTTTGCCAGCGTCTCGTCGCCGCCGACCACATCGACGACCACGCCGATCTTCGAACCGCCATGGATGTACGTGGCGATGCGCCCCTGTGCCTCGATGCGCGCGAAACGGCGCGGGGAGAGGTTCTCACCGATGCGCCCGACCAGTTCGGCACGCGTCGACTCGACCGTCGCGCCGCGAAGCGGAAGCTGCGCCAGTGCGGCAACATCGGCCGGGGACTGCTCGGCAACCAGCGCTGCGCAATCTCGCGCGAACGCGAGGAAGTCGTCGTTCTTCGCCACGAAATCGGTCTCGCAGTTGATCTCGATGATCGCGGCCAGCTTGCCGTCGCCCGACACGTGCACGCCGACGACACCCTCGGCGGCGATCCGGCTGGCAGCCTTGGACGCCTTGTTGCCGAGTTTCACGCGCAGGATCTCTTCCGCGCGCGCCATGTCGCCAGCGGCCTCGGTCAGCGCCTTCTTGCATTCCATCATCGGCGCGTCGGTCTTCTCGCGCAGTTCTTTCACCATGCCAGCAGTGATCTCGGCCATGGACGTATCCTTCCTTTCAGGGGCGTGCCACAAGGCATGCCCAGACATCGAATCGATCGGTTGAACCCGGCTGCGCTCCGGCCCGGGGCCGGGGCTGCGGGACCTGCGGCCCCGCCCTTTCCCGTGCTGCCGCAGGCGGTCAGGCCTGGACGGCTTCCTCGCCCTCGCCCTCGACCTCGACGAACTCGTCGCCGACGATTTCCTGCAGGGACTGGCTGCGGCCCTCGAGGATCGCATCGGCCACGCCGCGCGCATAGAGGCGCACCGCACGGCTGGAGTCGTCGTTGCCCGGGATCACGTAATGCACGCCGTCGGGCGAGTTGTTGCTGTCGACGATCGCGATCACCGGGATGCCGAGTACCTTGGCTTCCTGCACGGCGATCTTGTGGTAACCCACGTCGATGATGAAGATGGCGTCGGGCAGCGACGTCATGTCCTTGATGCCGCCCAGGGAGCGCTCGAGTTTCTCGAGGTCGCGCTGGAACGTCAGCGCTTCCTTCTTCGACAGCTTCTCGGCATTGCCTTCGGCAACCATGCCCTCGAGGTCTTTCAGGCGCTTGATCGAACCCTTGACCGTCTTGAAGTTCGTCAGCATGCCGCCGAGCCAGCGGTGATCGACGAAGGGCGCACCGGCCCGGGTGGCTTCCTCGCGGACGATCTCGCGCGCCTGGCGCTTGGTACCGACGAACAGGATGTTGCCCTTGTTCATGGCGAGCTTGCGCACGAATTTCATCGCATCGTCGTACATGACGATCGATTTCTCGAGGTTGATGATGTGGATCTTGTTACGGTGCCCGAAGATGTACGGTGCCATCTTGGGATTCCAGTAACGGGTCTGGTGGCCGAAGTGGACTCCGGCTTCCAGCATGGTGCGCATGGTGACTGACATCGAGTGACTCCCTAGGGTTGGTCCGCCACGCTCCGCAACTGCCTCCGTCTGCCCGGGACTGCAGGCACGTTCGTGCCGGAACCCCGGAAAGACGGACACCCTGTGTATCGGTGCGTGTGTGAGATGGTGAAACGGGTGGAACTGCTGATGGAACCGAAAAGCGGCGGCCAGGGCCGTCGGCAAATCGATCAACCCCCGAGATTAACACGGTGGGGCGGTTTCGATCCACAGGGCCGGACGCGTCCCCGGCTCCGTCGGAGGCGGGGATGCTTCATAATCCGGGCTCGAAACTCTGGAACATGTCCGATGCTGCAGCCCCCGCCGCGCAAGTCCGCCATCAACCTGAAGACCCCCGAAGAAATCGCCCTGATGCGCGTGGCCGGCCGGCTCGCCTCCGAGGTGCTCGATTTCATCGGCCCGCACGTGCAGCCCGGCATGACCACAGAAGCGATCGACAGGCTCTGCCACGATTACATCACCGGCGTGCAACAGGCGATCCCGGCGCCCCTCAACTACGCGCCCGCCGGCTATGCACCCTATCCGAAGTCGGTCTGCACGTCGGTCAACCATGTCGTCTGCCATGGCATTCCAGGCGACAAGAAACTGCGTGGCGGCGACATCATCAACATCGACATCACGGTCATCAAGGACGGCTTCCACGGCGACACCAGCCGGATGTTCCATGTCGGCGAACCATCGATCCAGGCCCGTCGACTGTGCGAGCTCACCCATGCCTGCATGTGGGCCGGCATCCGCCAGGTTCGACCGGGCGCGGCCCTGGGCGACATCGGGCACGCGATCCAGACGCTCGCCGAAGGAAATGGCTTCAGCGTCGTGCGCGAATTCTGCGGCCACGGCATCGGCCGCAGCTTCCATGAGGAACCGCAGGTCGTGCACTACGGCCGCCCGGGCACTGGCGTGCGCCTTGAAGCCGGCATGACGTTCACGATCGAGCCGATGATCAACGCCGGCAAGGCGTCGATCCGCCAGCTCGCCGATGGCTGGACGATCGTCACCAAGGACCACAGCCTGTCGGCGCAATGGGAACACACGGTCCTCGTGACCGCCGACGGCGTCGAGGTGTTGACCGTGTCGGCGGGTTCGCCGCCGCCCGCCTGACGGAGTGCCTGACCGGTTGCCCACCGACGTGCGCCAGCGCGCGCCACTGACGTCACTGCCCATGCCTGAACCAGGACCTGCCGTGCCCGACGCACTGCCCCACGCACTGCCCGCGGCGAATCGCGCCGAACTGACCGCTCGCCTGCGCCAGCGCCTGGTCGACGGTCGCGCGCAGTTGCGCGAGCGCTATCTTTCGGGCCTGCCCGCACGGCGCATGCTGCGCGGACAGGCCTCGCTCACCGATGGCCTGCTGCGCGAGGCCTGGCGACATGTGCAGATGCCGAAGTCGGCTGCGCTGCTCGCGGTCGGCGGCTACGGCCGGGGCGAACTGTTCCCCTGGTCTGACGTCGACCTCCTCGTGCTGCTCGCCGAGGATGCCCGGCCCGGGCTCGAGGCGAAGATCGAGGAGCTGATCGGCACGCTCTGGGACATCGGGCTGGAGGTCGGCCACAGCGTGCGCACCGTGGAACAGTGCCTCGAGATCTCGGCGCGCGACGTGACGGTGCAGACCAACCTGCTGGAAGCGCGCCTGCTGTGCGGTGCACGGCGGCGCGCCTCGGCGTTCCGCGAGCGGCTGGCGGCACGCCTGGACCCGGTACTGTTCTGCCAGGCCAAGCAGCTCGAACAGCAGCAGCGCCACACCCGTTACCAGGAGAGCGCCCACAACCTCGAACCGAGCATCAAGGAGAGCCCGGGCGGGTTGCGCGACCTGCAGACCATCCTGTGGATCGGCCGTGCCACCCACGCCGGCTCCGACTGGCGAGAGCTCGCCGCCAACGGCCTGATCACCGCTGGCGAGGCAACCTTCATCGCACGCCATGAGCGCCTGCTGAACGACCTGCGCATCCGCACGCACCTGATCGCAGGACGGCGCGAAGATCGCCTGCTGTTCGACCTGCAGACCCGGCTGGCGGAGCAGTACGGCTTCGCCGATACCGCTTCCCGGCGCGCCAGCGAGCAGCTGATGCAGCGCTACTACCGCACGGCGAAGTCGGTCACGCTGACGAACACGATCCTGCTGCAGAACCTGCTCGCCCGCCTGCGCACGGGGCCGTCGTCCCCGCCGGTGCCGATCGACGAGCGGTTCCAGGCGCGCAACGAACTGCTCGAGGCGCGCGCGCGCGACCTGTTCGACCGCGACCCGCATGCGATCCTCGCGACCTTCATCACCCTGCAGCAGCATCCCGAACTCAGGGGCATCGAGGCCGAAACCATGCGCGCGCTCTGGCGCAGCCGTACGCGCATCGACGGCCGCTTTCGCGCAGACCCGGTCAACCGCGCCCAGTTCATGCAGGTGCTGCGCGAACCGCTCGGCGTCGTGCGCGAAGTACGCCGCATGCACCTCTACGGTGTCCTGCGCCGGTACATCCCCGCATTCGGCCGGATCTTCGGCCAGATGCAGCACGACCTGTTCCACGTCTACACCGTCGACGAGCACATCCTGCGCGTCGTGCGCAACGTGCGCCGCTTCGCGGTGCCCGAGTTCGCGCACGAGTATCCGCTGTGCAGCCGCCTGATCTCGGACTTCGACAAGCCGGAACTGCTCTATGTCGCCGCGATCTTCCACGACATCGCCAAGGGCCGCGGGGGCGACCATTCCAGCCTTGGCGTGGTCGATGCACGGCGCTTCTGCCGCAGCCACTCGATATCGCGCGAGGACACCGAACTCGTCGCATGGCTGGTGCAGGCGCACCTGGCGATGTCGGCGACCGCGCAGAAGCAGGACATCTCCGACCCGGAGGTCGTCGCCGCCTTCGGCCGGCGCGTGCGCGACCCGCGCCGCCTGGTCGCGCTCTACATCCTGACCGTCGCCGACATCCGCGGCACCAGCCCGAAGGTGTGGAACGGCTGGAAGGCCAAGCTGCTGGAAGATCTCTACCTCGCCACCCGGCGCTACCTCGACGGCGGCGCGATCGCCGCGGACCACAGCCTGCAACTGCGCCAGCGCGACGCACTCGCCAAGCTTGCCCTCTACGGGCTGCCGCCCGATGCGCAGCGGCCGCTCTGGGAGACGCTCGAGACACCCTATTTCCTGCGCCATGATCCGCAGGAGGTGGCCTGGCATGCACGCGCGCTGGTGAACCGGGTGACCACTCCGGTGCCCGTGGTGCGCGCACGCCCGGCGCCCGGGGGCGGCGGCGTGCAGGTGCTGGTATACGTACCCGAGCAGAAAGAGCTGTTCGCGCGCATGTGCGGCTTCTTCGAACGTATCGGATTCTCGATCGTCGACGCGAAGATCAACACCACCCGGCACCAGTACGCACTCGACTCCTTCACGGTGCTCGACCCCGAAGACGCGGGGCGCGAATACCGCAACGTGATCACCTTCATCGAACAGGAGCTCGCGGTGGCCCTGACCTCGCCGACGCCGCTGCCGCCGCCGATGCGCGGGCGGCTGAGCCGGCAGCTCCGCCATTTTCCGATCGAGCCCGAGGTCGGCATCCGGCCCGATGAGCGCGGCACCTACCAGGTGCTGTCGATCGTCGCCGGGGATCGCCCCGGATTGCTGTACGGCGTTGCACGCGTGCTGGTCGAATACGACATCAGCGTGCACACGGCCTTGATCAACACGCTCGGCGAACGGGCAGAAGACACGCTGCTGATCAGCGGCCAGGTACTGTCGAACGAGCGGGCGGTGCTCAGGTTGCAGGCAGACCTGCTGGCGGCGCTCGCGGTGCAGTGAGCCCGCCGTTGGCCGGCGGCGCGGCGGGCTTGCCGCCGGCGGCCTCGATCTGGTAGAGCCAGGCCAGCAGTTCGGCCACGGCGACATAAAGCTGCGGCGGAATCCGCTGGTCCAGGTCAACCTTCATCAGGAGGGCGAC
>CAIQON010000016.1 GCA_903873475.1 uncultured bacterium
GGCATCGACGACCTCGATCGCGCGATCGCCGACGGCACTGCGCACGGCTTCGTGAAGGTGCTGACGGTGCCGGGCAAGGACCGTATCCTGGGCGTGACCATCGTCGGCGAACATGCCGGCGACCTGCTGGCCGAGTACGTGCTGGCCATGAAACATGGCCTGGGGCTGAACAAGATCCTGAGCACCATCCACATCTACCCGACGCTGGCCGAGGCCAACAAGTATGCCGCGGGTGTGTGGAAGCGCGAGCACGCGCCGCAGAAGCTGCTTCACTGGGTCGGGCGATACCACGCCTGGGAGCGAACATGACGTCGCTCAACCGACGCCACGCCACGGCCCTGGGCCTCGGCAGCCTGCTGGCCCTTCCCGGATGGGCCCTGGCACAGGGGGCCGCTCGGGCTGCCCCGCTGAAGTTCGGCGTGGGCATGTTCCAGCCCGACCGCGAGAAGAACGACGCCACCTACCGCCCGCTGGCTGCGTACCTGGCGCAGCGCCTGGGCCGGCTGGTGGAGCTGCGCACGGTCGACAGCTGGGAGGGGCTGGCCAAGAGCCTCGCCAGCGGCGAGACCGACCTCGCGCTCATGGGTCCGTGGGGTTATGTGCTGGCCAACCACTACAGCCACGCGCAGGCAGTCTCGACCATCCTGTACCAGGGCAAGCCGGAATACTTCGCGATGATCGTGACGCATCCGGACTCCGGTCTGGACAGCATCGACGACCTGCTGGGTGCAAAGGGCAAGGGCCGCAGCTTTGCGTTCGGCGACAAAGGTTCCACCTCGGGCTACCTGATCCCGGTGCACGAGTTCCAGAAGCGCGGAATCGATCCCGAACGGCACTTCGCCCGCGTGCTCTACACCAGGCACCAGGCCATCCAGATGCAGGTGACCACAGGTCGGCTCGACGCCGGCGCCGACTACAACCGCAACCGTGACGCGATGATCTCGCAGGGGCTGATCACGGCCGCACGCAGCAAGGTCATCTGGCAATCGGCACCCCTGCCGAACGACGCCTTCGCGGTCAGTGCGGCGCTGGCCAAGGACGTGGCGTTCGTGAAGCGATTGCAATCGGCGCTGGCCGGGGTCGGCCCGCTCCTGGCGAGCCAACCACGGCTGCTGCCTGCCAATTACACGGGTTTCGTGGCGCGAGACAACGCGTTCTACAAGCCCATCCGCGACGCTGGCCTTGCCACTGGCAAGCTGGGCGTACGATGACCGGAGTGGCACAGCGCCAGCGGCCAGGACCGGTGCGCGGCCGGTTACCGGCTGGCCGGGCGGGTTTTGCAATGCTGGTCGCGCTCTACGCGCTGCTTGTGGCCCTGTGCCTGGCTACGCTCGCAATCGCAGGCGACCTCAGCCTGGGTCGCAATCCCTGGGACAATCTGATCAGGACGGTGGCCGACTTCGCGCGGCCGAGCTTTCTTGACGTCTGGTTCGGTCCCGAGCGGCTGGAGTACCGCGGCGACGACGGCACCGTGCTGAGAATCGAGAATCGCCGCGAGGTCGAGGCGGGTTTCCTCGCGGCGGTGGCACGGGCTACCTGGGTTACTTTCCAGATTGCCACACTGGGCTCGCTGCTGGCCGCGCTGATGGCCTTGCCGCTGGCCATGCTCGTAGCCCGCAACCTGCGCGCGCCAAGGCTGTTGGCCCGGGTTGCCAAGGGGGCGCTCGACGTGTCGCGTGCCGTGCACACGCTGGTGTTCGGTCTGATCCTCGTCGGCATCGTGGGGCTGGGGCCGACGGCCGGCGTGCTTGCCATCGCGCTGCACTCGATGGGAACGTACGGCAAGCTGTTCGCCGAGAGCATCGAGTCGCTGGACATGGCGGCGGTCGATGCCGTGCGTGCAACCGGCGCGGGCGAAGCACAGGTCTTCTTCCACGGCGTGTGGCCTTCGGTGCTGCCGCAGTTCGTCAGCCACCACCTTTACGTGTGGGAATTCAACATCCGCGACTCCACCATCCTGGGGCTCATCGGCGCTGGGGGATTGGGGCTGCTGATCAGCGAAGCGGTCAGCCTGTTCCAGTGGAGCCGGCTGGCCACCTTGCTGATCGTGGTCGTGGCGCTCGTCATGGCCTTCGATGCGCTGTCGCGCCGCATCCGGGCGAGGCTGCTGTGACCCCGGCGGTGCGCCTCGAAGATGTGCAGGTGGCCGTCGGCGGGCGCGTGCTTCTCGAAGTGCCGCGTCTTGCCATCGAGTCGGGCGAGCGTGTGGCCATCATCGGACCCAACGGTGCCGGCAAGAGCACGCTGCTGAGGCTGATCGGCGCTTTGGTCGAGGCGCGGCGAGGGCGTGTGGAGGTCCTCGGACGATCGATCGCCCCTGGCGGCGAGGCCGATGGCGGGCACGTCCGGCAACCGCTCTCGCCGCAGGAACGCCGCGCCCTGCGCTGCGATACCGGCCTGCTCCTGCAGGGCCTGCATTTGGTGCCGAGGCTGAGCGCGCGCGAGAACGCGCTGATCGGCGCACTGGGCCGGCTGCGAGGTGCCAAGGCCCTGCGCAGCTGGTATCGCTGGTACCCGCAGGACCTCGTCGCAGAAGCCGAGGCTGCCCTGGCGGCCCTGGGTCTGGCTGACCGCAACGGCACGCGCGTCGACCGGCTTTCGGGCGGTGAGCGGCAGAAGGTCGCCCTGGCGCGCCTGCAGCTGCAGCGGCCTCGCCTGCTGCTGGTCGACGAGCCCACCTCTGCGCTGGACCCGGCGGCGACACGCGAGGTATGCGCTGCACTGTGCGCCGTGGCCGCGGCGCCCGGCAGGACGCTGCTCACCGTCGTGCACGATCCCGAGCTGCTGCCTGTCCTGGCCTCGCGCGTGATCGGCATGGCCGAGGGCCAGGTACGCTGGGACCGACCGCTGGCCGATGTGACACAGTCGCGGTTGCAGGCCCTCTATGAGCGCAACCGCGCGCGGGTGGCGAAGTGATTGCTGTCGAGGGCACCGTGCCGTCGGCCGTGGCTTCACCGGGACGCAGCTGCCCGTTGCACTACCGGTATCGGCCCGAGGACTTCGTGACCGATGCGCCAGTGGATCTCCAGGTACTCGACATGATGTATGTCGTGGGCGGGTTGTACGGCAACGAGCTTGCACTGGAACGCGTGCTGGAGATGTTCGACCGCGAACGCGGGCGCAAACGGCTGGTCTTCAACGGCGACTTCCACTGGTTCGATGCCGATCCGGCTGCCTTCGCCCGCGTGCAGGACGTTGTGTCTGCGCACGTCGCCCTGCGTGGCAATGTCGAGACCGAGCTGGCGACACCGGATTCGGAGGCTGACGCCGGCTGCGGCTGCGCCTACCCCGATTGGGTGGGCGATGGCGTGGTCGAGCGCTCCAACCGCATCCTGGCCCGGCTGCGAACAGCGGCGGACGCGCGCCAGCGTGCCGCGTTGTCGGCCTTGCCGATGTGGTTGCGCGCCGATGTCGGGCCGCGGCGGCTGGCCATCGTGCACGGCGACGCCACCTCGCTGGCAGGCTGGGGCTTCGCCCAGGAGCATCTGCGCGCGCCGGATCATCGCGCCGAGATCGCCCGCTGGCTTGATCGGGCGGGCGTGGATGCCTTCGCCTGCACCCACACCTGCCTGCCGGTGTTCCAGGCGGTGTCGGGTTCACACGGCCATCCCGCGCGCTGGATCCTGAACAACGGCGCCGCCGGCATGCCCAACTTCCGCGGCGACGGAGCAGGGCTGCTGATCCGCATTGCCGTCGAGCCGTCCGACCACGCCCACAAGCGGTTCGGCGTCGAACTCGGTGATGGCGTGGTTGCCGAAGCCATTGCCATCGAGATCGACCAGCCAAGGTGGCGTTCCCGTTTCGAGGCGCTGTGGCCCGAGGGCAGCGATGCCCACGTCTCATACTTCGACCGCATCGTGCGCGGGCCTGACTACACGGCTGCAGATGCAGTCCGACCCCTGGCGTGAACCGGACGCTTGCCATGTTCGCAGGCAAGGGCTGTCATGAAAAGGCGGGCTTCGGAAGCCGTCGCGCGGGCCGCGGGCGACTCACCATGCGGCCGTGCGTCGAGCGAGGTCAGCGACGTCCAGCACTGCCGCCTGCAGCCCGGGACTCAGGCCGTCCAGCGCATCAGCGTCACGATCAGCACCACGATGCCCAGGCCCAGGTTGATCGAGACCCACTGGCGGATCTGCGCGAGCGCTGCGCCGCCGGCGGGCCACTCGGACGCCGCGACGGCACGGCCGAGCCTTTTGTAGAGAACGAAGCGGATGTGCATGAAGATCGCAACCATCGCCACGCCAAGCGCCGCCATGATGGTCCACGCGAGGGGCATCTCGAAGCTGCCACCCGACTGCACCAGTTGCCTGGCGACGCGGCCCAGCATCCACACACCGGTGGCCAGCGACAGCAGCGAGGCCACAAGCACGGCCTGGAAGAAGCGTCCGAGCACATCGTGCATGAGTCGCAGCCGCACCGCGGGTTCGAGCTGAGCGACGGCGGGGCGCAGGAAGAAGTGCGAAAACACCATGCCGCCGATCCACACGATGATGGACAGCACATGCAGGGTCTTGAGGATTGCGTAGAGCATCGAACAGGTTCCTTCAGATTGAACGCCGGCGGGCGTCAGGTCGGCTCATCGGCTGCGGGGGCGCGGCGCACCACCACCACCAGCAGCGTCACTACCGTCAGCGGTACGACGAACCCCATCATCACGCCCGAGAAGGCTTGCAACGCGTCGTGCTGCTGCGCCGCCAGGATCAGGTAGGCTGCATAGGCAACGTAATAGCCGAGGAAGACGCCACCTTCCCAGCGCGCTATCTCACGCCCGGTCAGGAAAATCGGGAGGCAGGCCAGAGCCACCGCCAGCATCACCCACATGTCGAAGGCAAGCAGCGATGGTGCGATCGGCAGACCCATGTCGCCCGACACCAGGGCTGACAGGCCCAGGCAACCCAGGATGTTGAAGGTGTTGATGCCGACGACATTACCTACGGCGATGTCGCGCTCGCCCTTGATCGCGGCAGTGATGCTCGTGGCCACCTCGGGCATGCTGGTGCCAGCGGCCACGATGGTCAGACCGATCACCAGGTCGCTCACGCCCATGGACCTGGCGAAACTCACCGAGGCCTGGACCAGGTACTCCGACCCGAATACCAGCGCCACCAGGCCAGCGGCGATCAGGCCGATCTGTGCTGCCCAGTGACTGTCCCATGCGCCGGCCTCGGCAGGGCGATTCTCTCTGGCGAATTCGTCCCTCGCAGCCTGGGTCTCGCGGCGCGATTGAACAACCAGGAACAGGGTGTAGACCACCAGCAGGGCGAACAGGAAGCCCCGTCAAGGAACGAGAGCTGGCCGTCCAGCGACAGCGCAAGCAGCAGCAGGCTTGTGCCAAGCATGATCGGCACCTCCTGGCGAATCAGCTGGATGTTGACCACCAGCGGTGTGATCAGTGCACTGATGCCCAGGATGAACAGCACATTGAAGATGTTGCTGCCGACCACGTTACCGATGGCAATGTCGGCCTTGCCGTCGAGCACGGCACCGACGCTCACCGCGACCTCCGGCGCGCTCGTGCCCAGCGCCACGATCGTGAGTCCGACGACGAGCGGGCTGATACCGAACGACATCGCCAGCCTGGAGGCGCCGCGCACCAGCGTACTGGCGCCGAGCACCAGCAGGATCAGGCCACCGAGGAACATCAACACGTTCAGCATCGCCCATTGTAGCTACAACGTCTGCCCGCAACGCGGCCTCGGCCCGGCCGCTTGCGTGCGATTGCCGCCTTGATCCCGTGGGTGGTAGCCGCCTGCCAGCCTGAGAGGGTGCTGCCTGGTCATCTGGTAAACCATCGCCGCGCCACGGGCGCACGTCAATCGGGCATGCTTGCGATTGATCATCCGGCTGTCAGCGCGGGGGCCTGCGGATCCGGGGCCGATTTCCGGTGACTCGGTACCATCCCGGCTTGACACCGGACACAACCTGTCGAAGCTTCACAGCGAGGTGACCGTCAATGACAGCCAGCAACAGCGAACTGACCATCCGGGCGTGCGCGTTCGAGATCATCCGCCTGTGCGAGGAGCACGCGCAAGACAACGCCGCGCTTGCCCGAGCCTTGCAGGCTCCCCTGCAGCGCATCGTCTCGCTGCCCGACCTGTTGTCGCTGGGGGTGAAACGCCAGGGCAATCACATCGAAAACTCCAAGTACCTGTAC
>CAIQON010000017.1 GCA_903873475.1 uncultured bacterium
CAGGCCCAGCACCAGTTGCGCGTCCAGGCCAGCGCGCGTGGCTTCGTAGTGCAACGTCATCAGGAACTCGTCGCGAAGCTGCACATCGGGCATGCGGCGCTCGAGCCGGCGTCCCATGTCCGCCAGCCACAGCTTCGCCTCGCCATCGGTGTCGAATGCATGGAACGACACCGCCTGGTCGCTGATCGCGCGCGACAGCGATGCACGCACCGTGGCCTGCAAGGGCTCGTAGAGCTGCGCACCGGCCAGTGCGCGGCCGGCAGGCAGCAGCCCGGCTGCCGCAGCGGTGACCGTGGCGAGCCCGGCCGCCGAACGGACGCAACAGCCGGGCAGGGCCCGCAGCAGGCGCCGCCGCGCGGTGTTCACTGGCCGAGCTTCCCGGCGATCAGGGCGACGGCCCCGTCCAGCGGGATCATCGAGGGCTGGGTATCGCGGCGGCCCTTGTATTCGCATTCACCCTTTGCCAGCCCGCGCTCGCCGATCACGATCCGGTGCGGCACGCCGATCAGTTCCATGTCGGCGAACATCGCGCCGGGGCGCTCGTCGCGGTCGTCGAGCAGCACGTCGATGCCTGCCGCCTTCAGCGCCGCATGGAGCGCTTCGGCGGCCGTGCGCACCGCCTCGCTCTTGTGCAGGCCGATGGGCGCGATGGCGACCTGGAACGGTGCGATCGCCGCCGGGAACACGATGCCGCGTTCGTCGAAGCCCTGTTCGATCGCGGCCCCGACGATACGCGACACGCCGATGCCGTAGCAGCCCATTTCCATCGGCTTCGGCTGGCCGCCCTCGTCGATGAACTCGACCTTCATGGCCTGGGAATAGCGGGTGCGCAGCTGGAAGATGTGGCCGACCTCGATGCCGCGGCACAGCTCGAGCGTGCCGGCGCCGTCCGGGCTGGGATCGCCCTCGACCACGTTGCGCAGGTCGTGCACCGAAGCCGGGTCCGGCAGGTCGCGGCCGAAGTTGACGCCGGCGAGGTGAAAGCCCGCGTCGTTGGCGCCGCAGGCGAAATCGGCCAGAACCGCCACGCTGCGGTCGGCATGCACCGGAATCGAGGCATCGATGCCGACCGGGCCGATGTAGCCGGGTTCGCAGCCGAGGGCAGTAACGATCTCGCCGTCGCTGGCGAAGCGGAAGTCGGCGAAGCCCGGCAGCTTGCCCGCCTTCACCTCGTTGAGCTTGTGGTCGCCGCGCAGCAGGAGCAGCTGGAAGCGGCCGTCGGCGACCACCGCGATCGCCTTGACCATCCGTTCGATCGGCAGCGACAGGCCTGCGGCCACCGCTTCGCAGGTCTTGAGGCCGGGCGTGGCGACTTTCTGCATCGCCGCGGCTGCAGCGGGGCGGGTGGTGGCCGGTGCCAGCGCTTCGGCCAGTTCGACGTTGGCCGCATAGGCCGACGCCGGGCAGTATGCGATGCCGTCCTCGCCGGAATCGGCCAGGACGTGGAATTCGTGCGACCCGGTACCACCGATCTGTCCGGTGTCGGCCGCAACCGCGCGGAACTTCAGGCCGAGCCGTTCGAAGATCCGGCTGTAGGCCTGGTACATCGCGTCGTAGGTGCGCTGCAGGCAGGCGGCGTCGGCGTGGAACGAGTAGGCGTCCTTCATCAGGAACTCGCGTGCGCGCATCACGCCGAAGCGTGGACGGATCTCGTCCCGGAACTTGGTCTGTATCTGGTACAGGTTGACCGGCAGCTGCCGGTAACTCTTGATGTCGCGGCGCACCGTGTCGGAGATCACTTCCTCGTGCGTGGGCCCGAAGCAGTAGTCGCGCTGGTGGCGGTCGCGGATGCGCAGCAACTCGGGCCCGTACTTCTGCCAGCGGCCCGATTCCTGCCAGAGTTCAGCCGGCTGCACGGCGGGCATCAGCAGTTCGACCGCGCCGGCGGCGTCCATCTCCTCGCGCACGATATGCTCGACCTTGCGCAGTACCCGGAGCCCGAGCGGCATCCAGGTATAGAGGCCGCGTGCGAGTGACTTGATGAGTCCTGCACGCAGCATCAGCTTGTGGCTGACCAGTTCGGCCTCGCTCGGGGCCTCCTTGAGCGTGGCAAGATAGAAACCTGAGGTGCGCATGGGTTGGGTGGCAATCCGTGGTCGAGGGTGGAACGGCGCAGGCTGCACTTCGTCCAGCCCGCGCGAATACCCTGATTTTACGGGTGTTCCGTCGCTTCGTTGGAGTGCCGTGCCGATCCTTTCGGCGAACGGCGGGTGATCGGGGGGGGCGTGGACTGGTGGCGTGACTGGGCGGGACGGAGAGCCGGCGGGATTGACGCGGTGCGTTACCGCGACGAGGCGGGCGTGCGCCGGCTGTACCTTGGCGGCAGCGAGACCATCCAGAGCGCGATGCGCCTGGCAGATCCGGTACGCCTCGAACTCGCCTATACACGGGCCATGCTGTGCAGCCTGCTGTTCCGCCCCGATCCGAAGCGCGCACTGCTGCTCGGGCTGGGCGGCGGCTCCCTCGCCAAGTACATCCATCATCGGCTGCCCGGATGCAGGCTGGAGGCCGTCGAAGCGAATCCCGACGTGATCGCGGTGGCTCGGGCACATTTCGCACTGCCTGCAGACGATGACCGGCTCACCGTGACGCTCGGGGACGCGGCGGCCTGCCTGGCTGGCAGCATCGCCGGTGCGGTCGACCTGCTGCTGGTCGATGTGTACGACGAGCGCCGGCAGGTGGCCTCCTGCGCGACCGCAGATTTCTTTGCTGCCGCTGCAACTGCCCTCAGCCGCGACGGCGTCTGCGCGGTGAACTTCTGGAGCAACGCGCCGGAGTACCCGGTCTACCGCGACCGTTTCCTCGACGCCTTTTCCGGCCGGGTGCTGCTGCTGCCAGTCGCGCGCCCGGGCAACATGATCGCCTTCGGGTTCGCGACGGCCGACGGCGACTGGC
Source organism: uncultured bacterium (assembly GCA_903873475.1). Lineage (GTDB taxonomy): Bacteria > Pseudomonadota > Gammaproteobacteria > Burkholderiales > CAIKXV01 > CAIKXV01. The sequence goes on from CAIQON010000017.1 coordinate 2,896, forward strand.
GCTGGCAGCAGTTGCGCGACCGCGCCCGCCGGCTCGAGCCGGTACACGGGCTGGAGTTCGGCACCTTCGTCGAAGCCCTTCGCCAGGCCAACCCCTACAGCGAGAATCGACTGCTGATCTGACTACTGCAATGCAGCACCTACCCACGACGTGAAAAGTGTGGAAAAATCATGACGAGTCCGTGAAGTCTTGACGTGACGCCGGTTCCAGGGGCATGCGGTGATCGATCGCGATGGCTATCGCCTGAATGTGGGCATCATCCTGAGCAACACCCGCAACCAGGTGTTCTGGGGCAAGCGCGTGCGCGAAGATGCCTGGCAGTTCCCCCAGGGCGGCATGAAGCGAGGCGAGACCCCCGAGCAGGCCATGTACCGCGAACTCGAGGAAGAGGTCGGCCTGCTGTCGTGTCATGTGCGCATCCTCGGCCGTACCCGCGAGTGGTTGCGCTATGACGTGCCCGAGCAATGGACCCGTCGCGATTCCCGCGGGCTCTACCGTGGCCAGAAGCAGATCTGGTTCCTGCTGCGGCTGACCGGGCGCGATTGCGACGTGCGCCTTCGCGCCAACGAGCGGCCGGAATTCGACGCATGGCGCTGGAGCGATTACTGGATCCCTACTGAATCAGTGGTTGAATTCAAGCGCGGCGTCTACCACGATGCCCTGTCCGAACTCGCGCGATACCTGCCGCGCACAGGCATCCGCCCGGCCAGCCTGCGCCCGGACACCGCACCAGGCGTCGAGATCGATGGCGAGCCTCCGATCTCCGCTGCCGAAGTCGGGCAGGACCACACCCGCGCAGCCTGAAGGCGTCCACGATCGGCGCACGCGGCGGTGGATTTCCGGGTAGCGGCCCGGTCGGCGCTGCCGGGACGCACCAGGGCCTACAATCCGGCGTCGCCAGTTCCCGTTGAAGAGCCCCGATGCGCATCGATTGCCCAGTCCTGGTCCGGCTTGCCCGATTTCGTGCGTGGCCGCGTGCCTGCGTGCTCCCGGCCCTGATGGTGGCTGCCGCCCTGCTGTCGACGGGTTGCGGCAGCGTCGGGAGCGCTGCGGTCCCCGCAGTGCAGCAGGCTGCGGACACCCCCCGGCAACCGCCCGCTGATGGCAGGCCGCGGGTGCTGCTGCCGGGCATGGGCGAGGATGGCGGCGACCTGTCGATCGCACTTCCTGCCTGGCCTGAAGAGCAGCACCTGGTCGCCCTGCGACAGGACCTTCGCGCGGACCTCCGGTTCTGGGTCGACCAGCGCTCGCTCGAACTCGTTGCAGGCGGCGAGGTGCGCTACACATTCGTGGCGCGCAGCGCGAGCGGCGCGCGCACGGTCACCTTCGAGGGCATGCGTTGTGCATCGAGCGAGCGCATCATCCTGGCCACTGGCAGCATCGATGGCCGTTGGGTGCCGGCACGTTCGCCGCGCTGGACCCCGGTCGACCGGCAGGACCCGACGGGCATGCGTGCGCTGCTGCACAAGGACATCTTCTGCCCTGCCAGACTGCCAGTGGCTTCGCTGAAGGAACTGCAGTCGGCGCTGAAGGCTGGCATCCATCCGCGCGCCGTGCCGGACTAGGCTTTTCCCCGCGCGCTTCGTGCCGTGCCGTCCGGTCTCTAGGGACGCGCGGTCACCACGAGGTTGTCGCGATGGATCAGTTCAGGCTCGACCACATAGCCGAGGCGCGCCTCGATGTCGCCGGAGCGCACGCCCAGGATGCGTGCGACCTCTGATGACGGGTAGTTGGCCAGGCCACGCGCCACCTCCGTACCGTCGGGGCCGATGCAGCGCACGAGTTCACCGCGGTCGAAATCGCCGCTGACCGCGGTGGTGCCGATGGACAGCAGGCTCTTGCCTTCGACCAGCAGGGCACGCACCGCACCGGCATCGACGGTGACCTGGCCGCGTACTTGCAACTGGTCGGCAAGCCACTGCTTGCGCGCCGCCATCGGGGCGGTATCCGGCACCAGCAGCGTACCGATCGCCTCGCCGGCCGCCAGCCGCACCAGTACTTCCGTTTCCTCGCCGCTGGCCACGATGGTGCAGGCACCGCTGCGCGCCGCCCGCTTCGCGGCGAGTACCTTGGTCAGCATGCCGCCGCGTGCGGTCGCACTGCCGACGCCGCCGGCAATCGACTCGAGGTGGGGATCTCCGGCCCTCGCCGTGGCGAGCAGGGTTGCCGAAGGATCCAGCCTCGGGTCGCCGGTGAAGAGGCCGGGCTGGTCGGTCAGGATCACCAGTGCCTCGGCCTCGATGAGGTTGGTGACCAGGGACGCCAGCGTGTCGTTGTCGCCGAGCTTGATCTCTTCGGTCGTGACCGTGTCGTTCTCGTTGATGATCGGGATCACGCCCAGGCCCAGCAGAGTGACCAGCGTGCTGCGCGCGTTCAGGTAGCGGCGGCGGTCGGCGAGGTCTTCATGGGTGAGCAGGATCTGCGAGGTCAGCAGCCCGTGTTCGCGGAAGCAGCTCTCGTAGACCTGCGCAAGACCCATCTGTCCGACGGCAGCTGCGGCCTGCAGTTCATGCAGCGCGCTCGGCCGTTTGTGCCAGCCCAGGCGCTGCATGCCTTCGGCGATCGCACCGCTGGATACCAGGACGATCTCGCGTCCGCCGGCACGCAGGCGTGCGATCTGCGACGCCCAGCGCGCGAGCGCTGCGCGGTCGAGGCCCTGGCCGCGGTTGGTGACCAGGCTGCTGCCGACCTTGACGACGATGCGGCGGGCATTGCTGAACACGGGCAGCGCTGCGCTGTCCGGCGTGGTCCTGGCGGGGGCGGCGTTCGCTGTGGTCATGGCGCGTACAGGAATGGAGCGGACGTCGTTCAGGCGTCTGGGGAGGGAGCAATGAACTCGACTGCAGCATCGGCGGCTTCGCCTTCGCCGACGGCGGCGACCGGGTCTGCCGCGGCAGCTGCCGCGTCGATGGCGGCACGCGCTGCAGCCAGATGGTCGCTGATCGCCCGGATCAACGGCTGGCAGCCTTCGCCGGATACCGCCGAGATCGAGAACACCGGCGCCTTCCAGCGCAGCCGCCGGACGATGTCCTTCTGCAGCCTGGCCGCGTCACCCTCGGGCAGCGCGTCGATCTTGTTCAGGATGAGCCAGCGCGGCTTGTCGCCGAGTGCGGGATCGTACTTCACCAACTCGCGCGCGATCGTGCGCACCGCGTCTGCCGGGTCCTGTGCATCGTCCACGACATCGACCAGGTGCAGCAGCAGGTGGGTGCGCTGCAGATGGCGCAGGAACTGGTGGCCGAGGCCCGCTCCCTCGGCCGCCCCCTCGATGAGGCCCGGAATGTCGGCGATCACGAAACTGTTGTCGATGTCGACCCGCACCACCCCGAGGTTCGGATGCAGGGTCGTGAACGGGTAATCGGCCACCTTGGGCCGCGCCGCCGAGACCGCCCGGATCAGCGTCGACTTGCCGGCGTTGGGCATGCCCAGCAGCCCGACGTCGGCCAGCACGCGCAGGTCCAGCCGCAGCTTGTGCACTTCGCCGTGTTCACCGGGCGTCGATTGCCGTGGTGCCCGGTTGATGCTCGACTTGAAGTGGAGGTTTCCGAGCCCGCCCTTGCCGCCGCGGGCGAGCAGGGCGGTATCACCATCCCGGGCGAGATCCGCGATCGGGTTGCCAGTCTCGGCGTCGTACACCAGCGTACCGACCGGCATGCGCAGCAGGATGTCCTTGCCCGCTGCCCCGTAGCAGTCGGAACCCATGCCGCGTTCGCCATGGCCGGCGCGATGGGTGCGCGCGAAACGGAAGTCGACCAGCGTGTTGATGTTGCGGTCGGCGACCGCATGGATGTTACCCCCGCGACCGCCATCACCTCCGTCAGGGCCGCCGCGCGGGATGTACTTCTCGCGGCGGAAGCTGGCCGCGCCATCACCGCCGTTGCCGGCCAGGACATCGATGATCGCTTCGTCGACGAATTTCATCAGTAGGGTACCGGGACGCGGAAAAGAAGAAGCCCTGCCGTTGCCGACAGGGCTCCGTCACCGCATGGGCGGGGTCCTGCTCAGGCAGGAACGATGCTGACCGTCGTGCGCAGCTGTTCGCCCTTGAGCTCGAACTTGACCAGGCCCTGCACCAGCGCGAAGAGGGTGTGGTCGCGGCCGATGCCGACATTGTCACCGGCCCGCATGCGCGTGCCGCGCTGGCGGACGATGATCGAGCCTGCGTTGACGGCTTCGCCGCCGTAGCGCTTCACGCCGAGGCGCTTGGCCTGTGAATCGCGGCCGTTGCGTGAACTGCCGCCTGCTTTCTTGTGTGCCATGCTTGACTCCTGTGTTCTGGCCGACCCCGGCTCAGGCCTGGATGGTGTCGATACGGACCATGGTGTACGACTGGCGATGGCCCTGGCTGCGACGGTAGTGCTTGCGCCGACGCATCTTGAAGATGTGGACCTTGTCGCCGCGGCCCTCGCCGATGACGGTGGCCTTGACTGTCGCGTTTTCGAGCAAGGGCTTGCCGATGGACAGCGTCTCGCCATCGGAGACCATCAACACCTTGTCCAGTGCGATTTCGTCGCCGACGGCGACCGCCAGCTTCTCGATGTTCAGTTGATCACCGACGGCAACGCGGTACTGCTTGCCACCGGTCTGGATGACCGCATACATGGGAATGCTCCTGGGAAGACTGGCCGGCGCATCCGGCACACCGGAAACTACGGAACCCGCGATCATACTCACGCGGAAGGCTGCCGTCAAAGGCAAGACAGCACGATCGGCGCCGTCGTCCGCAGGGCCTCGCGGCCGATGGCACGGCGTGCAGCGCTGGCCGGACGCATCCCCGGGGTCGCTCCTGCTATCCTCGCATGCTTGCCGAACTGATCCGGCGTTCACGATCAAGCCCTGCGCCGAGCCCCGATGGAAGCGTTACGTACCCTTATCCAGGCCGACCTCGACGCGGTCGAACAGGTCATCCGCGACAGGCTTGCCTCCGAGGTGCCGCTGATCCGGCAGGTTGCCGAGTATCTGGTGTCCAGCGGCGGCAAGCGGCTGCGGCCCGCCCTCGTGGTGCTGTCCGCAGGTGCTTCCGGCTACCTCGGCCGGGCTCACATCGAGATCGGGGCGGTGGTCGAGTTCATCCACACCGCCACCCTGCTGCATGACGATGTCGTCGACGAGTCGGCGCTGCGCCGCGGGCGGCCGACCGCCAATGCGCGCTTCGGCAATGCCGCCAGCGTGCTGGTGGGAGACTTCATCTATTCGCGGGCCTTCCAGATGATGGTCGCTCAGGGTGACCTGCGCGTGCTCGAGGTGCTGGCCGACGCGACGAACGTGATCGCCGAGGGCGAGGTGCTGCAACTGCTCGGCGTGCACAACGCCGACCTGACCGAGGCGGAGTACCTGCGCGTGGTGCGCTCGAAGACCGCCAAACTGTTCGAGGCCTCGGCCCGGCTCGGCGCGGTGCTCGCGCGACAGTCGCCGGCGCACGAGCAGGCGCTTGCCACGTACGGCATGCACCTGGGCACCGCCTTCCAGCTGATCGACGACGTGCTCGACTATTCGGGCGATCGCGCTTCGATCGGCAAGAACCTCGGCGATGACCTCGCCGAAGGCAAGTCGACGCTGCCGCTGATCCATGCGCTCGCCAATGCGCCCGATACGCAGCGCGCGATGCTGCGCGCGGTGATCGAGGAGGGGACGGTCGAACGGTTCGGCGAAGTGCTGGCCGCGCTGGAGCAATGCGGGTCGCTTGCCTATGCGCGCGACCAGGCGGTGCGAGAGTCGCAGTGCGCCCGGGATGCAATTCATTCGCTTCCCGATTCGAAGTTCCGCGATTCTCTGATAGACTTCGCCGCCTTCGCTGTTGCACGAGACGTCTGACCGGGCAGTTCGTGGCAGTGAGGGGGTACGGGGTGAAGGGCAACGCATTCGCCCCGGCAGTGGTTGCAGAAACAAGACCGGTCGGTCGTTGTTGCGCAAATTCGGGGTGTAGCTCAGCCTGGTAGAGTACTGCGTTCGGGACGCAGGAGTCGGAGGTTCGAATCCTCTCACCCCGACCAGGCGCCTTGATCCCGTGAGGTGTCAGATGGCCCGAGTGGCCTACGCTGAAGAGTCGGACAATCCGGATCTTGCCCGCCGCATTCGTGAACAGCGCGGCGGCAAGATGCTCAACCTTTACCGGATGCTGATGAACAGCCCGCCGGTGGCAGAAGGCTGGCTGCACCTGCTGACGGCGATCCGGCAGCAGTGCCTGGTGCCGGCGCTGTACACCGAACTCGCGATCATGCGCGTGGCCGTCATCAACGATGCGCCGTATGAATTCGCGGCCCACCTTCCGTTCGCGCGCAAGGAAGGCATGTCCGAAGCGCAACTCGAGGCGCTGCGTACCCTGCCCGCGCTGGGGCAGCCCCCCGCCGGCATGTTCGATGACCGGGCGGCAGCGGTGATCGCCTATGCCGACTCGATGACCCGCGAGATCCACGTGCCCGACGCCGTGTTCGAGGCGACCGCGCGCTTCTTCGATCCGCGCCAGATGGTCGAGCTGACCGCCACGGTCGGCGCGTACAACATGGTCTCGCGCTTCCTCGAAGCGCTGCACATGGACCCCGAGGCGCCGGGCCAGTGACGCATCCGCGAAGCGGGCCACGTTGACCAAGTACCTGGTGCTGATCGCAGTGATCTCGGTGGTCCTGTGGATGGTCACCGGGAAGGCACGTGCGGCGGCCCGGCGCGACCGGCGTCAGGCTGACCGGCCTGCAGAAGACATGGTCCGCTGCGCGCACTGCGGCGTGTTCCTGCCCAAGGCCGAGAGCGTGGAGGCGCGCGGTGCGCGATTCTGCAGCCGGGAACACGAGCGGTTGCACTGAACATGAGCGGCGCCGGCGTGATCGAGAACCCGGGGCTGGCCTACCGCGACGATTTCTGGCGCTCGCTGTACTACTTCAACGTCTATCGCTGCCTGGTGCCGGTGGCGATGATCGCGATCTGGCTGCTCGATCGGCAGATGCTGTTCGGGCGCAGCCAGCCGCAGCTGTTCCTCTGGGCGATGGGGCTGTATGCCGTGTTCTCGGCCGTCGCCTTCCTGGGGATCGCCGCGCGCAAGCCCGATTTCGAGACCCAGCTCACCGCCCATGCCCTGGCCGATGCGCTGTTCATCGTGCTCGCGATGCATGCAAGCGGCGGCATCTCGAGCGGGCTCGGCCTGCTCCTGCTGGCTTCACAGGCGGGTGCCGCGCTGATCAGCCGGGGCCGGATGATGCTGTTCTACGCCGCGGTGGGATCGCTCGCGGTGCTCGGTGAGCAGGCGTGGAGCGCCCTGCGGCATCCGGACGGTTCCGCACAGTTCGTGCAGGCGGGGCTGCTCAGCATCTGCTACTTCGCCACGGCGTTCCTGGCACGCTCCCTCGCGGGTTACGCAGTCGCGAGCGCGCGCCTGGCGGAGCAGCGCGGCGTCGACCTTGCCAACCTGGCCGAGGTCAACAAGCTGATCATCCAGGACATGCAGGACGGCGTCGTGGTGGTCGACGAGCGAGGCATCATCCGCCAGATCAACCGCCGTGCGATCGATCTGCTCGGCGGGCGTGGCCTGCCGGAGCGACAGACCACGCTGGCCGAGTACTCGCCGCCGGTGGCCGATGCGCATGCGCGCTGGCAGCGCGATCGACTGCCGATGGCGAAGCCGCTGCGGCTGCCGCAGCCCGCGAAGCCCGGCCTGCGCCAGGTGGGCCTGCGCACGGTTCCGGTCGGTGGCGGCGCCATCGGGCGGTCGGTGCTGTTCCTCGAGGATCTGTCGCGCATCCAGGCCGAAGCGCAGCAACTGAAGCTGGCCGCGCTGGGCAGGCTCACCGCGAACATCGCACACGAGATCCGCAACCCGCTGTCGGCCATAAGCCACGCGACCGAACTGCTGCAGGAAACCGAAGCGGCGAATGTCGTCGACGCACGCCTGCTGCAGATCATCCACGACAACACGCGCCGGATCGACGGCATGGTGCAGGAAGTGCTGAAGCTGAACCGGCGCGACCGCGTGAATCGAGAGGTCGTCGATCTGAACAGCTACCTCGACACGTTCGCGATCGAGTTCTGCAACAACGAGCATGTAGACCGGTCGGTGCTGGCGGTCGATGTCGAGGAGGCGCTCGGCGTGCAGTTCGATCGCAGCCACCTGAACCAGGTGATGTGGAACCTCTGCCGCAATGCACTGCGCCATGGCAGCCAGTCCACCGGCAGCATCCGTATCGCGGCGCGCCGCGGCGCGTCGGCGAGCGTGTCCATCGACGTGCTCGACGATGGTCCGGGCATCCCCCCGGCGGTGCAGGCCCAGTTGTTCGAGCCGTTCTACACCACGGCCAGTAGCGGTACCGGCCTCGGTCTATACTTGGCGCGCGAACTGGCCGATGCCAATGGCGGCACGCTCGAGTTCGCCGCCGGGCCACCACCGACCCGGTTCACCCTGCAATGCCAGGCCGCGGCAGAGGCGAATCGTGCATGAAGACCCATCCCCTGCATCTCGTACACCCGGCAAGGCCAGACGCGTGCCCGGCGGCGACGAACCGGCACCGATGAGCGCGCGCGCGCTCATCGTCGACGACGAAGCGGATATCCGCGAACTGCTCAGCCTCACGCTGAACCGGATGGGCCTTGCCACCGATGTGGCCGACAGCGAATTCGAGGCGCGCCAACTGCTGCAGAAGCATCATTACGATGTCTGCCTGACCGACATGCGGTTGCCCGACGGTGACGGGCTCGCGCTGCTCGAGCACACCTCGCGCTTCTGGCCGCAGATGCCGGTGGCGGTGATCACCGCCTTCGGCAGCGCCGAGAACGCCGTGGCCGCGCTCAAGGCCGGCGCGTTCGACTATCTGTCCAAGCCGGTGCAGGTGAACCAGTTGCGGGCGCTGGTCAAGTCGGCGCTGAAACTGTCGGAAGACAAGGGCGTGGCGGCCGCCAGCCATGCGCGTGCCGGCGGCGCGCCGGCCGGGCATACGCTGCTTGGCGACAGCGCGAAGATGCGATTGGCGCGCGAGATGATCGACCGGCTCGCGCGCAGCCAGGCGCCTGTCCACATATCCGGCGAATCCGGCTGCGGCAAGGAACTCGCGGCCAAGTCGATCCACCGGAAGAGCGTGCGCCATGAGCGTGCGTTCGTACCGGTCAACTGTGGCGCGATCCCCGAAAACCTGGTCGAGAGCGAGTTCTTCGGCTATCGCAAGGGCGCGTTCACGGGCGCCGACAGCGAGCGCAGCGGATTCTTCCAGGCGGCCGATGGCGGCACGCTGTTCCTCGACGAAGTGGCCGAGTTGCCGCTGCTCATGCAGGTCAAGCTGCTGCGTGCGATCCAGGAGAAGCGCGTGCGCAAGGTCGGCTCGCCGCAGGAAGAGCCAGTCGATGTCCGGGTCATCTCGGCCACGCACAAGGACCTTGCCGAGGAAGTGAAGGCCGGGCGCTTCCGGCAGGATCTGTTCTACCGCCTGAACGTGATCGAACTGAAGATGCCCGCGCTGCGCGACATGCCCGAAGACATCGGCCTGCTTGCGCAGGCCTTCCTCGGTCGGCGTGCCGCGCAGGAGGGCACCCGCGTTCCGGCGCTGTCCGCGGTCGCGTTGCGCGCGCTGGAGGACTATCCATTCCCGGGAAACGTACGTGAACTCGAGAACGTCCTCGAGCGGGCGCTCGCGCTGTGCTCGGGCAGCGAGATCAGCCGCGAAGACCTGCAGCTCAAGCCTGCGGCGGTCGAGGTCGCCGACATCCGGGCCCTGCCCCTGGAAGAGTACCTCGCCACCGTCGAGAAGCAGGCGATCGTGGCAGCCCTCGAGAAGACCCGCTACAACCGAACGGCGGCGGCCAGGATCCTCGGCATCTCGTTTCGCCAGCTTCGCTACCGGATTGAGCGGCTTGGCATCGAATGACGGTGCGGCCGGTGGGGCCGGCGAGAACGGGCGACAGCCGGCCGCCATCGACCGATACGGACGGGTGCGCGCCGCGCGCCAGGTGCCGTCGCCCAATTTCGATGCCCGGCCGCGGGGCGTGATGGTTGACCTGCTGGTGCTGCACAACATCAGCCTGCCGCCGCGGGTATACGGCGGCGACGCCATCGTCGACCTGTTCCTGAACCGGCTCGACCCTGATGCCCATCCGTACTTCGGGCCCCTGCGCGGGCTGCGTGTATCTGCCCATTTCCTGGTGCGGCGCGATGGCGAACTGATCCAGTTCGTTGCGTGCGGCAGGCGCGCCTGGCACGCCGGCGTGTCGAGCTTCCAGGGCCGCGCCCGGTGCAACGACTACTCGATCGGTGTCGAACTCGAGGGCAGCGACGACGACCCGTTCGAAGGCGTGCAGTACGAGGTGCTGGGGCGGCTGGTGCGCACGCTGCGCAGCCGGTATCCACTCGGCGATATCGCCGGCCACAGTGATGTCGCGCCCGGGCGCAAGACCGACCCGGGGCCGTACTTCGACTGGCAGCGGCTGCACGCCGCGGTGGCGGGCTGACGCGCGTGCGCGCGTACTACAGCGACAGCTTCGTGCTGCCGCTGCCCCCCGGGCACCGGTTCCCGATGGAGAAGTACGCCCGGTTACGGTCGCGGGTTGCTGCCGAACTGCCAGCCGGCGCGGTCCAGCTCGAGCAGGCGCCCGCCGCCAGCGATGCGGAGATCCTGCGGGCGCACGATGCCGCCTGGCTGCAGGCGGTCGTGGCCGGGACGCTGACACCGCGCCAGCAGCGCGACATCGGCTTCCCGTGGTCGCCGCAGATGGTCGAGCGCTCCCGTCGTTCCTCCGGCGCAACGGTCGCTGCCTGCCGCGCCGCGCTGGCCGACGGCACGGCGGTCAATCTGGCCGGGGGCACGCACCACGCCTTCCGCGACCACGGCGCCGGATACTGCGTATTCAACGATGCCGCCATTGCCGCCGCTGCGATGCAGGCCGAACGCGCTGCGCTGCGGGTGCTGGTGATCGACTGCGACGTGCATCAGGGCGACGGTACGGCCGCCATCCTGGCGGCAGACGCCTCGGTGTTCACCTTCTCGATCCACGGCCGGAACAATTACCCTTTCGTGAAGCAATCGAGCGACCTCGACGTCGAGCTCGATGACGGCACCGGCGATGCCGAATACCTCGAACGCCTGGACGACGGTCTCGACCACGCGTTTGCCGCGGCGCGCGCAGGGCTGGCGATCTTCCTCGCCGGGGCCGACCCCTACGCGGGCGACCGGCTCGGACGCCTGTCGCTGTCTCGGCAGGGGCTTGCCGAGCGCGACCGCCTGGTGTTCGGCCGCTGCGCGCGCGCAGGCGTGCCGGTCGCTGCCTGCATGGCCGGGGGCTATGCGCGCGACATGGACGAGACGGTGGACATCCACCTGCAGACGGTACGCATCGCCGCGGGCTGCTGACAGGCCGGGCAGGGGTGTGCTGCGGCACGGCAGTGACGCACGCCCGCGGGAGCAGGCCAGGGGAGGCGAAAAAATCGCGGCGACCTGCTTGACGGGCCGGTCGAAACCCCTAGAATTAGACAAATACCAATACACGGATACTAGATGTAGTGTCCGTGATCGAAGCTATAGCGAGGCGGGGCGGGTTCGCACACAAGATGTGGGGCGGGCCGGATCTGCGCGACACCGGCGGGCTGCGGCGTCGGGCGCATGGGGCGACACTGTCGCCTGCATGTTGGCCGGCGGATGCGCCGTCCTTACAACGTATCGAACGGGAGACAAACAATGCAGACAGCGAGCGAACTTTCGCCTCAGGCAACGCCGGCGATGCCGGCATCCGTCACCGAGGCGGCGCTCGCACCGGCCGACGCACGCTATGCGCAGTACAAGATCATCCGCCGCAACGGGGCGGTCGTCGGCTTCGAACCCGGCAAGATCGCCATCGCGATGACCAAGGCTTTCCTGGCTGTCGACGGTTCGCAGGCCGCCGGTTCGGCCCGCGTGCGCGAGCAGGTCGCCCAGCTCACTAACATGGCGATCAATGCACTGCTGCGTCGGCAGCCCCATGGTGGCACCTTCCACATCGAGGACATCCAGGATCAGGTCGAACTGTCGTTGATGCGTTCCGGCCTGCACGAGGTGGCCCGCTCGTATGTGCTCTATCGCGAAGAGCGTGCGCGCACCCGCGCGGAACTGCGCAAGGCGCAGCCGGCCGCCGGCGCGCCTGCGGTCCCTGCGCCGATCCGGGTCAAGATCGACGGCGAACTCGTCCCGCTCGATTTCGCCTGGCTCAAGGGCCTGATCGAGGAAGCCTGCCAGGGTCTGCCCGAGACGAGCGCCGGTACCATCATGGACGCGACATTGCGCGACCTGTACGACGGCGTACCGATCGGCGAAGTGCGCAAGTCGGCAGTGCTGTCGGCCCGGGCGCTGATCGAGCAGGAGCCCGAGTACGGCTACGTCACCGCGCGGCTGCTGCTGAACGACCTGCGTATCGAGACGCTGGGCGAGGAGAAGACCCATGCCCAGATGAAGGAAGGCTACGCGGTGGCCTTCCCGCGCCTGATCCGCGAAGGGGTGGCGGCACAACTGCTCGACGAGCGCCTGGGCCAGTACGACCTCGAGCGCCTCGGCCGCGCGCTGATCGCCGACAACGACCTGAAGTTCGACTACCTCGGGCTGCAGATCCTGTACGACCGGTATTTCCTGCATATCGACGAGCGCCGGATCGAGATGCCGCAGACGTTCTTCATGCGCGTCGCCATGGGTCTGGCGCTGGGCGAGATCGACCGCGAGGCGCGGGCGATCGAGTTCTACAACGTGCTGTCGTCGTTCGACTACATGAGCTCGACGCCCACCCTGTTCAACTCCGGTACCCGCCACAGCCAGATGTCGTCCTGCTACCTGACGACCGTCGCCGACAACCTCGACGGCATCTACGAGGCCATCAAGGAAAACGCGATGCTCCAGAAGTTCGCCGGCGGTCTCGGCAACGACTGGACGCCGGTGCGTGCACTCGGCTCGCACATCAAGGGCACCAACGGCAAGAGCCAGGGCGTCGTCCCGTTCCTCAAGGTGGTGAACGACACCGCTGTCGCGGTCAACCAGGGTGGCAAGCGCAAGGGGGCGGTATGCTCCTACCTTGAGACCTGGCACCTGGATATCGAAGAGTTCCTCGAGCTGCGCAAGAATACCGGCGACGACCGGCGGCGCACGCACGACATGAACACCGCCAACTGGATCCCCGACCTGTTCATGAAGCGGGTCATGAACGCGGGCGAGTGGACGTTGTTCTCGCCGGCCGACGTACCCGACCTGCACGACAAGTTCGGCGCCGCGTTCGAGAAGGCCTACCTGCGCTACGAGGACAAGGCGGCGGCTGGCGAGATCCGGCTGTTCAAGAAGATCCCTGCGCTGCAGTTGTGGCGCAAGATGCTGTCGATGCTGTTCGAGACGGGGCATCCCTGGATCACCTTCAAGGATCCGTGCAACATCCGTTCGCCGCAGCAGCATGTCGGCGTGGTGCACAGCTCGAACCTCTGCACCGAGATCACGCTCAACACCAGCGACGCCGAGACCGCGGTGTGCAACCTGGGTTCCGTGAACCTGAAGGCGCACCTGAAGCTCGACGGCGGCAAGGATGTCATCGACCACGAGAAGCTGCAGCGCACGATCAACGTTGCCATGCGCATGCTCGACAACGTCATCGACCTCAACTACTACGCGGTCAACAAGGCACGCAACTCGAACATGAAGCACCGCCCGGTCGGCATCGGCCTGATGGGCTTCCAGGACTGCCTGCACGAACTGCGCATCCCGACCGCGTCCCAGGAAGCCGTCGAGTTCGCCGACCGCTCGATGGAAGCAATCTCGTACTACGCCATCTGGGCCTCGACCGAACTGGCCGCCGAGCGGGGTCGATACGCGACGTTCAAGGGCTCCCTCTGGGACCGCGGCATCCTTCCGATCGACACGATCCGGCTGCTGCGTGAAGAGCGCGGCGGATTCGTCGAGTGCGACGAGTCGACCACCCTCGACTGGGATGCGGTACGGGCGAGGATCGCGCGCCACGGCATGCGCAACTCGAACACGATGGCGATCGCCCCGACCGCCACGATCGCCAACATCACCGGCGTGTCGCAGTGCATAGAGCCGACCTTCCAGAACCTGTACGTGAAGTCGAACCTGTCGGGCGAATTCACCGTGGTCAACGAGTACCTGGTACGTGACCTGAAGAAGCTCGGCATGTGGGACGAGGTGATGATCTCCGACCTCAAGTACTTCGATGGCAGCCTGGCGAAGATCGACCGTATCCCGGCGGAGGTACGCAACCTGTATGCGACCGCGTTCGAGGTCGATCCGTCCTGGCTGGTCGAGGCTGCGGCCCGGCGCCAGAAGTGGATCGACCAGTCGCAGTCGCTGAACATCTACATGGCTGGTGCGTCGGGCAAGCGGCTGGACGACACCTACAAGCTGGCCTGGCTGCGCGGCCTGAAGACCACCTACTACCTGCGCACGGTCGGCGCCACGTCTGCCGAGAAGTCCACGATCAAGGCCGGCCAGCTCAACGCGGTCTCGGTCAGCGGGGGCGTGCCGGGTGCAGCGATGGCCGCGGCGGCGGATCCGCTGCCGGCCACCGACGCGAAGTTCTGCTCGATCGACAACCCCGATTGCGAAGCTTGCCAGTGATGCTGGCGATCCACTGATTCACGAGGAACAAGACTCATGCTTTCATTCGAAGAAGATTTCGGCGCCGTGGCCGGGCAACAACTGGCCCAGCGGGCGATCGGGCCGGGCCCGGGCGTCGCGCAGACGCCGGTTGCTGTCGCCCTCGGAGGCGACGCCGCCGTGGCGCGCCGCGTATCCGCGGACGACAAGCGGATCATCAACGGCCAGACCGACGTGAACCAGCTCGTGCCGTTCAAGTACGAGTGGGCGTGGAAGAAGTACCTGGACGCCTGCGCGAACCACTGGATGCCGCAGGAGATCCAGATGAGCCGCGATATCGCCCTCTGGAAAGATCCGAACGGCCTGACCGAAGACGAACGCAGGCTGGTCAAGCGCAACCTCGGCTTCTTCGTGACCGCGGATTCGCTCGCGGCCAACAACATCGTGCTCGGTACCTATCGCCACATCACGGCGCCGGAATGTCGGCAGTACCTGCTGCGCCAGGCGTTCGAGGAGGCAATCCACACGCACGCGTATCAGTACATCGTCGAGTCGCTGGGCCTCGACGAAAGCGAGGTGTTCAACGCCTACCACGAGGTCGCTTCGATCCGGGCCAAGGACGAGTTCCTGATCCCCTTCATCGACACGCTGACCAACCCGGCTTTCCGTACCGGGACGCCGGAGGCCGACCAGAAGCTGCTCAAGAGCCTGATCGTGTTCGCCTGCATCATGGAAGGCCTGTTCTTCTACGTGGGCTTCGTGCAGATCCTTGCACTCGGCCGCCAGAACAAGATGACCGGCGCGGCCGAGCAGTACCAGTACATCCTTCGCGACGAGTCG
>CAIQON010000018.1 GCA_903873475.1 uncultured bacterium
CGCGCAGGGGGCAGACGCTGCCATCATGCTGCAGGGGATCGACGGCTCGTGAACAGCAGCGTGGCCGCCCGGCTCGCACTCCTGTCCCGCCAGGCAGGACGACTGCCCACGGGCAGTACCGCAGGCCGGGCCACCGGCCCGGCCGGGCCTGGTGCCGCGCCCGGGCGCGGGGAAGTGCCGGCCGTGTACGCCCAGGCAGCCGCAGCGGACGCCGCGACGCGCCCCGATACCGGCGTATCGCTCACCGAACGGATACAACGCATCGCACCGCGCGCGACGACGTTCGTCCGCCCGAGCGACGAAGAACTGGCCGCGCGCCTGGGCGGACGACTCAGCATGCCGGGCCTGATCGAGATCGAGTATCGGCACCCACTGTCGGTTCCGCATGGCTGTCGTGCGCTCGATGTGCTGACGGCACCCGACCTCGACTGGCTCACCGGCCCGTCTGCAGCCGGGGCAGGCCGCGCCCGTCTGGTCTTCATCGATACCGAGACGACCGGCCTCGCCGGCGGTACAGGCACCCTCGCCTTCCTCGTCGGTGTCGCAAGGGTGGAAGGTACGGCACTGGTAGTCACGCAGTGGCTGATCACCCGCTTCTGCGCCGAGCCCGCGCTGCTCGCGGCTTTGCTCGAAGCGCTCGGGCGCGGCCCGGCTGGCAACCCGTCCGCGCAAGGCACGGTCGAACTGGTCAGCTACAACGGCAAGTCGTTCGACCTGCCGCTGCTCTGCACGCGCCTCAGGATGGCGCGCATGGGCGCCGGGCTGGCCGGACTGGCGCACCACGACCTGCTTCACCCGTTGCGCACGGCGTTCGCGCGGCGCTGGCCTGATTGCCGGCTGCAGACCGCTGAGCGGCTGCTGCTCGGACTGGAGCGAACCGACGACCTGCCGGGACACCGGATCCCTGCCGTCTGGGCCGATTTCGTGCAGTTCGGCGAGACACGGGAACTTGCCGCGCTCGTGCAGCATAACCGGATCGACCTGCTGTCGCTGGCCGCCCTGCTGCCAGCGCTGGCGCAGGTGTTCGTCGATCCGGCGGCGCCCCTGCCTGCGTCTGTCGGGCAGCCCCGGCAGGCGATGCCCGACTCTGCAGCGATCGCGCGCATGCAGCGACGGCAGCGCAGGCCCGAATGCGCGCGTGCGCACCTGCTTGCGGCACAGGCGGCAATGGATGATCGCGCACTGCTGGAACTCGCCGACCTGCACCGCGCGCGCGGCGACTGGGCCCTCGCCCTGCCGATCTGGCAGGCGCTCGCAGAAGCCGGTGCGCTGGACGCCGCGGAAGCGCTCGCGAAATACCACGAGCACGTGAGCCGCGACCTCGCGCAGGCAATCCGCTGGTGCGAAACCCTGTGCCGAGCGGCACCTGCAGACCCGGCACATGCCAGCCGCCTGCGGCGGCTGCAGCAGCGCCGCCAGCGCCACGGCGCATTGTTCGGCTGAACCGGCTGCGGCAGAAAAAAAACCGGACTGAAAGTCCGGTTGAAACCTCGTCGGAGAGATTCACACGCATCCGCCGGGGGAGGAGTCCGACGGACCCCGCTATTAACGCACATTGCACAGTTTTTGTGACAATTATTTATGTCAATTTATAATGACACTTCCTGCATCCCCGATCCGTTCCGGACACGGTGCCACAGCGCGAACCGGTGATGGCGTGGAAACGCACGCCACAGGCCATTTCACATGGTTGCGTATTTCGATTACTTTCCATAGCGCAAGGTAGCCAGACCCAACGCGCAAGCCGACCGGGTCCGATCCTGTCGTTCCGCCACCGAGGAGATTCCCATGCAACGCAATCGTCGCCGCCTGCTTGCCGCCGCCGCGGCAGCACCGCTCGCCCACCTGCCAACCGCCAGGGCGCAGGCCTTTCCTTCAAAGACGATACGCATCGTGGTGCCGTTTCCCGCCGGTGGAACCACCGACGTGATCGCGCGGCTGGTGGCGCAGCGCATGACCGAGTCGATGGGCCAGCCGGTGATCGTC
>CAIQON010000019.1 GCA_903873475.1 uncultured bacterium
ACGACAGGTCGCCGTAGCTGGTGACGCCGAGGATCTCGACGCCCTCGTCCTCGATCGCCTTGGCGAGCGCGCGGATGCCCAGGCCCGAGGTATTCTCGGAGCGGTAGTCTTCGTCGATGATGACGACGGGAAAGCGGAATTTCATCGGTTCACCTTTCGCCGTCGCGGCATTGCCATGCGACGACCGCTAGATCTTCGGTAACGTGACCCCGACCTGGCCCTGGTACTTGCCGCCGCGGTCCTTGTAGGAAGTCTCGCACACGTCATCCGCGTCCGACTCGAAGAAGATCATCTGCGCAACGCCTTCGTTGGCGTAGATCTTCGCCGGCAGCGGCGTGGTGTTGGAGAACTCGAGCGTCACGTACCCCTCCCACTCGGGCTCGAGCGGGGTGACGTTGACGATGATCCCGCAGCGGGCATAGGTCGACTTGCCGAGGCAGACCGTCAGCACGTTGCGCGGGATGCGGAAGTATTCGACCGTGCGCGCGAGCGCGAACGAGTTGGGCGGGATGATGCAGACGTCCGACTTCAGGTCGACGAAGGAATTCGCGTCGAAGTTCTTCGGGTCGACGATGGTCGAATTCAGGTTCGTGAACAGCTTGAACTCGTCGGAGCAGCGGACATCGTAGCCATAGCTGGAGGTACCGTACGACACGATGCGGCGGCCGTCGACCTCCTTAACCTGGCCAGCTTCGAAGGGTTCGATCATGCCGTGGCCGGTGGCCATGTTCCGGATCCAGCGGTCGGACTTTATGCTCATGCGGGCAGGCTCGTTGTCATCGGCCGATGGTACCAAGGGGCCGGCGGAAGCGGTGGCGCCGGGCGGCCGCCGCGGCGTTCAGGTGTTCTTCTGGATCACGATCTTCGGGAACGCCGCGCTGTGGTCCTGCTGCAGGTCGGCGATCTTCAGGGCCACCTTGCGCGCGATGTCGCGGTAGATGCCGGCGATGCGCCCGTCCGGATCGGCGACCACGGTCGGCCGGCCGGCACCGGACTCTTCGCGGATGCGGATGTCCAGCGGCAGCGAGCCGAGCAGGTCGACCGAGTAGTCGCTGCCCATGCGCGCGCCGCCTCCCTCGCCGAAGATGTGCTCTTCGTGGCCGCAATTCGAGCACAGGTGCGTGCTCATGTTCTCGACGATGCCCAGGATCGGGATGTTGACCTTCTGGAACATCTTGAGGCCCTTGCGCGCATCGAGCAGTGCGATGTCCTGGGGCGTGGTGACGATCACGGCACCGGTCACCGGCACCT
Source organism: uncultured bacterium (assembly GCA_903873475.1). Lineage (GTDB taxonomy): Bacteria > Pseudomonadota > Gammaproteobacteria > Burkholderiales > CAIKXV01 > CAIKXV01. The sequence continues at coordinate 1,252 of CAIQON010000019.1, forward strand.
GCTGGGCCAGGGTCAACTGGATGTCGCCGGTGCCCGGCGGCAGGTCGACCACGAGGTAATCGAGGTCTCGCCACTTCGTTTCGGTAAGTAGTTGCTGCAACGCCTGGGTGACCATCGGGCCGCGCCAGACCATCGGCGTCTCGGCGTCGATGAGGAAACCGATCGACATCGCCTGCAGCCCGTGCCGCTCCATCGGCTCGATCGACTTGCCGTCCTTCGACTCGGGCTTGCCATCGATACCCAGCATCGTCGGCTGCGACGGGCCGTAGATGTCCGCATCGAGCATGCCAACGGTCGCACCCTCGGCAGCCAGCGCCAGCGCCAGGTTGACGGCGGTGGTCGACTTGCCGACGCCGCCCTTGCCGGACGCCACCGCGATGATGTTCTTGACGCCGGGAATCAGCTTTACGCCCCGCTGTGCGGCATGGGCGACGATACGGCTGCCGACCGTGACCTCGACAGCGCCAGCCCCGGGCAGGGCCGCCAGGTGCGCGGCCACCTGCGCACGGACCGACTCCCAGACCCCCTTGCCCGGGTAGCCGAGCGCGATCTCGACGGCGATGTCCGCGCCGGACACCTTCACCGACTTCACGGCCTTCGCCGCCACGTAGTCCTTGCCGCTGACCGGGTCGGTCAATGCGGCCAGTGCGGACCTGACTTCCTGCTCGTTCAATGCCATCTGAGACTCCAGCACGCCATGCGTGCCCTTATGCGGGGGTCCGTACAGTTTACGGCTTTCCGCTCTGCTAGACTTCAGAGGATGTCCCGTCGACGAATCCTGGTCACCTCCGCGCTGCCCTACGCCAATGGCGGCATCCACCTCGGCCACCTGGTCGAATACATCCAGACCGACATCTGGGTGCGCTTCCAGCGCATGCAGGGCCACGAGATCCATTACGTCGGCGCCGATGACACCCATGGCACGCCGATCATGCTGCGCGCCGAGAGCGAGGGCATCACGCCCGAGGCACTGATCGAGCGCGTCTGGCACGAACACAAGCGCGACTTCGACGCGTTCGGAATCGGTTTCGACAACTACTACACGACCAACTCCCCCGAAAACCGCGCCTACTGCGAAGAGATCTACGGCTCGCTGCAGGCGGCCGGCCTGATCGCCCGGCGCCCGGTCGAGCAGTTCTTCGACCCGGTGCGCGAGATGTTCCTGCCCGACCGCTACATCAAGGGTGAATGCCCGAAATGCGGGGCGAAGGATCAGTACGGAGACTCCTGCGAGGCGTGCGGCGCCACCTATTCGCCCACCGACCTGGTGAATCCGTACTCGACCGTATCGGGTGCCGCACCGGTGCGGCGCGAGTCCGAGCACTTCTTCTTCCGGTTGTCCGATCCGCGTTGCGAAGGTTTCCTGCGCACGTACACCCAGCAGGCCGGCCATCTGCAGCCGGAGGCGGCGAACAAGATGCTCGAGTGGCTGGGCGAGCCTGGCGCGACGAAGCTGGCCGACTGGGACATCTCGCGCGATGCGCCCTACTTCGGCTTCCCGATACCGGGCACCCTGGGCTCGAAGTTCTTCTACGTCTGGCTGGACGCGCCGGTCGGCTATTTCGGCAGCTTCGCCAACCATGTCGCCAACTGGCCGGCGGGCGCCGCCGCGATCGACCGCGATCATTTCCTGAAGCCGGGGCACGATACCGAGCTGATCCACTTCATCGGCAAGGACATCCTCTACTTCCATGCCCTGTTCTGGCCGGCAATGCTCGAACACGCCGGCTACCGCACGCCCACGCGCGTCTTCGCGCACGGCTTCCTCACCGTCAACGGCGAGAAGATGTCGAAGTCGCGCGGCACCTTCGTCACCGCCGCGAGCTACATCGAGCAGGGCCTGAACCCGGAATGGCTGCGCTACTACTACGCCGCCAAGCTGAACGCGACGATGGAAGACATCGACCTCAACCTGGTCGATTTCTGCGCCCGGGTGAACAGCGACCTCGTCGGCAAGTACGTGAACATCGCCAGCCGTTGCGCCGGCTTCATCTGCAAGCGCTTCGACGGGCGCATCGGCACGATGGCGCACGCCGCGCCGGGCGCGCCGGCTTCGCTGCTCGAGGACATGCGTGCGGCCCGGGCCACGATCGCGTCACTCTACGACGCGCGCGAGTTCGGCAAGGCGATGCGCGAGGTGATGGCGCTGGCCGACCGGGCCAACCAGTACGTCGACCACGAAAAACCGTGGGAACTCGCGAAGCAACCCGGCCAGGAAGCGCAGCTGCATGAAGTCTGCAGCACCGCGCTCAACCTGTTCCGCCTGCTGACCCTGTACCTGAAGCCGGTGCTGCCGAAGCTCGCGCACGAGGTCGAGGCATTCCTGTGCATCCCGCCGCTGGTGTGGGGCGACGCCACGAGCATCCTCGCGCCCGGGCATGTGATCCATCCGTACAGGCACCTGATGCAGAGGGTCGACGTGAAGCAGACCGAGGCACTCGTGGCCGCCAATCGCGAGACGATGCCCGGCGCCGGGGCGAAGGCGGCGGCAGTCGCGGATGCAGCCACTTCGGCGACGACCGCGACGACCGCGACGACAAAGGCGCCTGCGGCGCAGGTCGGGGCCGCCGTGCCGGCCAGGGCGGCCCCCTCGGCCGCCGCCGCCCCTGGCACCCTCACGATCGACGAGTTCGCACGCATCGACCTGCGGATCGCGCGCATCGCGAATGCCGAGAAGGTCGACGGCGCCGACAAGCTGGTGAAGATCACCCTCGACCTCGGCGGCGAGCAGCGCACCGTGTTCGCCGGCATCAAGTCGGCCTACGCCCCCGAGGCGCTGGTCGGTCGACTGACCGTGATGGTGGCCAACCTCGCGCCGCGCAAGATGAAGTTCGGCGTATCCGAGGGCATGATCCTCGCCGCCAGCGGCGAAGGACCGGGCATCTTCCTGCTCTCCCCCGACGACGGCGCGCTGCCCGGCATGAAGGTCAAGTAGCGGCCATGGCTGCCTGGACCCGGCGGTTCCGTCCCCGGCTGCTCGACAGCTTCGACGGATACGACGGGCCGCGTTTCGGGACCGACCTGGTCGCCGGAGTGACCGTCGGCGTGCTGGCGCTGCCGCTGGCAATGGCCTTCGCGATAGCCAGCGGCATGAGCCCGGCGGCGGGTATCGTCACCGCGATCGTCGCCGGCCTGATCATCTCGGTGCTGGGCGGATCGCGGGTGCAGATCGGCGGCCCGACCGGGGCGTTCATCGTGATCGTCTACG
>CAIQON010000020.1 GCA_903873475.1 uncultured bacterium
GACGTGCTGCACAAGTTCGGCAACGACTACAAGCTGGTGATCGTCGGCGACGCGACGATGAGTCCTTACGAGATCCTGCTCGCCGGCGGCAGCGTCGAGCACAACAACGAAGAACCCGGCGCCGCCTGGCTGCAGCGGCTGCTCGACGTGTACGCGCATGCCGCATGGATCAATCCGCAGCCCGAGTCGCGCTGGGAGTACCACGAGTCGATCGCGCTCACCCGCAGGCTGATGGGCGAGCGCATGTTCCCGCTCAGCCTCGAGGGACTCGACCGGGCGATGCGCGCCCTCGCCCGCTGACCCGGGGCACGACCCGGGTCAGCGCCGCGGCAGGAGGCCCGGGGGTGCGCCGCCGCCGAGGAAACGCTCGGCGAAGCCGGCGACCGGCAGCGGGCGGCTGAACAGGTAGCCCTGGTATTCGTCGCAGCCCATCGAGCGCAGGATGGCGAGCTGTTCGGGCGTCTCGACCCCCTCGGCGATCACGCGCAACTGCATGTGGTGGCCGATCGACACCACGGCCGCGGTGATCGCGGAATCGTCCGGGTCTTCGACGATGTCGCGCACGAAGGTCCGGTCGATCTTCAGCGCGTCGATCGGGAACTTCTTCAGGTAGGCGAGCGAGGAATAGCCGGTGCCGAAGTCGTCCAGTGCGATCTGCACGCCGAGGTCTCCGATCCGCCGCAGCAGGTTCACGTTCTCGTCGACGTGCTGCATCAGCAGGCTTTCGGTCATCTCCAGTTCCAGCCGCGACCCGTCGATCCGGTGCGCCTGCAGGGTGCGCCCGACGCTGCGCACGAAGCCTCGCGAGAGTTGGCCCACCGACACGTTCACCGCGAGCCTGGGCGGTGCGAGGCCGGCATCGAGCCACTCGCGCACCTGGGCGCACGCAGCGTTGAGCACCCAGTCGCCGAGCGGAACGATCAGGCCGCTTTCCTCGGCGATGCGGATGAAGCGGCCGGGCGCCAGCAGGCCCTCGTCCGGATGGTTCCAGCGCAGCAGCGCTTCCATCCCGACCACCGTCGAGTCATCCATGAGCAACTGGGGCTGGAAGTGCAGTTCGAACTCGCCGCGATCGAGCGCGCGCCGCAGCGCTGTCTCGATCGACAGCCGCTCGACTGCGCGCGAATGCAGGTCGGCCGAGAAGTACTGGTAGTTGCCACGGCCGCGTTCCTTCGCGTGGTACATCGCCGCGTCCGCGTTCTTCATCAGTGCCTGCGCGTCGGAGCCATCGGTCGGGTAGAGGCTGATGCCGATGCTGCACGAGGTCGAGAGCTGGTGCCCCTCGATCAGGTAGGGGCAGGAGAGCAGCTTGAGCACCTTGCTCGCGACCTGCGAGGCGGCCTCGGCATCGCCCAGGCCCTGCAGCAGCAGCACGAACTCGTCGCCGCCGAGGCGTGCGAGCGTGTCTTCCATGCGCACGCAACTGGCCAGGCGCTCCGCGACCTGCTTCAGCAGTTCGTCGCCCACCCAGTGGCCGAGCGAGTCGTTGATGGTCTTGAACTGGTCGAGGTCGATGAAGAGCAGGGCCAGCTGGGTGCCGCTGCGGGCCGCGCCCGCCATGGCATGCGTGATGCGGTCGCGCAGCAGCAGGCGGTTGGGCAGCTCGGTCAGCGGATCGCGCGTGGCCAGGAACTCGATGCGTTCCTGCGCCGCCCGCCGTTCCGTGATGTACTGGACCACGCCGACGATGCGCAGCGGCTGTCCCTGGTCGTCGCAGATGATGGCCGCGTGTTCATGAAGCCACCGCTGCGCGCCGTCCGGGCGGACGATGCGGTAC
>CAIQON010000021.1 GCA_903873475.1 uncultured bacterium
CGACCGTGTCATACACCTTGACGATGTTCGGATGGTCGAGCCGGGCGGCTACCGCGCCCTCGGTCTGGAACAGCTTGCGCAGCCGCCGATGCTGCTTCACCCGCGCTTCGCCCGCTTCCAGGTCGCCGCCGAACTTGATGACCTTGAGCGCGATCTCGCGCTCGAGATGCGGGTCGTATGCGAGATACACGGTCGCGGTCGCACCCCGCCCCAGCGGACGGATGACTTCGAATCGCCCGATCCTGGCCGGTTTGGCTTCGGCTTCGGACACTATGCACTCATGGCGGCATTATCCATTCGACGATTATGCCTCGCTTTGCGCCGGGTTGGATGCCAAATTTGCCCGCCTCAGGCCCTTGAATCCGGCCGGACTGTCCCCATCAAGCCCGGACGGGTCGAGCCACGCACCGAACCCGGGACAGATTGATCCAGCGTCCCGAACACGCCAAGGAGAGGCACACCGATGTCGCAACAGGATACATCCCGGGCCGGCCAGCCGGAAACGCCGGAAAATCCCGCAACTGCCACCCACGACGCGCCGGCCGATGCAGCGGGCCTCGCCGAGTCGCTGTCCAGGGCCGAGGCCCTGGCCCATGAACACCAGGAAAACTGGCTGCGGGCGCGGGCCGAGGCGGACAACATCCGCAAGCGCGCCCAGGCTGATGTGGCGAGCGCCCACAAATACGCGATCGACAACTTCGCGGGCGAACTGCTCCCGGTGTATGACGCACTCGAGGCCGCGCTCGCCACGGGAAACGCGACGGCGGAGTCGCTGCGCGACGGGGTCGAACTGACCCGCAAGCAGCTGAAGGCGGCATTCGAGAAGTTCGGGGTCACCGTGCTCGACCCGACCGGCGAAAAATTCGATCCGCACCATCACCAGGCGATGACCGCCATCGAGTCCGACGCCCCGGCGCACTCGGTGGTGCAGGTGTTCCAGAAGGGCTTCAAGCTGCACGACCGCGTGATACGGCCTGCCATGGTCGCCGTCGCCAAGCCCAGGCCCGCCGCGGACGAGACCGGCACGGCTCCTGCTTGAAAAGGGCGCCCCCGATCCCAAGCTTGGATGCATCGGCGGGAGGCTGATTCGCACGACAGCCCTCCCCGCATGCGCCATCCCCTGCAGAATCAACGAAATACCGAGAGGAACAGCAAATGGGCAAGATCATCGGCATCGACCTGGGCACCACCAACTCCTGCGTGTCGATCATCGAGAACGGGCAACCGAAGGTGATCGAGAACGCCGAGGGCGCACGCACGACCCCGTCGATCATCGGCTACGCCGACGACGGCGAGATCCTGGTCGGCGCACCGGCGAAACGGCAGGCCGTCACCAACCCGAAGAACACGCTGTATGCGGTGAAGCGGCTGATCGGCCGGCGCTTCGAGGAAAAGGAAGTACAGAAGGACATCGACCTGATGCCCTACTCGATCGCCAGGGCCGACAACGGCGACGCGTGGGTCGAGGTGCGCGGACGCAAGATCGCCCCGCCTGAAGTATCGGCGCAGGTGCTGATGAAGATGAAGAAGACCGCCGAGGACTACCTCGGCGAACCGGTGACCGAAGCCGTGATCACCGTACCGGCCTATTTCAACGATTCGCAGCGCCAGGCGACCAAGGACGCCGGCCGTATCGCCGGCCTCGAGGTGAAGCGGATCATCAACGAACCGACCGCGGCGGCACTGGCGTTCGGCATGGACAAGAAGAAAGGTGACCGCAAGATCGCGGTATACGACCTGGGTGGCGGCACCTTCGACGTGTCCATCATCGAGATCGCCGAAGTGGAAGGCGAACACCAGTTCGAAGTGCTGTCGACCAACGGTGACACCTTCCTCGGCGGTGAAGACTTCGACCAGCGCCTGATCGAATACCTGGTCGATGAATTCCGCAAGGATTCCGGTATCGACCTGAAGAAGGACATCCTCGCGCTGCAGCGCCTGAAGGACGCCGCCGAGAAGGCGAAGATCGAACTGTCGAGCGCGCAGCAGACCGAGGTCAACCTGCCCTACATCACCGCCGATGCCAGCGGTCCGAAGCACATGGCGGTCAAGATCACCCGCGCCAAGTTCGAGAGCCTGGTCGACGACCTGATCCAGAAGACCATCGAGCCGTGCCGGATCGCGATCAAGGATGCCGGCGTGAAGATCTCCGACATCGAGGACGTGATCCTGGTCGGCGGGCAGACCCGCATGCCGAAGGTGCAGGATGTCGTGAAGGAAGTGTTCGGCCGCGAGCCGCGCCGCGACGTGAACCCCGACGAGGCGGTAGCGGTCGGCGCCGCCATCCAGGGCGGCGTGCTGCAGGGCGACGTCAAGGATGTGCTGCTGCTCGACGTGACGCCGCTGTCGCTGGGCATCGAGACGCTCGGCGGCGTGATGACCAAGCTGATCCAGAAGAACACCACCATCCCGACCAAGGCCGCGCAGGTGTTCTCGACCGCCGACGACAACCAGTCGGCGGTGACCATCCACGTGCTGCAGGGCGAGCGCGAGCTGTCGGCCGGCAACAAGAGCCTCGGCCAGTTCAACCTCGAGGGAATTCCCCCGTCGCCGCGCGGCATGCCGCAGATCGAGGTGCAGTTCGACATCGACGCCAACGGCATCCTGCACGTGTCGGCCAAGGACAAGGCGACCGGCAAGGAGAACACGATCAAGATCAAGGCGAGC
>CAIQON010000022.1 GCA_903873475.1 uncultured bacterium
AAGGTTGACCGGCTGGAGGGGACCCCACGCTTTTCCAGCCGGTCAACCACTCCTGAAACGGCTGCCTTTCGGATACAGGGGAGCACATAGATGACTGAACCTCTGCCGGTGCGCTTCGGACGCGCAGGCGACGCTCAGCCCAACAGCAAGGCTGGAAGTACGCCCTTGCGATCGACGTTTGGACGCCGGGTGCGGCCGCTTCCGAACGCGTTGTCGTTTCGACTGGCGCGCCTCGAAGCCGTCATGTCCGAACTCCACATGATCATCGGCGATCCGCTGTTCGAGCACGTCTCGATCGCAAAGCTGGAGCGCAGTGACCCGCCGGCAATCACGCTGCCGGCAGCGTCAGGCGGCCTGCTTCGGGTCGAAGTAGATGATCAGACCGGCCTGTTTGTGCTGCTTCACGACGACGCGAGCGATGGCACCGGCAGCGTGCTGGTCACTGCCAGCGAAGAATGCCTCATCGACCACGTCCTGAGCCACCTCGTCAGCAAGGACGGCGTCGGGAGCCGCCGGGAAATGGACGCTGGCATAGACCTTCTGGTTGGCCAGACCCTGGATGTTGCAGTGCACCTCATCGTGCTGCGTACGATTCGGCATTTTCGCGGGAGCCGGCATCGTGCCGCGGCAGCGCTCGACATCACACCCGCCGAGTTGCGGGCGCGACTGCGGACCGCCCTGCAGTGGAGTGCGTCGCAATCAAACCCGCAGGTGCAAGAGTGAACCTGTTGGCATCTCACCTCTCGGGGGCGACTGCGTCGGAGAGTGTTCCTGCCGGCACCCGTATCGGCTTCGCGCAGGAGGCGATAATTGACCTCTGGCAGCCCGGAAGCAAATCGCTCTACGGCGAGTGCCTGCTGCGCATGGAGGTTCCAGAGACTCGCGTCCTGCGGGCTGGAGCCCTTATGGGGCGGCTGACAGGCGACGATGAGTTCGGCCTGCTCGACCGGGCCATGGTGGGGCTAGCCTACGAGACCCTGTCGGTCGAGCCGCGCCTGACACTGGGCTGCAACCTGTCCGTGCAGACTTTGGCCGATGTGGGACTGTGGCAGCGTCTCCTGCGGCGCTTGGCGCGGCGCCCTGCGCTCGCCAATCGCCTCGTGCTCGAGATCACCGAGAGTGGCCCGCTCAACACCATCGACGATGTTGCACGACGGCTCGGCGAAGCGCAGGCGTTGGGTTGCCGACTCGCCATCGATGATTTCGGAGCCGGCTACGCCCGCAGCATCTACCTTTCAGGCATCGCTATTGCATGGGACATCATCAAGATCGACCGCTCAGGACTGGATCTGCTGTTGCATACAGATGGAGAAGCGCAACTGGCGGCGCTGATCGCAGAGGCGCGCGACTTTGCTCCTGTGGTGGTAATGGAGGGTATAGAAACCGCCGAGCAGCTCAGGGCGGCACGAGAGGCCGGATGCACGCATGGCCAGGGCTGGCTATGGAGCGGCGAAACCCGCATGCGCTGGGCGACGCAGACAACCCGCGCAACCTCTCGGCTCATCGCCGCGCTGTTGCGGGATGGCGCGACGATCACGCCCGCCAGAGCCGACGCAGCGAGCGATGGCCACCTCCTGCTGTCGCGCGTACAGGGGGTCGGCGGCAGAGTGCGCGCGCTCGCCGCACTGATGCGACGGGCTGCGGACTGACCTTCAGCGGAGGGGGCTCGACCGCCGCTTTTCGGCGGCGCGGAGCACCATGCCGATCACTTCCGCGGCGGCCTCATAGAGCTCGACGGGGATGGTGGTATCGAGATCGACGCCAGAAAGCGCCTCGGCGAGTTGCCGGTTGGCCTCAACCGTTACACCGTGCTCATTTGCACTGGCGACAATACGGCGGGCTACCTCGCCGCGCCCCTTGGCCGTGACCCTGGGTGCGGTGCGCGTGCCCTTTTCGTATTGCAGCGCGACCGCGAGATCGATCTTGGCCTCGTCCGGATTGTCGCTCATCTTGCGCTATCCAGCAGGCGGCCCGGTGCAATGCTGCCCGGTCGGCCGTGCCGCATGCGGATGGCGCCGGGCTCCAGCCCGCGGGCAGCGAGTGCCGGCCCGAGCTCGGGCAGCATGGCCGCGATCAGCGCTGCGGTCTCTGTCTCGCTCGCCCAGACCGTCACCTGCGTCGCGGCACCCAGAATGCTGATATCGGCGCCAACTTCGCCCAAGGCGGCGACATTGAGCGCGAAGCGCATGCGCCAGCCGCGCGGCTTCCTGGGCTCCTGCGGCTGCGCCTCACGGTCGAAGACGAACTGGATCGTGGTCGCCTCGCGGCCAAGCAGCATGGGTATCTCGACGCGGTACTCCGCGGGGCGCGCCGGGTCGGGCGCGCGGCCATCCGCCGGTAGCGAAGCGGCCTGCAGGAGCTTCAGCCGCGACAGAGCGCCATCGGTTTCTGCCAGCAGGCGATGGGCAAGCCCGCCTGGGGCATCCGCGACAAGCGACACCATTTCGCTCCGTTCGGCGTGCGGGGCATCCCCCCGCACTGGCACGGACGGCTGGCGCCGGCGGTCATTCGCAAGCGGAGCAGCAGCATCGCCCAGCAGCCGGGCAAGCACGTCGCGGAGAGCGGTGAGGCGTGTAGAGAGGTCAGGCGTCCCCAGCGGCGTGAGCGGCCGCAGCACGCCCGCGGTCTCCACCGCCTGCCGGAGCACGACGGCATCGACAGGCACGCGCGCTGGATCGAGGGCCTGCGCTACCACCTGCTGCGCGGCAGCGCGCAGGGGCTGCGGCATGGTCGGGTCGGCCGCCAGTTTAGCCGCATCGGCCAGCATCGGCGCCAGCGGCTGCTGCGTGGCAGCAGCGTGCGGGACGCCGAGCGCCGATGCAACCCCGGGCGGCGCGCTTGGCCTTGGTGCGGTCGCGTAGGGTATCGCGGCTGGTCGTGCTGGCTCAGGCGCCTGCGTCCGGGGCGAGGCGGGTGCATCTGGAGCGACTACGGTCGCCACAGGGGCCGGTGGCGCTGAGGCTGCAGTCGGCGTGGCGGGAACTGGCGCGGAGGTCGCCACCTGTACTGGCGGCGCGGCGGCAGGCTTCGCCACCGGTGGTGGTGATGGTGACGGCGGCGCGGTCTGTCCGGCCTCCGTCGGCACAGTTGGGATCGCGGGAGCAGGAAGAGGCGGAGGCGTTGCACCTTGCGCAGGCGACTGCGCGGCGGGCACTGGGCCTGCAGGCGCGGTGGATGTCGCCGCAGGGACTGGTGCGGCATCGGCCAATGGCAGCGCGATGGACGGCGTCGCACCGCCGGGCATCATTGGTCTTGGCAGTGGCGCTGCCGCGGCCGACCCGGAACCGGGCGCGACACTGCGCACCCGGGGGGCAATTGCAACTGGCTCTGTCTCCGGTGCCTTGGTCGCCAGCGACCGCGACGCCGCGGCCGACTGCACCGCCATGTCGGATGGCAGCGGACCGTTGGCGACCACCGCCGCGCCATGCGGCGCATTGGAACCGTCACGGCGCGCCAGTGGCACGATCTGCGTTGCCGTCGATGCGGATAGGTTCGGTTCATCCAATGGCGCAGCAGGCCCGCTTCCTTGGACCTGTCGTACCTGTGCGGCTCGCACCGGCGCGTCGGGAACCGGCCTTGAGGTCATCGCCGACAGCGCCGCCGCCGCGGCAGTTTGTGCCGGCGCTTCGGGCGCCATCTGCGCGATCGTCGCCTGCGGCTTCACCTGCACACTCACGGCTGCCGGATTGCTCGGGGCCGGCGCGATGGTCAGCGCCGTGCCGACCGGCAGCGCAACCGAGAGCCGCACCTGCAGCGTCTCGCCGCTCACCACCAATGTCGTCAGAT
>CAIQON010000023.1 GCA_903873475.1 uncultured bacterium
CGGCTCTCGCCCGTGAGCAGCGCCTCGTCCACCTCTCCCGTTCCGTCCAGCACGCGACCGTCCGCCGGGATCCGCTCTCCGGCGCGCACCAGCACCACGTCGCCGGCACGCAGGCGCGCCACCGGTACGGTATCCGCCGGTTGTGGTCGTGGCCAGGCAGGCAGCAGGGTCGCGGTGGCCGGAATCAGGCGCGCCAGTTCATCCGTGGCGCGCGCCGCCCGGGCACGCACCTCAGACTCGAGGAAGCGTGCGGTCAGCAGCAGGAACACGAACATCGTCACCGAATCGAAATACACATCGCCAGTGCCGGTCACGGTGGCGAAGACGCTGGCGGCAAAAGCCCCGGCGATGCCGATCGCCACCGGGACGTCCATGCCGACACGGCGCGCACGAAGGTCGCGCCAGGCGGAACCGAAGATCGGCGCAGCCGAATACACCAGCACCGGCAGCGTCAGGATCAGCCCCGCCCAGCGCATCAGGATGTCGACATCGCCGGTCATGTCGCCATCGGCGAGCCAGACCGGCACCGCATACATCATCACCTGCATCATGCCCAGGCCAGCGATCGCCAGCCGGGACAGGGCACGCTTGCGCTCGCGCCGATGCAGGTCGTCCATGCGCGAGGCATCGTACGGACTGGCCCGGTAGCCGATGGCCGCGACCGCTGCGAGGATCGACGACAGCGAGCCGCGCGTGGCATCCCAGCGTACGCGTGCGCGACGGGTAGCGTAGTTGACCTCGACGCGGGTGACGCCCTGCACCCGCTCGAGCGTCCGCTCCGTCAGCCATGCGCAGGCGCCGCAGGTGATGCCTTCGATCAGCAGCGCCGCTTCGCGCTCGTCGCGCGGGTCTTCCGCCTCCGATTCGCCGCGGCGTGCCGTCGCCGCCACCGGACGCACGAAGCTCGCCTGCACCGCCGGATCGTCGTACAGGCGCAGTTGCGCGAGTTGCGGCGGCACGGCCTGCGCAGCGGACCCGGGCATGGACTCGCGATGGTCGTAATAGCGCTCGAGGCCGCCCTCGACGATCGCCTGCGCGACGGCGGCGCAACCCGCGCAGCACATCCCGCGCAGGCTGCCGGCGATGCGCACCGACAGGCCGGACGATCCGAGCGGCAGTCCGCAGTGGAAACAGTTGCCGGCAGGCGGTGCCGCCATGACCGCCCCGCTGCTGCCAGCATTGCCGCGGGATTCACGGAAAGACTGCTTCACCTGTACCGGCCTCCGGCACCATCGCCGCCTAGAACTTGTAGCCGATGCCGATGCCGAACAGCAAGGGATCGATCTTCAGGTTGGACACGAACACGCCGCCTGCCGTCTTCACGTCGGTCTCGATCCAGACCTTCTTCACGTCGACGTTCAGGTACCACTGGCCGGACAGGCGATAGTCGAAGCCTGCCTGGATCGCGCCGCCGGTGCTGGAGCGGTCGACGGTCAGCGTGCCGCCGCCGAGGTTCACGTCGTAGAAGCGCGTGTAATTCACGCCCACGCCCAGGTACGGCTTGAAGTCCTGGGACGGCGTGAAATGGTACTGAAGCATCAGCGTCGGCGGCAGGTGCTTCAGGCTGCCGATATCAACCCCGGCGCTGGTGACGTTGTGGCGCTGCGTGGCCAGGATCAGTTCGACCGCGATGTTCGGCGTGAAGAACCAGCTCAGGTCGAGTTCCGGCGTGACCTCGTTCGACACCCCGAGACTGAGCGGCGACGAACGCTCCTGCGGCGCGATGTACAGCGCCCGGCCACGCACCATCAACTGCGCGCTGGCGTCGGGGGTGGCGAGCAGCGCCGCGGATCCGACGGCCACCAGTGCAGTGGCGGCAAGCGATCGGGTGATCTTCATTTTTCCGTCCTTCGCGAGGGATGAAGAGGTTCATGGAACGCCAGACACCATCCTGGGGCCGTTGCCGCCGGCGCAGGTTGATCTGGATCAACCGCGGTCCATTGCGGCGCCGCCGCGTAGAATCAGGCCATGGTGCCGTGGCTGAAACTCGATGACCCGTTCCCGCCGCTCGAGGCCGCGCTGACCCGGCCGCCCGGCCTGCTCGCCGCTGGTGCGGACCTGTCCCCCGATCGTCTGCTCGATGCCTACTCGCGCGGCATCTTCCCCTGGTTCAGCCCGGGAGACCCGATCCTCTGGTGGAGCCCGGACCCGCGCATGGTCCTGCTGCCGCAGGAACTGCACGTGCGTCGGTCTCTGCGCAAGCGGCTGCGCCAGCCCGGCCATGAAGTGCGCGTCGACACCGCATTCCGCGAGGTCATCACGGCCTGCAGCGGTCCCCGCGACGGGCAGCCCGGCACGTGGATCACGCCGGCGATGATCGATGCCTACTGCACGCTCCATGAGCGCGGCCATGCGCATTCGGTCGAGACATGGATCGACGGCCACCTGGCTGGCGGGCTCTACGGCATCGCACTCGGCCGCGCGTTCTTCGGCGAATCGATGTTCACCCGGGTGCCGGATGCTTCGAAGATCGCGTTCGTGCACCTGGTGCGCCAGCTCGACCAGTGGGGCTTCGGCCTGATCGATTGCCAGATGCGCACCGACCACCTCGCCAGCTTCGGCGCCCGCGAGATCCCCAGGGCGGATTTCGCGGCGCGGCTGGTGGAGTTGCTACACTATGAGCGCGAGCGTCGTTCCGGTTCCGCCGGTGGATTCCCGAGCGCGTGGCCTTCCGGCTGCAGCCGCATCGACGCCAGCGTCGGCGCCGGCAACCTGCCGTCCGGATCCGGCTCGACAGACACCTGAGCGATGATGCACCGACGCTGAATCGACCATGACCCGGCTCAACGATTTCCCGATCTCGGTGCTGCAGTTCTACACGACCGCACGCTACCCGTGCAGTTACCTGCCCGACCGCATGGCGCGCTCCCAGGTCGCCACGCCGAGCCACCTGATCGACACTGCGGTCTACGGCGAACTGGTTCGCTCCGGCTTTCGCCGCAGTGGCGCCTTCACCTACCGTCCCTACTGCGACAACTGCCGGGCCTGCGTGCCGGTGCGCGTCCTGGTCGACGCGTTCGAGCCGACCCGGTCGCAGCGCCGCGCGCATGCGCGCCATGCTGGGCTGGTGTCGGAACTGCTCGACCTGCGCTATTCGCCCGAGCACTACGCGCTCTACCTGCGCTACCAGGCGCTGCGCCATTCCGGCGGCGGGATGGACCATGACAGTCGAGAGCAGTACCGTCACTTCCTGCTCCAGAGCAACATCCGGTCGCACCTGGTCGAGTTCCGCGAGCCCGGGCGCGACGCGCACGCGCTGCGCATGGTCAGCATCGTCGACCGCCTGCAGGACGGGCTGTCCTCCGTCTATACCTTCTTCGAACCCGACACGCCTGGCGCCAGCTACGGCACCTACAACATCCTGTGGCAGGTCGACCTGTGCCGCCAGCTCGGGCTGCCGTACCTGTATCTCGGCTACTGGATCGGCCAGAGCCGCAAGATGGCCTACAAGGTCAACTTCCAGCCGATCGAGGGGCTGATCGACGGGCGCTGGCAGCCGCTGCCACACGAGGCTGGCGGCGCATACTGAGGCGGCCGAACCGATGCCCGAACCGGTACGCGCACGTGCCGCGCCGCAGGTGGCGCTTGTGGACGAGGCCGCCTGCATCGGCTGCACGATCTGCATACAGAAGTGTCCGGTCGATGCGATCGTGGGCGCCAGCCGCCGGATGCATACGGTCGTGTCCGCCGAATGCATCGGTTGCCGGCTGTGCGTCGCGCCCTGCCCGGTGGATTGCATCACGATGGTGGACCGCCCCGCGGGGCAGCCGCGTCCGGACCCGGCGCAGGTCCGCGAGCGCCATCGCTTCCGCCAGCACCGTCTCGCGCGCGAGCCTGCCGAGCGCGCCACGCGCCTCGCCGAGAAGGCCCGCATGAAGCTGGCCGGGCTGGCCCTGGCGCCCGATGACGCCGACGCCGGACGCAGGCGGGCGGTGGTCGAACGTGCGCTCGCGCGGGCGCGCGAACGCCTGGCTGCCGCGAGGTCTCCGGAACGGGGGTGACCAGGCCGTGTTGCAAGGCCATGACACCACCACCGGCGCGGCAAGCGCCCGCCGGCGTGCATCGTGTAGCCTACGCAGGTTTCCTGCACCCTCCGACGCCCATGCCCAGAAAACGTTCCGTCCCGGCACCGTCCACACCCGCTCGCACCAGGAAATCCGTTCCGCCGGCTGCCAGCGGCGGGATCCCGCGCGCAAGGACGCAGCCGTTGTTGCCAGTGGCCCTCGGTCCGGTCGGCGGGCTTCGCTTCGCCCGCGGCATCCGGGCCGGACGCTGGCTGTTCGCTACCGGCCAGATGGCCACCGACCCCGTGACCGGAGGCATCGCTTCCGACGTGTTGCGCAGCCGGGCTCCGCTGTCGGGTGCGCCCGGGCACCTGCGCGAATCGGCACGGGTTTTCGATCATCTCGAGCAGGTGCTTGCCGCCGGTGGAAGCTCGCTCGCACGCGTCGTACGCAGTGACCAGTACTTCACGACCTGGGCGGCGGTGAGCCACTACCACACCGAACGCGTGCGCCGCTTCCGCACCCTCGTGCCGCCGACCACCTCGGTACTGATGCCCGGGCTGATGCTCGACGGCGCCAGCCTGGACGCGCAATTCGTCGCGCTCACGCCCCGGTTCGACGCACCGGTAGAGGCGGTCTACCCGCCCGGACTGCACGTGCCGTCCACGTCCGGCTTCGCGCCGGTGGTGCGCGCGGGCGACTACGTCTTCATCGCAGGCTTCATGGCTGCCCACCAGCCGGGCGATCTGGGCGGCATCGCGCCGGAGGCGAAGGTACCCGACGGCCACCTGTGGAAAGGCACCCGCATCAAGCTCGAGGCCGAGTACGCGATGAAGCAGAAGATCGCCGTGGCGCTCGAAGGGGCAGGTTCCTCGATCGGCTCGATGGTCAAGGCGCAGGTATACCTGCGCGACATGAACGACCTTCCCGCGTTCAACGAGGTCTGGCATCGCTGGTTCCCGGACGCGGCGAGGCGGCCTGCGGTGAGCTATGTACCGACCTCGACTCCCGGTTTCGCGATCGAGGACGCCCGGCTCGAGATCAACGCGATCGGGCTGGTCGAAGGCGCCCCGACGCAGCGGCGCAACATCGATGCCGGCTTCCATACCGGCATCGACGGGCAACCGGCTGCGGTGCTCGCCGGTGACCTGCTGCTCTGCTCGGCCCTGCTCGCCGCCGATGCCGAAGGTCCGCTGCCCGGCTGCCTGCCCGATGTCCGGCAGCCGTACTTCGGCTGCACCGTCGAGGCCCAGGTCGATGCGATCGTCGACCGCGCCGAGGCGCTGTGCACGGCTGCCGGCGCATCCCTGCGCGACATGGTGCGGCTGCAGCTGTTCATGACCGACCTCTCGGGGCTCGACGCGGCCTGGCGTGCGTTCCAGCGGCGGCTGCCGGGGCTCGACCTTCCACTGTCGGCGGTACAGGTACCGGGACCGCTGCCGGTGCCGGGCTGCACGCTGATGGCCGACCTGTGGGTGTATGCGCCATGAAGCCAACCCTCTCGCTCCTCCGACTGCGCAGGCTGGCACTGCACCTGGCAGGGCTGTTCGTGCTTTTCGTGCTGGCCGGATACTTCATCGTGCCGCCAGTGGCGAAATCGCTGATCGTGAAGCAGGCGACCAAGGCCCTCGGGCGGGAAGTCTCGATCGAGCGGATCTCCGTGAATCCGTTCGCGCTGTCGGCGACCGTGTCCGGGTTCCGCCTTTACGAAGCGGGTTCGAAGGACGTGTTCGCATCGCTCGACGAACTCTACGTGAACGTCGAGTCGAGTTCACTCTGGAACCTGGCCCCGGTCGTCGGTGCGCTCAGGCTGAACGCACCCCGGCTGAAGGTCGTGCGGCTGCCGGGTGGCCGGTTCAACTTCACGGACATCCTCGAAACGCTGGCAAAGCAGCCCAGGAGCGACGGCAAGGCGTACTTCTCGCTCAACAACATCGAGCTGTCCGGCGGCGAAATCGACATCGACGACCGCGTCGAGGATGCCAGGCACGCGGTTACCGCGATCCGCCTCGGCATCCCCTTCCTGTCCAACCTGCCGACGCGGGTCGCGGTGAAGGTCACCCCGTCGTTCTCGGCGAGCGTCAACGGCACTGACGTCGAACTGAAGGGTGAAACCGTACCCTTCCTCGACACGCTCGAGAGTTCGCTGCAGCTTTCGCTCGACCGCCTGCCGATCGGGCGCTACCTCCGCTACGTGCCCGCGACGCTCGGCTTCGACATCCCGTCCGGGACGCTCGACACCGACCTGCGCCTGTACTTCATCCGCGCAGCCGGCCAGCCGCGGCGGCTCACCGTCTCGGGCACCGCGCAGCTGCGCGACCTGGCTGCGGTCGATGCTGCGAAGGCGCCACTGGTGTCGCTGCCGCTGCTCGAGGTGGACATCGAATCGATCGACGTATTCGCGCGCGACATCGACATCTCCAGGATCACCGTCACCGGCCTGTCCGTGGACGCGGTGCGTGGCCGCGATGGCCTGTTCAACCTGCTGGCGCTCGCACCGCGCCCGGAGAAGGCGACAGCCGCTGATTCGCCGCCCGTCGCGGCGCAGGCTTCGAGCAAGACGGACGCGCCCGCACAGCCGCTGCGTTATTCCGTGACCCGGTTCGCGCTGAACGACGGCCGAGTCATGTTCACCGATCGATCGCTGCCAGCCCCGTTCCGGACGGAACTCGCGGATATCGACCTGTCGGTAGCCGGCCTGTCCAACGATCGCGCCGATCCGGCCACGGTTGCCGCGTCGATCCGCACCGGCTTCGGCGAGACGCTGGCGCTCGAGGCTGCGGTCGCCACCACACCGCCTGGCGCCGAGGGCACGCTCGAACTGAAAGGCGTGCGTCCGCGCAACTACGCGCCCTACTATGCACGCTTCGTGCGCTTCGACATCGACGAGGCGAAGGCGGACCTGCGCACGCGCTTCCGGGTGGCCGCCGCGGGTGATCGCCTCGAGGCGGCGGTAGAAGCACTGGCGCTCTCACTCACCGACCTGCGCACCCGGCGCAGCGGCGAAAATGAGCCCCTGGTCGAAGCCAGGCTGCTGGCGATCACGGGCGTGGACGTCGACCTCGCACGCCGCAATGCCAGCGTCGGCGAGGTCAGCCTGCGCGACGCCAGCGTACGAATCGACCGTGACAAGGACGGACGCATCAACCTCGCTTCGCTGCTCGCCGAGCCCGCGGCACCGGCAGCAGCGGCGGCCGCAGCAACCGCCCCACCGCCGGCCGCGGCCGGCACCGCTGCTGCCCCGCCCTGGACATGGGCCCTGCGCCGCGCGGCGGCCGAGCGGGTCAACCTCCGCTTCGACGATCGCGTGCCGGCGCAACCGGTGGCGATCGTGCTGTCCGACCTGGCCATGACGGTCGACGACCTCGGCAGCGCAAAGGGGGCGCGCGCGAAGGCGACGCTGCGTACGACGATCAACCGCGGCGGCAGCCTGTCCGCGCGCGGGCAGTTCGCACTCGACCCACGGGCCGGCACTTTCGACTTCGACGCGCGCTCGATCGGCATCCTGCCGCTGCAACCGTACTTCACCGAGCGGCTCAACATCGTGATCACCGGCGGAGACCTGTCGGCCAAGGGTTCGCTGAATGCAGATCTGTCGGTCGACCCGCCGCGCGCGGGCTTCACCGGCGAGGCCAACATCGCCAACTTCGCGGCACTCGAACGGCTGACCAACGAGGAACTGCTGCGCTGGAAATCGCTGTATTTCGGCGCGATCAATGTGACCGCCGGACCGACACAGGTGGCCATCGGCGAGATCGCACTGTCCGATTTCTTCGCCCGCATCATCCTGTCGGAAAAGGGCAGGCTCAACCTGCGGGAGATCGTGCGTGCCGATCCGGCAGCCACGCCGGCAGCCGCGCCGGTCGCAGCGCAGGTTCCCGCGCAGGTCGCCGCGCAGGTTCCCGATCCGGCCGCCGCGCCGGCGCCGGCAACGCCCGCGGTTTCGGCAAACGCGCCGACCGCTCCTCCCGGAGCAGCGACGCAGGCGGCTGTCCCGGTGAAGATCGGACGGATTTCCGTCGCATCCGGCCAGATCAATTTTTCCGACCTCTTCGTGCGCCCGAATTTCCGCCTCAACCTCACCGGCATGACAGGTACCGTGTCCACACTGACATCGGACCCCGGCACGGCTGCCGACCTCGAACTGCGGGGGCAACTCGACGGCAGTGCACCGGTCGAGATCATCGGCCGCCTCAACCCGCTCGCCAGCCCCCTGTTCGTCGATATCAAGGGGGCGGTGCGCGGCGCCGAGTTGTCCACGCTGTCGGCCTATTCGACCACGTACACCGGCTACGGCATCGAGCGCGGCCGCCTCACGCTCAACCTGGCGTACAAGGTCGAGGGCCGCAAGATCGACGCGCAGCATCGCATCTTCCTGGACCAGCTGACCTTCAGCACCGAGCGCATCGAAGGGCCTTCCGTGATCAAGCTTCCGATCCTGTTCGCGGTACGGCTGCTGCAGAACCGGCGCGGCGAGATCGACCTGAACCTGCCCATCAGCGGAACGCTCGACGACCCCCAGTTCCGCATCGGACCGATCATCTGGCAGATCCTGGGCAACCTGATCACGCGCGCCGTGACCGCACCCTTTTCCCTGCTCGCCTCGCTCGGCGGCGGCAGCACGGAAGAACTGTCCACGGTCGAGTTCGAACCGGGCAGCGTGGCGTTGTCGGAGGCCGCCCGGAAGCGGCTGTCGACGCTGGGCAAGGCACTCGCCGATCGCCCATCGCTGCGCCTGGAACTCACCGGCCGCGTGGACGCAGAGCGAGACCGCGAAGGGTACCGCCGCGCACAGCTCGCGGCAGCCGTGCAGGCGCAGCGAACGCGCGACCTGGTGCGCAAGGGCGAAAGTACCGTCGGCATCGGCACGGTCCCGCTGGAGCCGAAGGAATACGAGAACTACCTGCGCGCAGCCTATCGGGAGGCACGGTTCCCCAAGCCGCGCAACGCGATCGGGATGCTGCGCGATCTGCCGGTACCCGAGATGGAGACGCTGATGCTGACGAACACACCGGTCACGCCGGACGACCTGCGCGAACTGGCAACGGCGCGCGCCCAGGCCGTCGAGAACTACCTGGTGAAGGAAGCGGCGCTCTCGCCCGAGCGCGTGTTCCTGGTCCAGGGCAGGACGCCCTCGGCCGACGCCGCCGGCGCAAAGGCGCAAGCGCCCGGCGCACGCGTCGACCTGGCGATCCGCTAGGTGGGAGACGGCAGCATGGAAGAGAAGACCCGGGTCTCGAAGCTGATGGCCGCACAGGGGCTGTGCTCCCGGCGCGAGGCCGATGCCTACATCGAGCGCGGCTGGGTGAGCGTGGATGGCGTCGTCGTGAAGGAACTGGGCACGCGCATCCTGCCGCACCAGAAGATCACGCTGTCGTCCGCCGCAGCGGCCAGGCAGCATGAGCGGGTCACGGTGCTGCTGAACAAGCCGATCGGCTATGTATCCGCACAGGCCGAGGCGGGATACAAGCCTGCAGTCGTGCTGTTCTGCGCCGCCACCCGCTTCGCCGGCGACCGTGCGCCGCTGCGCTTCGAACCGGCGCACCTGCGCGGGCTCGCCCCGGCCGGGCGGCTGGACATCGACTCGACCGGGCTGCTGGTGCTGACCCAGGACGGACGGATCGCGCGCCAGCTGATCGGGGCCGACAGCGCGATCGAGAAGGAATACCTGGTGCGGGTCGAAGGCAGCCTGTCGACCGAAGGCATGGCGCTGCTCAACCACGGCCTCGCGCTCGACGGCGTGCGGCTGAAGCCGGCGAAGGTCGGCTGGCAGAACGACGACCAGTTGCGCTTCGTGCTGCAGGAAGGGCGCAAGCGCCAGATCCGCCGGATGTGCGAACTCGTCGGGCTGCGGGTGACCGGTCTCAAGCGCGTGCGCATCGGCCGCCTGCGGCTGGGCGACCTGCCGGTGGGCCAGTGGCGCTACCTCGGCCCCGACGAACGGTTCTGACGCCTGGCCGGGGACCCGCCGCGCCGGCGACCGCAGCCCCGCCGCTATAATCCGCCTCCCGGTCTGTCCGACCGCAAGCGGAGCAAGCAACGATGGCACTTCCCCTCGATGGCGTGAAGGTGATCGACCTGACCAATGTGCTGGCCGGGCCTTTCTGCACGATGACCATGTCGGACATGGGCGCGGAAGTGCTCAAGGTAGAAAACTTCCCTGAAGGAGACCTGTCGCGTCGCCTGTCGCCGAAGATCAACGACGAGAGCTACTGCTTCGCGATGGTCAACCGCAACAAGCGCAGCATCGGACTCGACCTGAAGAGCCCGCGCGGCAAGGAAGTGTTCATGAAGCTGGCGGCCGGGGCCGACGTGATCCTCGAGAACATGCGCCCCGACGCCAAGTTCCACATGGGCGTCGACTACGAGTCGGTGAAGAAGGTCAACGACAAGATCATCTATGCGTCGATCTCCGGCTTCGGCCAGACCGGCCCCTATGCGAAGAAGGGCGGCTACGACATCGTCGCGCAGGGCATGACCGGCATCATGCGCATGACCGGCGACCAGGGTGGTCGCCCCGCCAAGGTCGGCATCGCGATGAACGACGTCGCCGGCGGCATCACCGCGCTGTACGCCATCCTCGCGGCCTACATCCACCGGTTGCGCACCGGCGAAGGCCAGTACCTCGAGACCTCGCTGGTGGATGCCGGCCTCGCGTGGATGATGTGGGAGTCGGCCGCGTTCTTCGGCGCTGGCGAAGTGGCGATGGCCAACGGCACGCGCCACCGGCGTTCCGCGCCGTACCAGGCGTTCCGCACCGCCGATGGCTACGTGACGGTGGGCGCGAACAGCGAAAAGATGTGGGCAAGCTTCTGCAACGACGTGCTCGGGCGTCCTGAACTGCTGCAGGACGAACGCTTCGAGGGACTGCAGAACCGGCTCGCCAACGTCGATGCGCTGCAGGACGAGATCGAGAAGGTGCTGGTCACGCAGCCTACCGGGCACTGGGTACCGCTGCTCGACAAGGCTGCCGTCCCGGGCGGCCCGGTCTACACCTTCGACGAGACGGTCGAAGACCCGCACATCAAGGCGCGCGAGATGTTCTTCGACGTCGAACACCCGATCATCGGCAAGATGAAGAACATCGGGTATCCGGTGAAGTTCTCGCGTACGCCACAGCAGTTCCGTTCCGCGGCACCCTGGCTCGGGCAGCACACCTCCGACGTGCTGGGTGAACTCGGCTACGCACCGGCACAGATCGAATCGCTGTTCGCCGATTCGGTCGTGTACGACAAGCACCGCAAGCCGGCCTGATCGCCGGCCAGGATGCACCCATCGTGAACCCGGCAAGGCGGCGCGCGATCTTCGAGCGGTTCGCCCAGGCGAATCCGCATCCGAAGGGCGAACTCGACTGGAAGACGCCGTTCCAGCTGCTGGTGGCGGTGATCCTCTCGGCGCAGGCAACCGACCGCAGCGTGAACCTCGCCACCGCGGCACTGTTTCGCGACGCGCCCGGGCCGGGCGAAATGCTCGCGCTCGGACAAGACGGCATCGAACGGTACATCCGCACGATCGGGCTGTTCCGGTCGAAGGCGAAGCATGTCGCGCAGACCTGCGCCATCCTGCTGGCGGAGCACGGCGGCGAGGTCCCGGACGACCGCGAAGCGCTCGAACGGCTGCCCGGCGTGGGCCGCAAGACGGCCAACGTGATCCTCAACATCGCGTTCGGTCATCCGACGATAGCGGTCGACACCCACCTGTTCCGGCTCGCCAACCGGATCCCGCTCGCGCCGGGGAAGACACCGCTGGCGGTGGAGCGCCGGCTGCTGAAGGCCGTGCCGCCGGACTACCTGCAGCATGCACACCACTGGCTGATCCTGCACGGACGCTACGTCTGCAAGGCATTGCGCCCGGATTGCCCGAACTGCCTGATCAGCGACCTGTGCGAGTACCGCCGCAAGACCGTGGCCCGCACATGAGCCTGTTCCAGCCTACCCGTGACGAGGCGCGCAGCTTCCTCGCCGATGCGTGGCGCAAGCACCGGGGGCGCGAACCGCTGACGCCCCTGGAGGCGATCACCGCCGACATCATCGCCGCGCATCCGGAGTATCACCGGCTGCTTGAAGCCGCGTCTGTGGCCGATGCAGGCGATGGCCTGCCAGAGGGTGGGGAAGGCAATCCCTTCCTGCACCTGCACCTGCATCTCGCGCTGGCCGAGCAGTTGTCGATCGACCAGCCGCCCGGCATCCTGGCCGCCTACCAGCGGGTCCTGGCACGGCTCGGCGACGTGATGGCAGCCCAGCATGCAGTGATCGAGTGCCTCGCGGAAACGATGTGGCGCGCGCAACGCGACAACGTGCCGCCGGACGGCGACGCCTACCTGGAGTGCGTGCGCCGTAGGACCTGAGCCGGACCCGAGCAGGGCCTGGGGCTGCGCGCGGCGGCATGACCGCCACGCACTCGGCCGGTGAACCGGGCCGCTACTGGCGAATGACCGCCAGGCTGCCCTTCGACCGCGCATAGAACGCCGCCAGGTCGCGGAAATCCTGTTCGGTCAGGTTGCCGATCTGGCCGCTCATGATCGCGTTCTTGCGAGCGCCATTGCGGTAGGACTTCAGCGCATGCACCAGGTAGTCTTCGTGCTGGCCGGCAAGGCGCGGAAAGTTCGGCGCAATGCTGTTGCCGTCGGCGCCATGGCAGGCCGCACAGGGCTTGGCAAGTTCGGCGCCGCGCTGGGTGTTCTGTGCCATCGCCGGCGAGGCGAGCAGCGCGCAGCCCAGCCCGGCGGAGAACGCCAGGCGCACGCTGCCCGTGCCCAGCAGGCGGAGGGCTGATCGGATGGAGGTCATCGTGGTCATGCTCATTTGCCGCCCGCCGTGGTTGCTCGCAGGCCACCCTGCCCGTAGAACGCGGCCAGGTCGGCCATCGCCTGATCGCTCAGCGACGAGGCGATCGCGCGCATGGTCGGATGGCTGCGCTCGCCGCTGCGGTAAGCCTGCAGCGCGGCCACGATGTACTCGGGGTGCTGGTTGCCGATCTTGGGGAAATGGAAGACGTCGGGATAGGCATTGCGCAGGCCGCCGATGCCGTGGCAACCGGCACACGTGGCCGCACGCTGCGCACCCGCACGCGCGTCGCCGACAGGCACCTGGGCAGACGCCGGGACTGCCATCGCGCCGAGCAGGATGGCTGCAAGGCCGACGAAACTGCCGCTCACTGCATTCTTCATCGATACACTGCTTTCTCGCACCGCAAAGTGGCACGGACTTTAATGGAATCGGTGGGGGACGGTCAATCGAGCGCGCGGCTGTCGCGCGCCGGCCGGAACGTCGATGCGGTTTGCCCGGACCTGCCGCTTGCCCGATAATCTTGCGGGGACGGATGCCTTGCGTGACCTGCACTTGCCTGTTCGCAGTGACGCCCCACAACCGTCCTTCGGGACATCCGGAAACCGTGCCCCCGATTTTAACCGATTCGCCCCCCCTGCCCCGCTCCATCCTGCGCCTGCTGCCATTCATGGGCTGGCTGCCAGGGGCCACCCGCCAGTCCGTCCGCGCCGACCTGATCGCCGGGCTGACCGGGGCAGTGATCGTCCTGCCCCAGTGCGTGGCGTTTGCAACCCTTGCCGGGATGCCGATCGAGTACGGGCTCTATTGCGCGATGGTGCCGGCACTGATCGCCGCGCTGTTCGGCTCATCCTGGCACCTGGTCTCCGGCCCGACCAATGCAATCTCGATCGTGCTGTTCGCCTCGCTCGCGCCGCTGGCGGAACCGGGCAGCGCACGCTATATCGAACTGGCTTTGACGGTGACGCTGCTGGTCGGCGCAATGCAGCTGGCGATGGGGCTTGCGCGCCTGGGCGCGCTGGTGAATTTCATCTCGCATACGGTGATCGTCGGCTTCATGGCCGCCGCGGCGGTGGTGATCATCGACGCACAGATCAAGACGTTCTTCGGCCTCGACATCCCGCGCGGCGCAGGCTTCCTCGATACCTGGGGCGCGCTGTTCCTGCGCGCGAACGAGATCGACCTCCAGGTGACGCTGGTCAGCCTGGTCACCCTCGGCTGTGCCATTGCCCTGCGGCGCTACCGGCCGCGCTGGCCGTACATGATCATCGCGATGGCCATCGGTGCACTGGCCGCGATGGCCATCGACACGACAACCGGCGGCGGTTCGGGTATCGCCACCGTCGGCGCACTGCCGGCATCGCTGCCGCCGCTCTCCCTGCCCGACCTGTCGGGCGCGGCGATCCGGGAGACCGGCGCGATCGCGCTCGCGATCACCATCCTCGCGCTGACCGAGGCGGTGTCGATCGCGCGCAGCATCGCGCTGCGCTCCGGCCAGCGCATCGACAGCAACCAGGAGTTCATCGGCCAGGGACTCTCGAACGTCGCCGGCGCGTTCTTCTCCAGCTATGCCTCCAGCGGATCGTTCAACCGCAGCGGCGTG
Source organism: uncultured bacterium (assembly GCA_903873475.1). GTDB lineage: Bacteria > Pseudomonadota > Gammaproteobacteria > Burkholderiales > CAIKXV01 > CAIKXV01. The sequence goes on from CAIQON010000023.1 coordinate 14,394, forward strand.
AGCTACGAAGCCGGCGCGCGCACGCCACTGGCCGCAGCCTCGTCCGCCCTGTTCCTGCTGGCCATCCTGTTCGCCGTCGCACCGCTCGCGGCGTACCTGCCGCATGCGGCGATGGCGGCTGTACTGGTGATCGTCGCCTGGGGGCTGATCGACTTCAAGGGCATCGGGCAGATCCTGCGGGCCAGCCGGCATGAGGCGGCCGTGCTGGTACTGACCTTCCTCTCCGGCGTGTTCATCAGCCTCGAGTTCTGCATCCTCGCCGGCGTCATGCTGTCGTTGATGCTGTACCTGAACCGCACTTCAAGGCCGGCCCTGGTGCAAATGCTGCCTGCCGTCGATACGGCAGGGCACCGGCGATTCGTGCCGCTGGCAGCCTCGGCCCGACCGGCGAACGGTTGCCCGCAGCTGCTCGTGCTGCGCGTCGACGGGTCGCTGTTCTACGGTGCGGTCGAACATGTGCGCGACCGGTTGCGCGACCTCGCCGGCGCCGACGGGCAGCCGCGCAACCTCCTGCTGCTGGGCGACGGCATCAACCTGATGGATATCGCAGGCGCGCACATGATCGAAGTCGAGGCACGCCGCCTCGAGGCGGCAGGCGGCGGACTGTACCTGGCGGCACTCAAGCCATCGGTCCTGGAGATGCTCGAGCGCTCGGGCGTGCTCGCGGCACTGGGCACCGGGCATGTCTTCGAGCGCAAGGGCGACGCGCTCGCGGCGATCCTCGCGCGCCTGGACACGGCCACCTGTGCGGCGTGCACCGGTTGTGCGTTCGACGAGTGCCGGCTGGCGGCGCGCGCCGCCCCGGCGCAGGACGTCCGATGAGGCGCCTGCTGCCGTTCCTGCACTGGTGGCCGCTGCAGCGCGACGTGCTGCGTGCGGACATCGTTGCCGGCATCAGCGTCGCGCTGGTGCTGGTGCCACAGTCGATGGCCTATGCCCAGCTGGCTGGCATGCCCGCGTACTACGGCCTGTATGCCGGCTTCCTGCCAGTGATCGTCGCCGCGCTCTGGGGATCGTCCAGCCAGCTGGCGACCGGGCCAGCCGCAGTGTCTTCGATCCTCACCGCATCGGCCCTCGCCCCGCTGGCCACCCTCGGTTCGGAGCAGTTCGTCGCACTCGCCATCCTGCTCGCTTTCATGGTGGGCGCGATCCAGCTCGTGCTCGCCCTGTGCCGGATGGGTAACGTGGTGAGCTTCCTGTCGCATCCGGTGATCCTCGGCTTCACCTCGGCGGCAGCCATCATCATCGGCCTGTCGCAGCTGAACAAGCTGCTCGGGCTGCCACTCGGCCGCAGCGATTTCTTCCTCGGCGATGTCTGCCGCATGCTGCTCCAGCTCCCGGATGCGCACCTGCCCAGCCTGGCGATCGGCGCCGGGGCCATGGCCGTGATCTGGGGCTTTCGCCGCTGGCTGCCGCGCTGGCCCGGCGTGCTCGTGGCCGTCGCGCTCGGCACCGCGATCAGCTGGGCGACAGGCTTCGAACGCAACGGCAGCGCACCGGTCGAGGCGCTCGGCGACCCGCGCGTGCTGGCCATCGCGCGCGACTACCAGCAGGCCGTGGCACGGATCCGGGAACTCGATGCAAGCATCGAGGGCCTGCGCGCGGCGCCAGCCTCCGCCCTGTCGCGCAGCGATGCGCTGACCCGTCGGCACGAACTCGAACTGAAGCAGCTCGAACACTCAGACGTGGAACGCGAAAACGCCCAGCGCCTGCGCGACCTGCGGCAACTGGCCTTCCACGCCACGACGGCACCGGACGGATCGATCGCCACGCTCCACCCGTCCGGCAGCGGCAGCGAGGCGGGACGGCAGACCTGGCGCATCCGTGCCATCCGCGGCGGCACCGTGCACCTGTCCGGCGGCGGGGAGGTCGTGGGCATGATCCCGCCCGGGCTGCCAGCGCTCGCAATGCCGCAGTTTTCCTGGGAGGCCCTGCGCTCGCTGCTCGGCGCCGCGCTCGTGATGGCCCTGATCGGATTCGTCGAAGCGGTGTCGATCGGCAAGGCGATGGCGGCGCGCACCCGGCAACGGATCGATGCCAACCAGGAACTCCTCGGACAGGGCCTTGCCAACATCGCGGGCAGCCTCACCCAGGCCTTCCCGACCATGGGTTCGTTCTCGCGCTCGGCGGTGAACATCAGCGCCGGCGCACGCACCGGGATGTCGAGCGTGGTGACCGGCGTGCTGATGCTGGTGACCCTGCTCGCGCTGACCCCGATGCTCTACCACCTGCCGCAGGCGGTGCTCGCGGCGGTGATCATGATGGCGATCACCAGCCTGATCGGCTTCAGGGCGATGAACCATGCCTGGCGCGCGCACCGGCACGACGGCATTGCGGCCTGGACGACCTTCTTCGCCGCGCTGCTGCTCGCGCCCGCGATCGACTACGGCGTGCTGCTGGGCGCCGCACTCGCGATCCTGCTCTACCTGTACCGCACGATGCGCCCACGCATGGCCGTTCTGGCGCGCCATCCGGACGGCACCCTGCGCGACGCACGGCTGCATGGCTTGCCGACCAGCCGGCAACTGGTGGTCCTGCGCTTCGACGGCTCGCTGTACTTCGCGAACGTCCCGTACTTCGAAGACAGCGTGCTGGAGGCCGTGGCCGCCGCGCCGGACGCGCGCGAGGTGCTGGTCGTGGCCGATGGCATCAACGCGATCGATGCCTCCGGGGTGGAGGTGCTGGAGCACCTGTCGGAAAGACTGGCAGCGAGCGGAACAACCCTGTCGCTGTGCGGCGTCAAGCTGCAGGTGATGGAGGTGTTCGACCGCACCGGGCTGCGCGAGAAGATAGGCGCAGCCAACCTGTTCAGGACGTCCGCCCAGGCGATCGACGCGATCGCGCAACGCGCGCCCGCCCCCTCGACCGGCGCCTGCCTCGCGACCGCAGAGGCCCTGCCCGCCGGCGCGCCAGCTTCGGCAAGCCGATCACCATCGACGCCGGGCACGCCACCCCTATAATCGCGCTCCGGCAGCAGGACTGACCGGACGGGCGCCTGCGCCAGGGCAACTGCACCGGCACCATCGCCAGCAGCGCCCGCGCACCCACGACATTCACGGCTGCTTCGGCAGTCACCAGGGACGACGGCAATGGGCTTCCGCCTCACCAGGATCTACACACGTACCGGCGACGGCGGCGACACCGGCCTCGGTGACGGCAGCAGGGTTGCCAAGGACGCACCCAGGGTCGAGGTGCTCGGCGTGGTGGACGAACTCAACTGCGCGATCGGGCTGGTGCTGGCCGAACCGGTGTCGGCCGAGGTACGCGAATGCCTGACCGCCGTGCAGCATGACCTGTTCGACCTCGGCGGCGAGATGAGCATACCGGGCTACACGGCGGTCACGCAGCGCCATGTGAGCCGGCTCGAGGAAGTGCTCGACCGGTTCAACGCGAACCTGGAGCCGTTGAAGGATTTCATCCTGCCCGGCGGATCGCGGGCGGCTGCGGCCTGTCACCTGGCACGCACCCTCGCGCGGCGGGCGGAACGGCGGATGGTGACGCTGGTCGCGGCCGAGCCGGTCTCGCCACTGGCCCAGCACTACCTCAACCGGCTGTCCGACCTGCTGTTCGTGCTGTGCCGAGTCGTCAACCGCGATGCAGGGGTCGAGGACGTGCTGTGGCAGAAGGGCCGCACGCTCTGATCGCATGACGCGCGCCATGCGCGCGCGCCGGCCATCAATCGAGCTTGAATCCGCGCGCCCGCACATAGGCTCCGAAGTCGGCCCGTTCGGGTACGGAGTACTGCCGGGCCTTGTCTTCCGACCAGCCGTAGAACGGGGCCACGCCCAGGTCGCGCGCGCGCCGCTGGCGCCGGTATGGCTGGCGGCCGTCGCGCCAGCGGTCATAGCCGTCCACTGCCGCGCGTGTCGCCCCGTCGCCTGCGTCCCGATACCGGTCGGCATGCACGGTCAGCGCCAGCGGCAGCCGCGGGCTGATGCGGCCCGGGGCTCCCGGCCAGCCAACCGCCAGGCCGGCCACCGGGAACACGCGTTCAGGCAATTCGAGGAAGTCACTGACCGCCTGCGCGCGGTTGCGGATCTGGCTGATCGGACAGCAGCCCAGCCCGGCCGCCTCCGCCGCGACGATGAACGCACCGAGCGCGATGCTGGCGTCGACCGCGGCATTGAAGAACCAGTCGAGATGGTCGTTGGCGAACGGCACGCCGCGCCACTCGCTGACCTGGCGCTGCCGTCGGTGGTTGCCGCAGAACACCAGCAACGCCGGTGCGGCAGCGATCCAGGCATCCGGCGCCGTCAGCGCGGCCAGCCCTGCCTTGCGCTGAGGATCGGTGACCACCACGATGTCGCGGCTCTGCATGTCGCTCTTGGTCGGCGAAGACAGCGCGATCGCGGCCAGCGTGCGCAGCATGCCATCCGGCAGCGGCTGCTCGGCCCACTCGCGCATGGAGGCATGCGCCGCCATCCGGGCATGGCCTTCGTTCATGAAGCCGGTCGGAAGGTCGCCGGCATCCTGGAACCGTTCGCCGAGCAGCCGCGCGAGGTCTCGTTGCGGATCAGTCATGGTCCATGTCCCCGTTCACGGCATGGCAGCCGGTCAGCCGGCGCAGTGCGCCTCGATGTAGCGTTTCACCGCGGCAGTATCGGCATCCATCACGTCGAAGCGCAGCGGCGCCGACTCCAGTGCCTCGAAGCCGGCAGTGCGCAACGGCGCACGGCCGAGGGCCTCGATGATCGTAGCTTCGAATTTCACCGGCAACGCCGTTTCGAGGCACACCACCGTCTCGCCCGGCTCGCGCAGTTCGAGCGCGACCTTGATGCCGTCGGCGGTGTGGGTGTCGACGATGCGTCCGCTGCCTTCGAAGGTGCTGCGGATCGTGCGCAGGCGGTCTGCATGGGTGCTGTGCCCGGACACGAACCCGGTCGCCGCCACCCGCGCGAACTCGCCGGAGGCTGCGAGGTCGAACGCGCCCCGCTCGTCTATTTCGTGCCACAGGGCCCGTACCCGTGCACCGTCGCCGCCGACCAGGTCGTACACATAGCGCTCGAAATTCGAGGCCTTCGAGATGTCCATCGACGGGCTGGACGTCTGCCGCGTCTCCCGCGAGCTGCGCGGACGGTAGGTGCCCGTCCGGAAGAACTCGTCGAGTACGTTGTTCTCGTTGGTGGCCAGGATCAGCCGGTGCACGGGCAGCCCCATCCGGCGCGCCACATGGCCGGCGCAGATGTTGCCGAAGTTGCCCGAGGGCACGCAGAACGAAACCTGTTCGTCATTACTGCGCGTTGCCGCAAAGTAGCCCTTGAAATAGTAGATCACCTGGGCCAGCACACGCGCCCAATTGATCGAATTGACTGCGCCGATCTTGTACTGTGCCTTGAAGGCCGCATCGTTGGACACTGCCTTGACGATGTCCTGGCAGTCGTCGAACATGCCGCGGATGGCGATGTTGATGATGTTCTCGTCTGGTAGCGAGTACATCTGCGCACGCTGGAAGGCTGACATCAGGCCGTGCGGTGACAGCATGAAGACACGGACGCCTTTCTTGCCGCGCATGGCGTATTCGGCCGCCGAACCCGTGTCGCCCGAAGTGGCGCCGAGAATGTTGATCGTTTCACCACGCTTCGCCAGCACGTATTCGAACAGGTTGCCGAGCAACTGCATCGCCATGTCCTTGAAGGCGAGCGTCGGGCCATTGGAAAGTTCGAGCAGGTGGAATCCGGGTTCCAGCGTCGTCAGCGGCGTAATGTCACCGGCATCGCGTCCCGACCGGCAGTGCTTGTAGAC
>CAIQON010000024.1 GCA_903873475.1 uncultured bacterium
ACAAAAAAACTGAAATAGCTTGTGACAGAGCACTGTAGCGATCGATTCGCATTACGCCAAATGATGATTCATAATCATGAAAATCCATTTTCGTTATGCAATCGGCACTCTGCACCCGTCCTTCAAACACGCAAACCTTGCCATCCCTGACTGCCATCCGCCTGTTTACCGCCGCCTACGAGGAGCGTTCCTTCTCGCGCGCGGCCGCGCGCGAACACACCACCCAGCCAGCCGTATCGCAGCGGGTGCGTGCACTGGAGGACGAACTCGGCGTACGCCTGCTGGAGCGTTCACCGTCGCAGGTCACGCCGACGGCAGCCGGCGACGCGTACTACCGGCGAGCGATCGACCTGCTGGCCACCCTGGAACAGGCTGGCCGCGATGCGCGAACCGTGGGCAGCGCGCTGTCCGGCGAGGTCCGGGTAGGGCTGATGCCCTCCCTCACGCGGTGCTGCCTCGCACCGGCGCTGGCCGCCTTCGGGCAGCGCCATCCGCAGGTCACGCTGAAGGTGACCGAAGCCTACAGCGGCGTGCTCACCGACCTGCTGCGCGCCGGAGAACTCGACTTCGCGATCGTTCCGGCATTCGACGCACCGGTCGGGATCCGCAGCCGCTTCCTCGCGCGTACGCCTGAACTGCTGGTGTCGCGTCCCGACGGACGCTGGCCGGCCGGCGAACCGGTCGATGCGGCCCGGCTGCTCGAACTGCGGCTGATGGTGCCGGCGCCGTTGAACACCCGCCGCCAGCGCATCGAGAGCTGGCTGGCTTCCAACGGCGCGACGGTCGCGCAGCGCCTGGAACTCGATTCGATGTACGGCACGCTCGACATGATCGGCCGCAGCGACTGGGTCGCCATCCTGCCCGGCGCAATGCTCACCCCCGAGATCGCCGACGGCACGCTGGCGGTCTGCCCGCTGCAGGCCCCGCCGTTCACGCTGGACCTTGTGGTGATCGAAGCGGCACGGCGGCCTCCCCCGGCGGCAGCCGAGGCATTCCTGGCGGAACTGGCGGCACGCATCGAAGCGCCGCCGCCAGGCACCACGCAGCCCTGGCACCAGGGCGCGGGGCCGGCGGTGCCTTGACCGTTCAGTCGGCCGTGATCTTCGCCTCGCGGATCGCGCGGCCGAAGCGCTCGTTCTCGTCACGCACGAAGGCCATGAAATCGTCGAGCGACTTGCTCACCACGACTTCTGCGCCGCCTTCGTTGAGCCGCTTCCTGACGTCCGGATGGGCCATCACCTTCTGCAACGCGTCGAACAGGCGATTGACCACGGGCCTGGGCGTACCGACGGGCACGAAAACGCCCTGCCAGGAGCCGGTGCGCATGCTCTTGAAGCCCACCTCGGCCATCGTAGGCACGTCTGGCACGCCGGCATTTCGGGCGGGCGCGACGATGCCGAGCATCCTGAGCTTGCCCGCCTTGACGAAGGACATCGCAGAGGACAGCGTGACGAATCCGAGCTGGGTCTCGCCCTGGATCAGCGACGTCACCGCCGGCCCGGCGCCGCCCTTGTAGGGGATATGCGTCATCGTGATGCCGGCCGCGCGCATCAGGATCTCCATCTCGATGCGGTTGGCGCTGCCCGGGCCGGGCGATGCGAAGTTGAGCTTGTTCGGGTTGGCCTTGGCGAAGGCGATCAGCTCCGCCACGCTGCCGGCCTGCAGGGAAGGATGCGCGACCAGCGCACCGGGGACGTCCACCACCTGCGTGACCGGGATGAAATGCTTCGTCGGCTTGAACGCAAAGTCAGGGTAGAGGCTGGGATTGATCGCCATGGTGCCCACGTTGCCCAGCAGCAGCGTATAGCCGTCCGCGGTCGCCCGCGCCGCCACCTCGACGCCGATGTTGCCAGCCGCGCCGGCGCGGTTATCGAGCAGCACCTGCGTGCCGAGCTCTTCGGACAGCCTCGACTGCAGGATCCGGCCGACGAAGTCGGATGCCCCGCCGGGCGCGAACGGAACGATGATCCGTACCGGCCGCTTGCTGAAGTCGACCGGCTGGGCGACGGCGGATGTCGGTGCGATGGCAAGCAGCGCGGCGGATGCCGCCAGCAGCAGTGTAGGACGCTTCATGGAACCTCCTCCTGGGTTTGCGTTGCCCTGCCTGCAGGCCAGGCAGGGCGTGCCACTTACTCCGCGACCTTGATATTGTTCTCGCGGATGACCTTCGCCCACTTCGCGGTCTCGCCGCGCACGAAGGCGGTGTAGGCCTCGGGCGACTTGCTGGGCGCGACCTGCATCAGCAGCTTGCCCAGCGAGTCGCGCAACTCGGCCGTCGAGAGCACCTTGACGGTGTCATTGAATATCCGGTCGAGGATCGGCCTGGGCAGTGCCGCCGGTCCGAACAGTCCGTTCCAGGCATTGGTGCCCTGTCCGGCGAAGCCCTGCTCGGCCATCGTCGGCACGTTCGGCAGCTCGGCCAGACGCTGTGGCGCAGCAGTGGCGAGCGCCTTCAACCGCCCTGCGCGCAGGTGTTCGATGGTCGAGCCCAGGTTCAGGAAGGCCACCTGCGTCTCGTTGCCCATCAGCGAGGGCACCATCTGCCCGGCGCCACCCTTGTACGGGACATGCGTGAGCTGCATGCCGGTGACCCGGGCGAACAGCACCATGTCGAGGTGCGGGTAGCTGCCGATGCCGGCCGATGCGTAGTTGAGCTTGTTCGGATTCTTGCGCGCGTACTCGACCAGTTGCTTGACGTCGACCGCCGGCAGGCCCGGATGCGCCGCGACGACATGGGGGATCTCGATCAGGTTGGTGATGCCGACCAGGTCGCGCGACGGACGCCACTTGCCGAGTACCTGCTCGAAGGTGGTCTCGTTGATCGCGTTGGTGGTGACATTGCCGACGAACAGCGTGTAGCCGTCGGGCACGGCCTTCATGGTCGCCTCGAGCGCGATGTTGCCCGAAGCTCCCGCCCGGTTGTCGATGATCACCGGCTGCCCCCAGAGTTCGCCCAGCCTGGAGGCGACCTGCCGGGCGACGATGTCGGTCGCCCCCCCGGGAGAAAACGGCACCAGCATGCGCACCGGGCGCGCGGGGAAGGCATCGGCCGCGATGGCGGCACCCGGGACGACTGCCGACAGTGCAGACAACGCGGCCAGCGAAACGAGCAGACGGGACATGTTTTCCTCCTTGGGGGTGATTCGACGGCCCGTCCGGCATTCGCGTGCGCCGGATCGGGCCTGGCAGGAATGGCGCCGCGGCGCGCGGTACCGGCTAGGAGCGGATGTCGCCGGCGCTGATCGGCAGCGGGACCGGACGGCGCAGGCGGGCCGAGAGATCGATCGCCTTGGTCAGCATCAGACGGTTATGGCCCTCGGCCGCGGTCGCATGCTGCGTCTTGAGGTCCAGCGAGACCCGGTTCAGCCAGTCCACGGTCTCTTCGCGCATCGGACCGCGCAGTTCGCCCAGCGCCATGTCGCCGACCGGATAGCTGGTGAGGAAGTCGACGTGCCGGCGCTTGTCGGGCGCATAGCCCTCTCCCTGGATGACGTTGGTCGCCAGCACGATGTCGCGGTGCGTGTCGTCGATGGTCAGTACCCCCTCGGTGCCGACGATGCCGACCTCGAGGCTGTACACCGCGCCTGGCCAGACTTCAGGCAAGCCCCAGCTCAGCACGCCGCTGTACACCGTGTCGTCCGAGAAGGTGATCGTGTAGGCGGTGCCGTCGATACCGTCGCAGATCGGCTTGAGCGCCTTGTTCACCGAGCGGGCATAGACCTCGACCGCGGTCTTCGCCTCGAGCATCCACATGCACATGTCGAGCGCATGCGTGCCGGAGATCACCATCGGCGAGATTTCCGAAGGATTGTCGGTGCGCTTGTAGTTGTCGAGCGCCACCAGCCGGTTCATGAAGCCGCGCGAGGTGACCATCGTCACTTCGCCCAGCGCACCGGTGCGCACCTTCTCCTTGGTCACCAGCCAGCGCCGGCGGAAGCGCTGGGTGTAGCCGACCACTGCGTCGAGCTTCGCCTCGATGATCGCCTTGAGCACCATCTCGGATTCTTCGAGGTCGGTGGCCAGTGGCTTCTCGATCATCAGCGAGATGCCGCGCTCGCAGGCGCCGAGGATCGGATCGACGTGCAGGTGCTCGTCGGTGGAGATCACCGCCGCGGTGACCTCGGGGCGGCGCAGCAGTTCCTTGTAATCCGTGGTGACGAAGTCGGCACCGATCTGCTCGGCGACCAGCTTGCCGCGCGCCGGATCCTTCTCGGCGATGCCGATCCACTCGACCGACGGATGGCGGCTCGCCACCGCGCCGCGGATCAGGCCGACACGGCCCGCACCGACGATCGCCAGGCCGATACCCTTCGCGTTCCTGTTCATGCTGCTCCTCCGGGGATGGTGTCCGGGATCTTCGAAGACCCCGGCATTGCGTTCTTCGGCTCGGCGCCGCGACTCAGCGGCGTGATTCCGGCAGCGGCAGGCTCACCGGCTCGTTGCGCTCGGCCGAGATGTCGGCAGCCACGTACACCTCCATCACCTGCCGTGCCTGCTCGGCTGTGACCAGCACCGGCTTGTCCAGCGCGCACGCCTCGATGAAGTGGTCGGTCTCCGGGGCCATCGCGCCGGCATAGGTGTGCTCGACATACTCGCCCGGCATCGTCGACATCGGATGCACGATGCCGTTCTTCACCGTCGACAGCTGGGTGTCGCGATGGGTATCGTCGATGATCAGCGCGCCTTCGGTGCCGATCAGTTCGATCCAGGTCGACGAGAAGTTCGGGTAGGCCGGGGGCAGGCTCCAGCCACCGCCGACCATCAGAGAAACCCCGCTGTCCATCGTCACCATGATGTACTGGGTATCGGGAACGTCGGCGCCACTCATCTCGCGCATCGCGCCGTAGTTGTTCTGCGAGTACACGCGGATCGGCTTGGCCGGCGCGAGGCACCAGAGCAGGAAGTCGAGGTCGTGCGTGGATTCCATCGCAGCCGGAGACAGCTTGCTGCGACCGGTGATCTTCTTGCCCAGGCTGCGGCCGATATGGCGGCTGACCAGCGCGCTGACCGGCCGACCGAGCGTGCCGTCGGTGGCGCACTTGTGCACGTAGGCGTACTTCGGGTTGAAGCGCTGCGAATAGCCGATCGTGAACTTCACGCCGTTGCGGCGCGCGATCGAGATGAGTTCGTCGGCTTCGTGGATCTCGATCGAGATCGGCTTCTCGAGGAACACGTGCTTGCCGCGGGACAGGCAGTCCTTCGCCATCGGATAGTGCAGGTGCTCCGGCGTGGCCGAGATCATGTACGCGTCGATCGCGTCGTTCTTCAGCATGTCCTGCCAGTCGGTGGTCGCCGAGGTCGCGTTGCACTTCTGCGCCATCTCGGCCAGGCGGTCGGGACGGATTTCGCACAGGTGCAGTTCATTGACCAGCGGATGGCGCGCGCTCGCTTCTGCACGGATGCCGCCGCACCAGCCCACGCCGATGATGCCTACATTGATTTCCCGGGCCACGGTGTTCTCCAGTCGGTTCGTTCGGATGGCGCGATGGTACCGACCCCCGGACGTCGCGGGCAAATGTCGAATGCGCATCCGTGCCATGCCGTGACGGCATTGCAGGCGCACGCCCTTTTCCCGGCGCGCTTCGGCCGCGCTTGCGGCTGGCCCGGTGCCGGGCGCGCGGCGCATACCGGTTCCGTATCGCGCCGGCCTGCCGGAATCGGCTATCCTCCGGCCCCATGGATCTGCGCAGCATCCGCTATTTCGTGCACATCGCCGACGCCGGCAGCATCACGCGCGCGGCGGGCCAGCTCGGCATCGCGCAACCGGCATTGACCCGCCATGTGCAAGGCATGGAGGCCGAGCTGGGTACGCCCCTGCTCGAGCGCCTGCCGCGCGGGGTGCGCCTGACAACCGCCGGCCGCAAGTTCCTCGAACACGCGCGGCGCGTGGTGCGCGAGATCGACCGTGCACAGGCTGAACTGGCGCATTCTGCCCAGCCAGCCGGCGGACGGGTCATCCTCGGCGTGTCACCGACCACGGCCGCCTGGCTGGTTCCCGGTTGCGTCGAACGCTGCCGACGGCAGGCGCCGGAACTGTCGATCAAGGTCGTCGAGGGTTTCAGCCCGCAGCTCGCCGATGCGCTCGGCGCGGGCCGCGTCGATGTCGCGCTGCTCACCAATCCGCAGCCGGCGCGCGCCTTGCGCTACACGCCGCTGCTGTCCGAACCGATCGTGGTCGTCGGCCCGCGCGGCGCAGCCCCTGCGCGGCCGTTCTTCACGCTGGCCGAACTGTCGCGCACGCCGGTGCTGATCACCGACGGCATCCGCAGCGCCCTTGAAGAGCAACTGGCGCGCGCCGGTGCCCGGCTCAACGTCGAGGTCGAGATCGATTCCATCGAGGCGATCCGCGCACTGCTGCTGCGCGGGTCGGCCCATGCGCTGATGCCGGTGTCGACCTTCCACGACGACATCGCGAGCGGCCGGCTCTCGGCCTGGCAGATCACCGATGCCAGCCTGCACCGCATGCTGGTGCTCGCGCAACCCGTGCAGCCGACGCAGCCGGCCGCGACCGAAGCCGTCGCTCAGATCGTCGCGGCCGAGATCGAGAGCCTGTTCGAACGCGGCATCTTTGCGCTGCCGGTGCCGCCCGGCCCGGGGCCGCGCCGCCTGCCTGGCCCGAGCCCCGTCACACCCGACATGACTGCAGTCCAGACACGATCCCAACGGAGGAAGTCTGCATGAAGAAAGTAGACCTGCACAGCCACGTGCTGCCCGACACCGTGCTCGACCTGATGGAGAAGGCCACCGACGCCGACCTCTACAAGGCGAAGATCGTCCGCAAGGACGGCAAGCGCTTCTACTCGCGCGGCAAGAACCAGTTCGAACTCGATCCCGAGTACTACAGCGGCGAAGGCAAGGTCGCCAAGATGGACCGGATGAAGATCGACATCTCGTACATCTCGACCGGCCCGCAGGCCTTCTGCTACTGGCAGAAGGAAGAAGACGCGGTGAAGACCGCGCGCGCGGTGAACGAGGGCATCGCGAAGATGGTCGCCGAGCGCCCGGACCGCCTGCGTGGCATGGCCAGCGTGCCGATGCAGCATCCCGACCTGGCGATCACCGAACTCGAGCATGCGGTGAAGACCTACGGCTTCAAGGGCGTCGAGATCGCCACCTCCATCGTCGGCGAGGAACTCGCCGCGCAGAAGTTCCGGCCGTTCCTCAAGCGCTGCCAGGACCTGAAGGTGTCGGTGTTCACGCACCCGGAGAACATCGGTGCCACCGGCCGTCTCGACTGCTACTACATGACCAACCTGATCGGCAATCCGCTCGACACCACGATCATGGTCGCCAACCTGATGTTCAGCGGCGCGCTCGACGAACTGAAGGAACTGAAGTTCCTGCTGCCGCATGCCGGTGGTTTCACCGTCGCAGACATCGGCCGCTTCCAGTGGGGCCATGGCTGCCGTCCGGACACGTCGGTCGACTGCAAGACGCCGCCAATGGAGCTGCTGCGCCGGTTCTGGTTCGATGCGCTCGCGCACAACCCGAAGGCGGTGCGCTTCCTGATCGAACAGGTCGGCGCGGACCGCGTGGTCGTCGGCACCGACGATCCGTTCGACATGGGCGACATGACGCCGATCGACAACATCGAGAAGGTGCCCGGCCTGACCGATGCGGAACGCGAACTGATCTACTGGAAGAACGCAGAGGCGTTCATGGGTGGGCCGGTCTGACCAGCTGGCGCGCAACACGCATGCAGTCGCTCGCCAGGACCTTTGCGTTTGTTGCCGCGGTCCTGGCGGCGATGCTCTGTGGCGCCCCCTGCACCCATGCACAGGGCGCAGGCGAGCCTCTGGTACCGGAAGTCGTGCGCGTAGCCCTGCCGGGCCATACGACGATGGCCACCGAGGTGTTTCGCCCGCCGGGAGACGGTCCGTTTCCGGTGCTGGTGTTTTCGCACGGCCGCGCAGGCTCCGATGCCGAGCGCCGCGCGCTCGTCAGGCCCGTGCCGCACGGCCATGCGCGATACTGGATGCGGCGCGGATATGCAGTGGTCGCGCCGATCCGTCCCGGGTACGGGGTTACCGGCGGGCCGGACCGCGAAGACTCGGGCGCCCGCTACAACGATTGGGGCGAGTGCATGTCGCGCCCGGAGCCGCGGCGCACGGCCGGGCCTGCGGCCGAGGCGATCGCATCTGCCGTGGCCTGGGTTCGTGAGCAACCGTGGGCGCGCGCCGATCGAATCCTGCTCTCGGGCCAGTCGGTGGGTGGCCTCGCGACGATCGCGGCCTGCTCGGCAAACCTGCCCGGCGTGATCGGCTGCATCAACTTTTCAGGCGGTTCCGGCGGCTCCCCCACATCGAAGGGCCGGATGTGCGAGCCACAGCGGATAGAGTCGCTGATGTCCGAATGGGGCCGCACCAACCGCCTGCCCAGCCTGTGGCTGTACGCGCCCAACGACCTCTTCTGGGGACCGGAAGCCCCGCAGCGCTGGCATGCGGCCTTTGCCGCGGGCGGCAGCCCGGCACGTTTCGTCGGCACCGAGCCCGTGCCCGCCCCGGATGGCCACAGCCTGCTGGCTGTCGGTGGACGGCTATGGTCAGTTCCGCTGCAGGCCTGGCTCGGCGAACACGGTTTCTGAGGAAGCCGCGTCCGGTTCAGCGGCGCCGTACGCGGATCACGCCCTTGACCTCGCCGATCGCCGCCAGCAGCCGCTTGACCTGCACGACGTCGAGCACTTCCACGGTGAACATCATGTGCGCGGTGTCGCTGCGCGACGCAGTCTGGGTGGCGGTGACGTTCACCTTCTCGCGCGACAGCAGCTCTGAGATATCGCGCAGCAGGCCCTGCCGGTCGTGCGCCAGCACTTCGAGGTCCACCGCGAACCGCTCGCCACCGGGCTGCCCCCAGGCCGACTCGATCATCCGCTCCTGAGGCATGCGGCTCACGTTCGGGCAGTCGCGCCGGTGCACGGTGACGCCACGTCCGCGCGACACGAAGCCGATGATCCGATCAGGTGGTGCCGGCTTGCAGCACTTCGCCAGCACGGTCAGCAGCTTGTCGACGCCGACCACCAGGATGCCGCGCGCACTGCTGCCCGCTTCCGCTCGGCGCGCGATCGGAACCATGTCCGGCGGCTCGTAGGGCTGACCGGCATCCGCTGCGGGTTCGCGCAGCGCGACCTGCAGCTGCCGCTGGTTCACCTCGCCGCGGGCGATCGCGGCGAACGCCTCGTCGAGCTTGTCGATACCCAGCCGCACCGGCAGCTGGTCGAGGTTGTAGGCACCGATGCCCAGCCGCTGCAGCTCGCGTTCGACGACCGCCCGCCCCTGCGCGATGCTGGTCGCCAGATTCTGAGCATTGAACCACTGGCGCACCTTGTTGCGCGCGCGTGAGCTGCGGGTGAAGCCGAGCTGCGGGTTGAGCCAGTCGCGCGACGGGCCACCCTCGCGGGTGGTGATGATCTCGACCGTCTGGCCATTGGCCAGCGGGAAGCTGAGCGGGACGATCGAACCGTCGACCTTCGCCCCGCGGCAGCGATGGCCGAGCTCGGTGTGCAGTGCATAGGCGAAGTCGACCGGCGTGCTGCCCGCCGGCAGGTCGACCACGCGGCCCTGCGGGGACAGTGCATAGACGACATGGCTGAACAGCGCGGTCTTGAAGCGGTCTCCGATCGAGGGGACCGCTTCATCGTCCGTGCCGGGTGCGGGTGCGGCATTGGCCGCCTGGCCCGGGCCCTGCCCGCCCTGCTGCACGACGGTGTCGCGCCAGTCGAGCACGCGCCGCAGCCACGCGATGCGCTGGTCGTAGTCGCTGCTGGCGGCCTTGCTGCCGGCCTCCTTGTAGGCCCAGTGCGCGGCCACGCCCAGCTCGGCATGCTGGTGCATGCCGTGGGTGCGGATCTGTACCTCGACCGCCCGGTCGCCGGGACCGATGACGGCGGTATGCAGCGACCGGTAGTCGTTGCCCTTGGGCTTGGCGATGTAGTCGTCGAATTCCTTCGGCACCGGCGTCCAGCGGTTGTGCACCAGCCCGAGCGCGGCGTAGCAGTCCTTCACCTCGTCGACCAGCACGCGTACGCCGAACACGTCGTACAGGTCGCCGAACTCGACACCCTTGCGGCCCATCTTGCGCCAGATGCTGTAGATGTGCTTCGGCCTGCCGGTCACCTGCGCGGCGATGCCGGCAGCCGCGAGGTCCTCGCGCACGATGCGTATCACCTCGTCGACCATCTGCTGGCGCGCCGCACGCTTCTCGTCGAGGAGCCTGGCGATGCGCTTGTACGTGGCCGGGTCAGACAGTCGGAAGGCGAGGTCTTCCATCTCCCACTTGAGCTGCCAGATGCCCAGCCGGTTGGCCAGCGGCGCGAACAGGTCGAGCGTCACCCGCGCGTGGCGCTGGCGCAGTGCCTCGTCGGGATGGCGGGTGAGCGTGCGCAGGGTCACCAGTTCCTGGGCCAGCTTGATCAGCACGGTGCGGATGTCCTGCACCATCGCCAGCAGCATCTTGCGCAGGGACTCCTGCTGCGCCGGCGTAGTGCCGGCCTCGCCAACCTCGGACAGCGTCTGGATCGCATCGAGCCGCGCCGTGCCCTCGACCAGCGCCAGCACCTCCGCCCCGGCGCGCTGGCGCAGCGCTTCGCGCGCGTTGCCGCTGTCGAGCGGCAGCCAGGCGAGCAGCGCAGCCAGGCGGCTGGCCGGATCGGCGCCGATCGTGGCCAGGACCTGTGCGACATCGAGTGCGGCCGCCGACCTGAGCGTCCCGACCGGCAGCCGCAGGTCGCCATAGCGCAGCGCAGCCCAGGCCAGCGCCGCCTCGATCTGCGCACCCGGGGTCGCCGCGAGGCGGCCCTGCTCGCGCAACAGGGCGGCGGCGTGCAGTGCCCAGTCGTCGGTCGTCGATTGCGCTGGCTGGATCAGTTCGTCGGTGGCCATGTCGCGATTATCCCACCGGCCCTGCATCGACTCGGGCCTGAAGGCGCCCGCGCACCGCTTCCGCCAACCGGGTGAGCGTCAACGGCGCCGAGCCCTCGGCCTTGTTGTTCGCGATGACGTACACGGACTCGCCCGCGCCCAGGGTCTCGAAGGCCAGCGCTGCGAGCGCCGTCCGCGCCACCGGGTCTTCGTCGACCAGGCGGTCGAACGGTTCATAGCGCGCCTTTGCCTCGTCATAGCCGAACCCGGAATGCAGGTTCCAGCGCACGACCAGCGCGCCGGGCCCGACCTGCCGGGCTCGTTGCGCCTGCTCCTGGACCGATGGCATCCGCGCATGCACGCCGATGCAGTAGCGCACGCGATGCCCGGCGAGGGCGGCGAAGAACGCCGGCTCGAGCACCTCCGGATCGCGCACCTCGACCGCCAGCAGCGCATCGGGTTCTTCAGCGCGCACCGCGCCGAGAAATCCGTCGAGGGCATCGGCGAAGCGCTGTGGCACGCGCGTCCATGCCCGGCCCAGTGGCGAGAACTGGAACACCAGCGGGCCCGCCTTCCGGCCAAGGCCCTCGAGTGCGGGCCGAACGAACTGGTCGATGGCCACTCGCTCGTCCAGGAACTGGTCATTGGCCACCGCCGGTGCACCATCGCTGCGCACGACGCTGCTGGTGCAGGCCGACGGCGCCTTGACCAGGAAACGGAAATGGTCCGGCACCTGCGCGGCGTGGCGCGCGAACGCTGCTGCCGGCAATGGCGAATAGAAGGTCCGGTCGATTCCCACCGCGCGCAACACGGGATGACGCGCATACGCGACAAGTCCGTCGCGCGACAGCCTGGACGGATCTGCGCTGCGGTCGTAGACCAGGCCGGCCCATCCCGGGAAAGACCAGGACGAGGTGCCGAGGTAGAGCGTGGGCGGGAGCGCCTGCCCCAGTTCGATCAATGCGGGCAAGGCCGGTGCAGGGCCGATCGCGCCGGCCGGGCGCGCCGCGCGCGGCACGGTGCCCTCGCCCTCGCCGGCAGCAGGCACAGGCTGACCGAAAAGATCCAGTTGCGACGTTCCGGAATTCATCGTCGAAGCATAAGGTGAAAACCGCGGATGCATCGCGACGACATTTGACAGTCGACTGTGCCAGAGCCGCTCAACCCGCTAGAATGCAAAAAATACAGGCATGTTTTCTGCTTGGTCACCGCGGGTAACCTTTCGACATGGCTATCAACTGGAAGACCTACCCCGCCCGCGGCGTGTACGACACGCTGCTCGCCGCGCCTGGCGAGGTTCGTCCCGTGGCGAGCAGCCTCTGTGATTACCTCGCTTCACTGAGCGAGAAGGAGGTACGCGACCGGCGCGCCGCGGCAGACCTGGCGATCCGCAACCTCGGCATCACCTTCACCGTCTACTCCGAGGAAGGCGGCTCGATCGACCGTGCCTGGCCGTTCGACATCATCCCGCGCGTGATTGCACGCAACGAGTGGGCGCGCATCGAACGCGGGTTGCGCCAGCGGGTCGAGGCGCTGAACCTGTTCATCGACGACATCTACCACGACCAGCGGATCGTCAAGGACAAGGTGTTCCCGGCCGAACTGCTCGCAGACTCCAGGAACTTCCGCCCGCAGTGCGTCGGGGCGACTCCGGCGCACGGCATCTGGGCGCACATCTGCGGTTCCGACCTGGTACGCGACCGCGACGGCACGATGTACGTGCTCGAAGACAACCTCCGCGTGCCCTCCGGCGTCTCCTACATGCTGGAGAACCGGCTGGTGATGAAACGGGTATTCCCCGAGCTCTTCTCCAACAGCACGATCCTGCCGGTCGATGACTACCCGTCGCAGCTGTTCGACTGCCTGTCCTCGCTGTCGCCGCGCCGAGGTCGCCGCCCCGAGGTGGTAGTGCTCACGCCGGGCATCCACAACTCCGCGTACTTCGAGCATGCGTACCTCGCGCAGCAGATGGGGGCGGAGCTCTGCCTGGGTTCCGACCTGGTGGTCGGCGCCGATGACTGCGTGTACAAGAAGGCGATCACCGGCCTGGAGCGCGTGGACGTCATCTACCGCCGGATCGACGACCTCTACCTGGATCCGGAGTCGTTCAACGCCGATTCGGTGGTCGGCGTGAAGGGCCTGTTCCGCGCATGGCGCAACGGCAAGGTCGGGCTGGCGAATGCGCCCGGGGCCGGCGTGGCGGACGACAAGGTCGTCTACGCGTTCGTGCCCGCGATGATCCGCTACTACCTCGACGAGGAGGCGATCCTGCCGAACGTGCCCACGTACAAGTGCGTCGACCGCAAGGAACGCGAGTACGTGCTGGCGAACCTCGCCAGGCTCGTGGTGAAGCCGGCGAACGAGTCCGGCGGTTACGGCATGCTGATCGGTCCGCAGGCCGGCAGCAAGGAGCTCGAGGACTTCGCGCGCCACATCAGGCGCGACCCCCGCAACTACATCGCGCAGCCGATGCTCACGCTGTCGACCGCGCCCACGCTGGTCGAAGACCATGTCGAGCCGCGCCACGTCGACCTGCGTCCATTCATCCTGTCGAGCAGGTCGACCTACGTGACCACCGGTGGCCTGACGCGCGTCGCCTTGCGCAAGGGCTCGACCGTGGTCAATTCGTCGCAAGGCGGTGGCAGCAAGGACACCTGGATCGTCGACCATGAAGCGAGCTGACCCCATGAACCGCCGCCGCAGCGTCCCGCCACCCGCCTGGAGCGAGCACGATGCTCTCCGGGCACGCTGAATCGATCTACTGGCTGGGCCGCTATGTCGAGCGGGCGGAAGACGGCGCCAGGCTGGCGAACGTGCATGCAAACCTGCTCCTCGACCTGCCGCGCAAGTACACCTTCGGCTGGGCACCGCTGATCGCGATCACCGGCTACTCCGACCTGTTCGCCGATCTGTACAAGGAAATCAACGAACGCAACGTGGTGCGCTTCCTGATCGCCGACGAGAAGAACCCGGGCTCCATCCTGTCCTCGCTCGCCTGTGCGCGAGAAAACGCGCGCCTGCTGCGCGACCTGCTGCCGCGCGAAGCGTGGGAACAGATCAACGAACTCTACCTGCGCGCGAAGCAGGATGCCGGCAACTCGCTCGCACAGGGACGGCGCTACGACTACCTCGAAGCGGTGATCCGCGGCGCCCAGCAACTGTCGGGCACGCTGTCGGGCACGATGGCGCGCGACTATCCGTACGACTTCCTTCGCCTGGGCCTGGCGCTGGAGCGCGCCGACATGACCACGCGCATCATCGACGTGCGTTCGGCCAACCTGCTAGACGGCAGCGTCAAATCCGATGACGGCGCCGCCGACCTCGCGCCTTTCGAGGCGATCCAGTGGATGAGCGTGCTGCGCTCGCTGTCGGGCTACCAGGTGTACCGGCAGACCGTGCGCGGCCCGGTCAGCCATGCCGAGGTACTGCGCTTCCTGCTGACCGATACCCGCTTTCCGCGCTCGATCGGCTTCTGCCTCGCGCAGATGGACACGCTGCTGCGGCGGTTGCCGCGCAGCAGCGCGATCACGCGCGACATCCGCAAGCTGGTCGATGATCTCGAGCATGTCGACTTCGACCGCTTCGACCGCCAGGCCCTCCATCGCTACACCGACGAACTGCAGATCGGCTTCGGCACGCTGCACGACCGGATCAGCGCGACATACTTCCTGACGGGGCCGGCCGCCACACCCGGGATCACCTGATTCATGACCATCCGTGTCGCGCTCCATCACAAGACGCTCTATCGCTACGACCGTCCGGTCGCGCTCTCGCCGCACGTGATGCGGTTGCGCCCGGCCGTGCATTCGCGCACGCCGATCGAGAGCTATTCGCTGCGCGTCACGCCCGAGCCGCACTTCCTCAACTGGCAACAGGATCCGTTCGGCAACTACCTCGGTCGAGTCGTGTTCCCCGAGCGCACGCTCGAACTGTCGATACAGGTCGACATCGTCGCGGACATGACGGTGATCAATCCGTTCGACTTCTTCCTCGAAGAGGCCGCGGAGCACTTTCCGTTCGAGTACGAGCCGCACCTCCGGAAGGACCTCGCGCCCTACCTCGAGATACGCGAAGCCGGCCCGCACCTGCGCAGATGGCTCGACGGCGTCGACCGGTCGCGCATGCGCACCGTCGATTTCCTGGTCGCGGTCAACCAGCGCCTCGCGCGCGACGTGGCCTACACGATCCGGATGGAACCGGGCGTCCAGACCTGCGAGCAGACGCTCGAGCGCGCACTGGGGTCCTGCCGCGATACTGGCTGGGTCCTGGTGCAGGTGCTGCGGCACATGGGACTCGCCGCCCGCTTCATGTCAGGTTACCTGGTGCAGCTGGTCGCCGACCAGAAGCCCCTGGAAGGCCCTGGCGGGCCGACCGAGGACTTCACCGACCTGCATGCATGGGCAGAGGTGTACATCCCAGGTGCGGGCTGGGTAGGCCTCGATCCCACCTCCGGCCTGTTTGCCGGCGAGGGACATATCCCGCTCGCAGGCACGCCCGACCCGGAGAGCGCCGCCCCGGTGACCGGCTTCACCGACGAATGCAAGGTCGTGACCTTCGAGCATGTGAACACGGTCACCCGCATCCATGAAGATCCGCGCGTCACGCGGCCATACTCGGCCGACCAGTGGTCGAGCATCGACGCGCTCGGCCTGCAGGTCGACGCCGACCTGCAGGCGGGCGATGTACGCCTGACGATGGGCGGCGAGCCCACCTTCGTGTCGATCGACGACATGGAATCGCCGCAATGGACCATCGCTGCCGACGGTGACGCCAAGCGCGAGCGCGCGAACGTGCTCGTGCGGCGGCTGCGCGAGACCTTCGGCCCCGGCGGCATGCTCTATCACGGCCAGGGCAAGTGGTATCCCGGCGAGCCGCTGCCACGCTGGCTGCTCGCCGTGTTCTGGCGAACCGACGGCCGCCCGGTGTGGCACGACGCATCGCTGCTCGCCGACACGACGAAGGACCACGGCCACGGTCTTCGGGAAGCGGAGGCGTTTGCACAGGAACTCACCGAACGCCTGGGCCTGCCGACGGTCTACCTGCAGCCCGGGCACGAAGACACGCTGTACTACATCCATGCCGAGCAGAACCTGCCCGACAACGTCGATCCGCTGTCCGCGAACCTGAAAGATCCGCTGGAACGGCAGCGGCTGGCGCGCCTGCTGCAACGCGGCCTGGGCGAGGCAACCGGCTTCGCGCTGCCGCTGGCATGGGACACGGCGCGCAACCGCTGGCTGAGCGGCAGCTGGACCTTCCGTCGCGGACACATGTACCTGCTGCCCGGCGATTCAGCGATGGGCTACCGCCTGCCGCTCGAAGCCCTCCCGCAGTTGACGCCGGAACAGCGGTTGCCCTTCATCGAACGCTCGCTGATGCAGCCGCTGCCAGGGCTGCCTGAATATGGCCACATGCGCGCCCCCCAGCCTGCGGGCGCCCGGGCTGCGACCCGGCCCACCGGCACACGGATTCCGGCGGCGGCACCGGCGCGCAGCAGCGCCAGCCACCAGCCGAATGATGCCGTGCGCACAGCGCTCTGCATCGAGCCGCGCGAGGGCCGGTTATACGTTTTCATGCCGCCGCTGGCCTACCTCGAGCACTTCCTCGACCTGGTCGCGGCGATAGAGGCCAGCGCCGCGGCGCTCGGCCTGCCGGTGGTGATCGAAGGCTATCCGCCGCCACGCGACCCCAGGCTGGTGCGGCTCCCGGTCACGCCGGATCCTGGCGTGATCGAGGTGAACATCCATCCGGCTTCGAGCTGGACGCAACTGGTCGACAACACGCAGGCACTCTACCGGGAGGCGCGCGAGGCGCGGCTGGCCACCGAGAAGTTCATGCTCGACGGACGGCACACCGGTACCGGTGGCGGCAACCACATCACGATCGGTGCCGCGACGCCGGCCGACAGTCCGATCCTGCGCCGTCCCGACCTGCTGCGCAGCCTGGTCAGCTACTGGCAGAACCATCCGTCGCTGTCCTACCTGTTCTCGGGCCTGTTCATCGGGCCGACCAGCCAGGCACCGCGCGTGGACGAGGCGCGCAACGAGAGCCTGTACGAGCTGGAGATCGCGTTCCGCCAGTTGCCCACCGGCGACGTGGCACAGCCGTGGCTGGTCGACCGGCTGCTGCGCAACCTGCTGATCGACAGCACCGGCAACACGCACCGTACGGAATTCTGCATCGACAAGCTCTATTCGCCCGACGGCGAGACCGGCCGCCTCGGGCTGGTCGAACTGCGCGCGTTCGAGATGCCGCCGCATCCGCAGATGGCGCTGGTGCAGGCCGCGCTTCTGCGCGCACTGATCGCCCGCTTCTGGAAGGATCCCTACCAGCGTCCGCTGGTGCGCTGGGGCACGGAACTGCACGACCGCTTCATGCTGCCGCACTACGTCCGCTCGGACATGGCCGACGTCGTTGCCGACCTGCAGGCCGCCGGCTACCCGTTCTCGATGGACTGGCTGGCACCGTTCTTCGAGTTCCGCTACCCGCACTACGGCACGCTGGTCAGCGGCGACCTGCAACTCGAGCTGCGCGCGGCCACGGAACCCTGGCATGTGCTCGGCGAGGAAGTCTCCGCGGGCGGAACGGCGCGCTATGTCGATTCATCGGTCGAGCGCCTGCAGGTGAAGGCGACCGGCTTCACGGATTCGCGCTATGTCGTCTCCTGCAACGGGCGCCGCGTGCCCCTGCGCTCCACCGGCAGCCGCGGCGAGTATGTCGCAGGGGTACGCTACCGCGCATGGCAACCGCCGTCTGCCCTTCATCCGGCGATCGGCGTGCATGCGCCGCTGACGTTCGACCTCATCGATACCTGGAACGGACGCGCGGTCGCGGGCTGCCGGTACCATGTGACTCATCCGGGCGGACGCAGCTACGAGACCTTCCCGGTCAATGCGTTCGAAGCCGAGTCGCGCCGGGTGTCGCGTTTCTGGGCCTACGGACACACGCCAGGCGACCTGCCACCGCCGGAGGCCGGGGGCTTCCTGCCGAAGCATGCACCCCGCCCAATGGCACCGCCGCCGGCGGAATCCGACCCTGACTTTCCACACACCCTCGACCTGCGTCGATGACCCGCGCGAAAGGGCTGCGGTGCTAGACTGACGCGGTCTGGTCCTTCAGTCATTCAGTCCTTCACGCCACATTCGCCCGCACCGATGTCGACGGACGCCCGCGCCGATCCAGCAGTCACCCCGAAGCCTTCGTCCGAACCCTGGTACGTGCCCACGGCATACCTGTTCGACGAGACACGCTCGGCCGACGGCACGGTCCGCCCGCACTGGGAATACCTGTCGCGCGCGCTGCAGGGCCTGGGCGCGGCCGAGCTGCGGCGCCGGCGCGATGAAGCGAGCCGGTTGCTGCGCGAGAACGGGGTCAGCTACAACGTCTACGACGATCCCGACGGCTACAACCGCGTCTGGGATCTCGATCCGATCCCGCTGGTCATCGGCAGCAACGAATGGGCGGGCATCGAGAGCGGCCTGATCCAGCGCGCCGAGCTGATGGACCTGATCCTGCGCGACCTGTACGGGCCGCGCGAACTGCTCAGGAAAGGGCTCGTGCCGCCGGAACTGATATTCGGCCATGCAGGGTTCCTGCGCCAGTGCGACGGCGCCAGGCTGCCTGGCGAGCGGCAGCTGATCCTCTACTCGGCGAACCTCGCCCGGGGGCCCGACGGCCAGATGTGGGTGCTTGGCGACCGTACACAGGCCCCGTCGGGCGCCGGTTACGCGCTCGAGAACCGGATGGTGATCACGCGCATCCTGCCGTCGCTGTTCCGCGATTCGCGGGTTCACCGGGTCGCGGTGTTCTTCCGTGCGCTGCGCCAGACGCTGGTCTCGATCGCGCCGCGGGCCAGCCGCGAGCCGCGCATCGTGATCCTCACGCCCGGGCCGCGCAACGAGACCTACTTCGAGCATGCCTATCTCGCGAGCTACCTCGGCTACCCGCTGGTACAGGGCGACGACCTCATGGTGAAGAACGGCCGCGTCTGGCAGCGTACGCTGGCCGAACCGCAGCCGGTCGACGTGATCATCCGCCGTGTCGACGACGACTGGTGCGATCCGCTCGAACTGCGGCCCGAGTCGCGCCTGGGCGTCACCGGGCTGCTCGAATGCGTGAGGCGCGGCAGCGTGTCGATCGCCAATCCGCTCGGCAGCGGGCTGCTGGAGAACCCGGCGCTGCTGGCGTTCCTGCCAGCCATCGCGCGCCACTTCCTCGGCCAGACGCTGCGCCTGTCCTCGGTGCAGACCTGGTGGTGTGGCAACCCGTCCGAACTGCAGCATGTGCTGGCCAACCTCGAACGCCTGGTGATCAAGCCCCTGTCGCGCGCGCGCGGCGAGCGTGCACTGCTCGGCCCGAGCATGAGTCGCGCCGAGCTCGACCGGCTGCGTGCGCAGATCGCCGCGCAGCCGCGCAATTACGTCGGCCAGGAACTGGCCCGCCTGTCCGCCACGCCGACGTTGTCGGACAACGGCATCGAGCCGCGCGCGGCCATGCTGCGCACCTTCCTCGTCGCGCGCGACGCCGACTACGCGGTGATGCCGGGCGGCCTGACCCGTGTCGCCTCGAGCAATGGCAGCCCCCTGGTGAGCAACCAGTACGGCGGCAGCAGCAAGGACACCTGGGTTCTTGCCTCCGAGCCGGAACAGCAGGTCACGCTGTGGCTGCAGCCGGCCCGCGAACAGATGACCTCGGGCAACCGGGTACCGCTGTCCTCGCGCGCGGCAGACAACCTTTTCTGGCTGGGCCGGTACGCAGAACGGGCTGAAGGCACGGCCCGCCTGCTGGGCACGATCCTGCAGAAGTACGACGAAGCGCTCCAGTACGACGATCCTGAGCATGCGCAGTGCCTGCACGCACTGCTGCGCTCGCTCACCCATTTCACCGCGACCTATCCCGGCTTCATGGCCGAGGACGCCCGACTGCAGCAGCCCGACGACGAGTTGCTGGCGGTGGCGTGCGATGCCACACGCAGCGGCAGCCTGGCCCAGTCGCTGCAGGCACTGATCCATTCGGCGCATGCGATCCGCGACTTCTGGTCGTCGGACTCCTGGCGCGTGCTCGACACGATAGACACCCAGCTCGCGACCCTGCGCCACCGCAACGGCGTGACCATCGAGAACCTGTCAGAGCATCTGAACCAGATCGTGGTCTCGCTGGCCGCGTTCAACGGACTGACCAGCGACCGGCTGATGCGCGACCAGGCATGGCGGTTCCTCGACATGGGCAGGCGCATCGAACGCTCGCTGCTGCTCGCTTCGCTGACCCGTTCCACCGTCGCGCTGCACACCGACGCAGCGGTCGAGGCACTGCTGCTCGACGCAGTATTGTCCACCGGAGAGAGCATCCTCACCTATCGCCAGCGCTACCGCTCGTACCTCGAAGTACGTACGGTGCTGGAGCTCATGCTGCTCGACGCGAACAACCCGCGCGGGCTGATCCACCAGTTGCTGCGCCTTCAGGAGGCGCTGTCCGGGCTGCCGGCCGACCCCGCAGCAGCCGCTGGCGGATCGGAGCTCTGCGAGCGTGACCGGCTGGCACTCGAAGCGGTCACCCAGCTGCGGCTGGTCAGCCTCGACCGGCTGGTGCAATCCGGCCCGGGATCGGTGCTGCGCCATGACCTCGACCAGACGATGGCGCGCGTCACGCACCTGCTCACCCGCCTGTCGGAGGTGATCGCGGCGCAGTACTTCGCCCACCTGCGCGAGAGCCGGCAACTCGCCCAGGCGCGCATCGAGAACAGCTGAGCGGCACGCGATGAACTACCGTATCAGCCACAGGACCGAGTACCACTACGCCGAACCCGTCGACAGCGGCTACAACGAGGTGCGGTTGCTGCCGCGTGCGGTACCTCGGCAGGTCGCCGCTGCATCGTCACTCGCGATCGACCCGCCGCCGTCCGATTACCGTGAGCGGCTCGACTACTTCGGCAACCGCGTGGCCAGCTTTTCCATCGACCAGCCGCACCGGTCGCTCACCGTCACCGCGACCAGCGAGGTCGCCGTGGAGCCCCGCACCGGCCGCCACGAACTGTTCGAAGGCGAGTCGTGGGAGAACAGCCGCGGCATCCTGATGCAGTCGATCGATGCCGAGTCGCTGATGGCGCGCGACTTCGTGCTCGATTCGCCGCTGGTCGAGACGCAACCCGGGCTGGCCGAGTACGCGGCGGGCAGTTTCGCGCGTGGCCGGTCGCTGCTCGAATCGGTGCACGACCTGATGGAGCGCATCCACCGCGACTTCCGCTACGACCCTGAGTTCACCACGCTGTCCACGCCGCTGACCCAGGTCCTCGAGCACCGGCGCGGCGTGTGCCAGGATTTCGCGCACCTTGCGATCGGATGCATCCGATCGCAAGGGCTGCCCGCCCGCTACGTCAGCGGCTACATCGAGACGCTGCCCCCGCCCGGCAAGCCCAGGCTGGTCGGCGCCGATGCGTCGCATGCCTGGTTCTCGGTGTTCGTGCCGGGCGCAGGCTGGGTCGACTTCGACCCGACCAACAACCAGGTACCCGAGACCCAGCACATCACCGTGGCCTGGGGCCGCGACTATTCCGACGTCAGCCCGCTGAAGGGCATCATCTTCGGTGGTGGCCGCATGACGATGAAGGTCGCAGTGGACGTGCTCAACCTCGATACCGCAGGTGCCGCGCCGGCGACCGAAAGCGTCGGCGGCACCGGCTCACGGCAACCATGACCTATTGCTGCGCGCTGCACGTCGACGACGGGATCGTGTTCGCATCCGACACCCGCACCAATGCCGGGCCGGACCATATCGCGGTGGTGCCGAAGATGGCTGTCTGGGAGCGACCGGGCGACCGGGTCATCGTTCTGCTCGTATCCGGCAACCTGGCCATCACGCAGAAGGTCATCAACCTGTTGAACGAGCGCCTGCATGTCGCCAGCCAGGTGAACCTGTGGAACGCCACCACGATGTTCAATGTCGCCCAGCTGATCGGCGACACCGTGCGTGAAGTCCACACGCTCGACGGCGCCGCGCTGCGCGAGTTCGGCTACGAGTTCACCGTTTCGCTGATCCTCGGCGGGCAGATCGCCGGCGAGGCGCCCCGTCTGTTCAATATCTACGCCGCCGGCAACTTCATCGAAGTGACGCGCGAGACACCCTACTTCCAGATCGGCGAAGTGAAGTACGGCAAGCCGATGCTCGACCGGGTGGTGACCGCCGAGACGCCACTGGGCAAGGCGGCGAAATGCGCGCTGATCTCGTTCGCGTCGACGCTGCGCAGCAACGTCACCGTGGGCATGCCGATCGACCTGCTCATCTACCGTCGCGACAGCCTGCAGGTCGACTTCCGCCGGCGCTACCCGCCGAACGACGCCTACTTCGACGGGCTGGGCTCGGCGTTCGGCGAAGGCATCATCCGCGTTTTCGACGGGCTGCCGGACCCGGTCTGAAGACTTTCCCGTTTCGCACGCCGCCCGGATTCAGATGTCGGCCGGCCGTGCCCCGTCCGTCTGCGCCCGCCAGAGCATCCACCCGCCCCAGGCCGCCGCGAGCAGCATGATCGCCCCCCCGGTGTACTTGGCAAGGCTGCCCAGGAAAAGGTCGTACTGGGCCAGACCCAGCGTGTGCAGCAGGTACTCCCAGTCATGTCCATCGCGGTCGGCGCCAGTGCCTCCCCCGAGCAACTGCAGATCGAGCTTGCGCGCGTCGGCGATGTAGGGCGCGCAGTCGGTCAGGCTCTGGCCGAACCACCAGAGGCCGACCGATGCGCCCACCGTGTCACCGCGGCTGACGACGAAGGCGATGCACACGACCAGCGGCATCGCCAGCTGCCCGAGCGTGCCCCCGAGCACATGCATGAATCGGCCGAACGGCATCATGAAAAGGTGTCCCGCTTCGTGGAACACCAGGTTCACGCCATGCAGAAACCCGTTCCATGCGTCCGCCGTGCGCACGTCGCCCAGGATGAACGTCCAGCTGTAGCAGAACAGCGCTGTCAGAAGCAGTCCGTGGGCGATACGCGAGGCCTTGCCCATCGACTGCGGCGGCACCATGAACCGCGCGAGGAACCCGGCGACAGGTCCGTCCAGCCATGCGGGTCGGCCCGCATCGACCTCATCGTCATCGACATCGGTGCTACGTCCGGACCGTGCGTCGATCCACTTGGAGAACACCAGTCCGCATTGCATGCACGACCGTACCGGTCCGTCAGGTCCGCGCACGCGCGCCGTCGTGCACTTCGGACAGATCGCCGGATACATGCGGACGCAGCCGGATGAAGCAGTGTGCCCGCCTCAGCGGACAACACCCTCGAGGAACGGCTTCAGGCAGGCATAGGCCATCGCATGCACGGGCGTCGGCACGCCGAGTTCGCGCCCCTTGCGCACCACCAGCCCGGAAAGGCTTTCCAGCTCCAGCCGCTTGCCGCGGCTGAGATCGTGGTACATCGACGCGTACATGTCGGCCGGGAATCCCTGGTGCTTCTTCACCAGCTGCTCGACGATGTCGGCTGGCAGTTCGATGCCGACTGCGCGTGCAACCGCGGCTGCCTCGGCAAAACCCTGGCGCGCGATCTCGAGCAGGTCGGGATCGTGGTACACGACACCCGCCGGGCGGCGGGCCAGTGCCGTGAGCGCAGCATTCGTGCTCAGGCCGATGAACTTGTTCCACTGCGCGGCGCGGATGTCCTTCACCACGGTCGCGCCGAAGCCGGCAGCGATGCAGGCATCGCGGAAGCGTACTGTGCGGTCGGACTGGCTGCCGTCGGCCTCCCCAAACTCGAGCGCCGGATTGGCCGAGTTGTAGCGGACGGTGCCGGGAGCCTCGATCACCGCCGAGACGAACGCGAGCCCGCCGAGCACGCGATCGGCACCGACCACCGCGCCGATCCGGTGCTGTCCGTCGACGCCATTCTGCAGGCTGATGCAGACGCCGCCGCGCGCGAGAAGCGGCTCGATCGCCTGCGCCGCGGCCTCGGTGTCGAACAGCTTCACGCAGAACAGCACAACGTCGACCGGCGCCAGCGACGAAGGGTCATCCGTGGCCACCGCCTCCGGCAGGTGGATGTCCCCTGCCGGGCCGACCAGCGAGAAGCCCCGCGCGCGGATCGCATCGAGATGCGCGCCGCGCGCGATGAACGCCACCTCATTGCCGCTCGCCGCGAGCTTCGCGCCGTAGTACCCGCCGATACCGCCGGCGCCCATGATTGCAATGCGCATTGGTTTTCCTTCCGCCCCTCAGGGCACGATACCCGCAGGCAGGCCTTCGATGTACTCGCAGATCTCGCCGGGACGGGTCAGCCAGACCCGGTCGCGGTGCCGCAGGATGTGCTCGACCACGCGCCGGAAATGATGCAATCGATAAGGCTGGCCGAGCACGAAGCTGTGCAGCACGATCGGCATCACCAGCGGACGCCGCGCCGACTCGGCCAGCAGTTCATCGAACTGGGCGATCAGGTTGTTGCACAGTTCCTCGGAGCCGGTCCTGCGCGACACCACCTCGACCGAGTCGTTCAGCTCGTGTGCATAGGGGACCGACAGGATCGGCCCGTGTTTCGTGCGAAACCATACCGGCTGGTCGTCGAGCGACCAGTCCATCATGTACCGGTAGCCGGCTGCCTTCAGCAGGTCGAGCGAATCGTGCGTCTGCGCGATGTACGGCGCGAGCCAGCCTAGCGGCTTGCGTCCCCAGTGCTTCTCGATCGCCGCCGTGGCCTCGCCGATGCAGCGACGTTCTTCTTCCAGCGGCATCTCGCTCTGCCGTTCTGCGTTGGTGCGGCCGTGGCCGACGATCTCGTCACCGCGCGCGGCATAGGCCTCGACGAGCTGCGGGCAGTAGTCGTACAACGCACTGTTGATCAGCAGCGCATAGGGCAGCCCGTATTCCTCGGCGAACTCGAGCAGGCGCCATGCACCGACCCGGTTGCCGTAGTCGCGCCAGGCATAGCTGCGCACGTTGGGATGCGGCTGCGGCACGCTGTAGTCGTTGCCGAGCCCTTCACCGAACGAGAAGTGCTCGACGTTCAGGCAGAAGTGGACGGCCAGCCGCTTGCCGCCAGGCCAGCTGTAGTCCGGGCGCGCACTGATCGGGGAGTAGTCGTACCTGCCGTGGCTCTTGAGCATGGGATGGCCCTGGTGTCGTCGCAGGCGGCAACCTTAAGCTGCCCTGGGGGGGCAGGTCAACGCGACATCGACAGCGGCGCCGGCGCGCTGCTATGCTGGATGCATCGCCGACCCGAGGGGATGCCCGAATGCACGATCGCCCGACCGCCTGCGCCACGGCGCATCTCCGGACACTCCGGGCACTGCTGCCGCCACTGCTGGCAGCGGCTCTGCTCGCGCCGTTCGACGCCGACGCACAGGCGTGGCCGGCGAAGCCGATCCGCATGATCGTGAACTTCGCGGCCGGCGGCAGCACCGATGTCATCGCCCGCTCGATGGCACCCCGGCTGGGCGATGCGCTCGGCCAGCAGGTGCTGGTCGAGAACCGGGTCGGCGCGGGCGGCAACATCGGCCTGGACGTGGTTGCCCGCTCGGCCCCGGATGGCTACACGCTGCTGCATTCGTCAGACGGCACCATCCTGATCAACCCCTTCCTGTACGAGATGCCGTCCGATCCGGCAAAGGACCTCGCGGCGGTCGCCCCCACCGGGCGCGCCGCGATCTTCCTGGTGACGCGTGCCGGGCTGCCGGTGAAGACACTTCCCGAGTTCATCGCCTATGCACGCGCCAACCCCGGCAAGCTCAATTACGGGTCAGCCGGAAACGGTACCCTGCAGCATGTTGCCACCGAGATGCTTGCCCGCGAGGCGAAGCTCAACGTGGTCCATGTCGCCTACAAGGGATCGCAGCAGGTGATGGTCGACCTGCTCGGCGGCCAGATCGACTTCACCTTCGACCTCGGCGCCGCCATCGAGCACATCAAGTCGGACAAGGTGCGCCTGCTGGCCGTACCCTCCACGACCCGCTCGTCGCTGTTCCCGAACGCGCCGACGATGATCGAAGCCGGCACCAACATGACCATCGCATGGCTGTCGGGCGTCTATGCACCAGCGGCAGCACCGCGCGATGTCGTGCTGCGGCTCAACCGCGAGATCAACCGCATCATGCAGACGCCGGAGGCACGCGCGGTGCTATCGAGCATGGCCGCCGAGCCGGCCACACCGTCGACGCCGGACGAGTTCGCAGCCAGCCAGCAGAAGGCGCGCGAGCGATTCGGCGCGCTGGTGAAGGACGCGAATATCCGGGTGAAGTGAGCTGGCCGCCGGATCAGCCTCCGGCCTCCCCGCCCAGCCCGACCGCCGCCGACAGGCGCGCGAATGTCTCCAGCATGCGGCTGCGCGACAGCGCACGCTCGGCATTGGCTACGTGCAATGCCTGCTCGGCGAGTACGACGTCCAGGAAAGGCACCAGGCCGGCTCGCCAGCGCGACCGGGTCAGCGTCACCCGCGCCGCTGCCGCATCGGCCGCGACCGCGTTCTGACCGTCCTCCGCCATCGCCTGCGCGAGACGCTGGAGGCCGTCCTCGACTTCGCCCAGCGCCTCCAGCACCGCCTGGCGATAGGCTATCGCCGCCGCGCGCTCGCGTGCCCGCGCGGCATCGGCCCTGGCCGCGAGCCGGCCGGCATCGAACAGCGGTCCGGCGAGGCCTGCGAGCAGCGACGAGGCCAGCCCGTCGCCCACCAGCGGACCGGAAATGCGCACCGATTGCACACCGATCTGCGCGTCGAGCGTGAGTGTTGGCCAACGGTCGCGCACAGCGGCCGCCGTCGTGGCCGAGGCGGCCGCCAGTTCGTATTCTGCGGCGCGCAGGTCAGGGCGGGACGCGACGACCTGCAGCGGCGTGCGCATCAAGGGCATGGCATCGACAGTCGGGGTGGCCTCCAGGCGTGCCAGTGCCGGCGCAAGCGTCCCGGGCACGTGGCCGAGCAAGGCTTCCAGCCCCAGCCGTACGCTGTCGCGTGCCGCCTCCAGCCGCGGCAACTGCGCCCGCGCGGCGGCCAGCGCAGCCGTGGCCTGCGCGATATCGAGCTCGGTGCCCAGTCCTGCACGCGTGCGCGCGGCGGCCAGCCCCAGCGCATCCTCCAGCGCACGCACAGCCAGCAGCGTCGCCTGTCGTCTCTCCGTAGCACCGGCAAAGGCGGCATACAACCGCACCGCCATCTCGCGCGCGGCGATGCGGGCGGCTGCTACCGCCTCGGTACGCGACTCGACCAGCGCACGCGTCGCCGACTCGCGCGCGCGTCCTGCGCCGGAGACATCGAAGTCGTATCCGAACACGGCGGCGGTGCTGCGTGTCGACTGGCGCACAGCGCCGTCGCCGGGCGCGTTGAAGCTGGCGGACACGCTGCCGTTGACTGACGGTGCCAGCGCAGCACTCGCCGCACGCAGCGCAGCGTCGGCCTCGGCCAGACGCTCGTGCGCGAGGCGCACCGAGGCCACGTCGCCGGCAGCATCCACCAGGCGATGCAGTTGCGGATCGTCGATCGCCAGCCACCAGTTGTCTGCAGGGCCGGGCCTTCGTGCGGCGGGACGATCATCGCCGGCGCTGCCAGTGCCGGTCGCGGTCGTGGTCGCATCGTGTACCTGCGTCCACCCGCTCGGGATCGCCGGCAAGGGCTCGAGTCCACCGCTCGGCGTCGATGCACAACCGGCGATGCCGAACGCGATCGGCAACAGCATGCCAGAAGCGGCAGCACCTCTGCGAGGGCGCACCTCGGTTGCGGGGCGCGCCGCGCGCGGTCGCGGCCGCCACCAACGGTTCACCGGCGCCTCCCGGAATCGGCTTCGATGAACACATCCATCCGCTGCCCGATCAGCAGCGGCGTATCGCCGGCGCCGGCCGGTTCGAACCGATAGAGCACCTCGACCACCCGGCTGTCCACCCTCTGTGCCGCTCCGGACAGAGCGCGCCGGGCGCGCAACTGAGGCTCGATGCGGGTGAATACCAGCGGGATGCGCAGCCCCGGTTCGCCGCGGAACAGCCCTTCGGCGCGCGCGCCCGAACGCAGGCGGCCAGCATCCTCCTCGTCGATCTCGACCCGCACCTGGAGTGCCCGGTCCGATCCCAGGACCATCAGCGGCTCAGCCGCGATGCCCGCCGGCGCGAACTCGCCGGCGCGCACGTTGCGCCGCCAGACCCGGCCATCGATCGGCGAGCGCACCTGCAGGCGGTCCAGGTCGGTGCGCACCGAACGCACGCGTGCGTCGGCATGCTCGGCCCGGGCCTGCGCCGCCTCGGCCTGCGCGCTGGCCTGGGCGAGCGCCGCGCGCGCGCGCTCGACCGCGAAGCGCTGTCGCTCTACCTCGTCGCCGGACACCGCGCGTGCATCGTCGACCGCGCCGTAGAGCGCCAGTCGCGCCTCGGCGTCGGCCAACCCCGCGCGAGCCACCGGCAGCGCCGCCTCGGCCACGCGCTGCTCGGCCAGCGCCGAGCGCGCTTCGGCGCTCGCATTGTCCAGCGCTGCCGACAGCGCGCGGTCATCGAGGCGGAACAGCACCGTGCCGGCCTTCACGACCTGTCCGGGCACCACTTCGACCGAACGCACGACGCCGGCCAGTTCGCTGGCGATCGCCACCGGTTCCGACTCCGGCTCGACAATCCCGATTCCGGCGATCGTCGAGCCGTAGCCAGTCGCCGGCGGCGGCACCGGCGGTGCCGCCCGGGTGCGCTCCGGCTCGACGATAGACACCATCGCAAACACGAACAGGCCTGTCGCCATCAGCGGCAGCACGGCCGTCCCGGAACGGCGGCGCAATCGCCGCTGCCAGGTTTCGTCAGTCATCCACGCCCCCCTCAGTTGGCCTCCGGACGATGCAGGATGCGCTCGCCCAGCACGCGGCCGTCTTCCATCTCCACGATACGATCGGCAAATTCATGGATCCGGCTGTCGTGGGTCACCACCAGTACCGCGCGCCCGGGGGCAGCGGCGACCGCACGCAGCAGTTCCATCACCGTATGCCCGGTCTTCGCGTCCAGCGCCGCGGTCGGCTCGTCGCACA
>CAIQON010000025.1 GCA_903873475.1 uncultured bacterium
CGGCAAGCTGAAAGCGCGCGCGGGCCAGGTCGATGCTGCGCTGGTCTATGTATCGGACCATGGCGAGTCGCTCGGTGAACGCGGGCTGTTCCTGCACGGCATGCCGTATGCGATCGCACCCGACGTTCAGACCCGCGTGCCGATGGTCAGGTGGTTCGGCGACGGTTTCGAGCGCGGTGCCGGGCTCGATGCCGATTGCCTGGTGCCGGCCCTGCAGCGCGCCTCGAAGTCGCCGGCGGCGCACGACCACCTGTTCCACACGGTGCTCGGGCTGCTCGACGTTCGCACTGCGCTGAAGGTGGATGCGCTCGACCTGTCCCGTGCCTGTCGCAGTCCGGCCGGGTCGAAGATCGCCCGCGCGGCGCGGTGAGTGGCGCGTCGCGGCCGCCGACCGTGTGGCGCGATGTCACCGTATGCATCGCGGCGCTGCTGGTCGTGCTCGCCTGGGACCTGTCCGATGCGGACCTGGCGGTTGCGCGCTGGTATGGCGGGCCGGGCGGCTTTCCCCTGCGCGAGGCCTGGCTCACGCGTGCGGTGATGCACGAGGGCGCACGCTGGGTTGCTGCCATCGTGTTCTGCATGCTGGCCATCGATGCATTGCGCCTGCGGGGGGCGCGTTCCTGCCGCATCTGGCGCCTCTACTGGTTCGCAGCGGTGATCGTCGGCCTGCTGCTGGTGCCGACCCTCAAGCACTACAGCGGTACCAGCTGTCCGTACGACCTCGCGATGTTCGGCGGCGGTTCTCCATATGTCTCGCACTTGCTGCCCGGACCGGGTGATGGCGGGCCGGCCCGCTGCTTCCCGTCCGGCCATGCGGTGACCGGTTTGGCGTTCATGCCGTTGTACTTCCGCTGGCGCGACAGCCGGCCGGGGCGGGCGCGCATGGCACTCGCCTGCGTGCTCATTGCAGGGGCAGCCTGCGGATGGGCGCAGGTGGCACGCGGTGCACACTTTCCAAGCCATGTGCTGTGGTCCGCCTGGATCATCTGGACCACCTGTTGCGTGCTGGCCGCACTGATCAGCTGGCACCGCTCCCGAACCGGTACACCACCAGCGAGCCGCGCAGGTTCGGCAGCGTCGTGACCTCGTTGCCCTCATGCAGCGCGATGCGCTCCAGGATGCGGATGTGGTGCTGCGCGCAGAACGCCTCGAAGTCGGTCATCGTGCACAGGTGGATGTTCGGCGTGTCGTACCAGTGGTGCGGGAATTCGTCGTTCACCGGCATGCGGCCCATTGCGAGCTGGATGCGGTTGCGCCAGTAGCCGAAGTTCGGGAACGAGACGATGCCCTCGCGGCCGACGCGCAGCATCTCGGACAGGATGCGTTCGCTGTTCTTCATCGCCTGCAGCGTGAGGGACAGCACCACGTAGTCGAACGACCCGGGATCGAAGCCGGAGAGGCCTGACTCGAGGTCCATCTGCAGCACGTTTATGCCGTTCTTCACGCAGGCCGGGATTTTCGCGTCGTCGATCTCGATGCCGTAGCCGCGCACGTCGAGCGCTTCGCGCAGGTGGCGCAGCAGCGAGCCGTCGCCGCAACCCAGGTCAAGCACCTTCGCACCGCGGCTGATACGCCCGGCGATCACCGCGAAGTCGGCGCGCGGGCCCTTCATTGCCCGCCCCCGGTGATCTCGGCATGGATACGATCGGCATAGGCGCGCACCAGCGCATGGTAGCGCGCGTCGTCGAGCAGGAAGGCGTCATGGCCGTGCGGCGCGTCGATCTCGCCATAGGTCACGTCGAGCTGGTTGCGCAGCAGCGCCTGCACGATCTCGCGCGAGCGCTCGGGTGCGAAGCGCCAGTCGGTGGTGAACGACACGACCAGGAAGCCGGCCCGTGCGGCGGCCATTGCCTTCGACAGGTCGCCGCCGCATTCGAACGCGGGGTCGAAGTAGTCGAGCGCCTTGGTGATGCGCAGGTAGGTGTTGGCGTCGAAATACTCGGCGAACTTGCCGCCCTGGTAGCCGAGGTAGGACTCGATCTGGAACTCGGGTTCGAAGCCGTAGCCGATGCTGCCGTTGCGCAACTGGCGCCCGAACTTGCTGGCCATCGCATCGTCGGACAGGTAGGTGATGTGCCCGACCATGCGCGCCACGCGCAGCCCGCGCACCGGCGTCGCGGCATGCGCATAGTAGTCGCCGCCGTGGAACTCCGGGTCGGTGAGGATGGCCTGCCGGGCCACTTCGTTGAAGGCGATGTTCTGGGCGGAGAGGTTCGGCGCACAGGCAATGACCAGCGCATGGCGCAGGCGGTCGGGGTACTGCCGGGTCCAGGACAGCGACTGCATCGCGCCGAGGCTGCCGCCCATCACCGCTGCAAAGCGCTCGATGCCGAGGTGGTCGGCAAGCCGCGCCTGCGCGGCCACCCAGTCCTCGACGGTGACCAGCGGGAAGTTCGCGCCGTACGGACGCCCGGTCGATGGATCGATGCTCATCGGGCCGGTCGACCCGAAGCAGCCGCCGAGGTTGTTCACGCCGATCACGAAGAATCGGTCGGTATCGATCGGCTTGCCCGGCCCGATGATGTTGTCCCACCAGCCGACGTTGCCTGGATCGTCGGCGTAAAAGCCCGCGACATGGTGCGAAGCGTTCAGCGCGTGGCAGACGAGGATCGCGTTCGAGCGGTCGGCGTTCAGTTGACCGTAGGTCTCGTAGACGAGCTCATAGGCCGCGATCGAACGTCCGCAGCGCAGCGGCAACGGCTCGCTGAAGGTTGCGCGCTGCGGTGTGACGGCGCCGACCGATCGGGCCTGGGTGGATGTATCCATGCGGCAGGCAGGAAGGTTGAGTACGGGCCGGCAGGTGCCGGCCACCAACGAAAAAGCCCCGGTTTGCTTGCGCAGGCCGGGGCTGAGAAATCTACATTTCTCTTTAGCCGCATTTGTAACGCGCCCGCAAGCTGAACTCAAATCGGCGCGTACTGCCAGAGCGCACGGTAACCCCGGACGGCTGGGGCTGTCAAACGTCCCGGGACCCCGGGGCTGGCTCAGGCGTTCAGCCGTTCGACCAGCCTGCGGATGCGGTCGGGATCGCGGGTATGCGCGATCCGGCGGGCCATCGACGAGATGTCCGACAGCTGGGTCTTCAGGATGCGCTGCTTCACTTCGAGCAGGAAGGCGGGGTGCATCGACAGCTGCCGCAGGCCGAGCCCGATCAGCAACCGGGTGAGGTCGACGTCGCCGGCCATCTCGCCGCATACCGCGACTGGCACCTTCGCGCGGTTCGCGCGCTCGGCGACGCTCGCGATCAGCGAGATCACCGCCGGGTGCAGCGGGTCGTACAGGTGGGCGACAGCATCGTCGGTGCGGTCGATCGCCAGCGTGTACTGGATGAGGTCGTTGGTGCCGATGGACAGGAAGTCGAGGTGCTTCAGGAACACGTCGAGCGCGATCGCGGTGGCGGGGATCTCCACCATGCCGCCGATCGCCACGTTCGGCGCGAAGGAGATGCCGTCATCGACGAGACTCGCGCGCGCACGCGCCACCGAGGCCAGCGTCTGCGCGAGTTCCTGTTTCGTCGACAGCATCGGCACCAGGATGTTCAGCGTGCCGAATGCCGATGCGCGCAGCAGCGCGCGCAACTGGGTGTGGAACAGCGGCGGGTCGGCGAGGCACAGGCGAATGGCGCGCAGGCCGAGCGCCGGGTTGGCCGATGCGCGATCGGAGCCACGCAGCGTCTTGTCGGCGCCGATGTCGAGCGTGCGTATGGTCACGGGCAGGCCGTCCATCGCCTGGGCAACCGCCCGGTAGGCTTCGAACTGCTCGTCTTCGTCCGGCAGTTCGTCGCGGTTCATGAACAGGAACTCGGTGCGGAACAGGCCGACGCCCATGCCGCCGTTCAGCCGTACGTCCGCGACGTCGTCCGGCCCTTCGATGTTGCCGAGCAGCTCGATCGAGGTGCCGTCGATGGTCGACGCGGGCCTGGTGGCCAGCCGCTGCAGCTTGGCCCGTTCGATGCCGAGTGCTTCCTGGCGCAGCCGGTACTCCGACAGCACGGCGGGATCGGGGTTGACGATCACCACGCCCAGCGTGCCGTCGATGATCAGCTGGTCGTTCTCGCGGATCAGCGCGCGTGCGCGGTGCAGCGCGACGATGGCCGGTATGCTCAGGCTGCGCGCGACGATCGCGGTGTGCGACGTGGAGCCCCCGAGGTCGGTCAGGAAGCCGGCGAAGGGCAGCTGCTTGAACTGGATCATGTCCGCCGGCGACAGGTCGTGGGCGACCAGGATCGCGCGTGCGCTGCCGGTGGCTGCGCGCGGGATGTAGCCAGGCTTGCCGACCAGTACCTTCATCACCCGCTCGACCACCTGCAGGATGTCGCCCTTGCGCTCGCGCAGGTACGGGTCGTCGATGGCGTCGAACTGGTCGAGCAGCAGGTCGAGTTGCAGCTTGAGCGCCCACTCGGCATTGCACTGCTGGCTGTCGATCAGGTCGAGCGGGCCCTGCGACAGTGTCGAGTCGGCCAGGATCATCTGGTGCACGTCGATGAACGCGCCGAACTCCGCTGGTGCTGCGGCCGGGATGCTGCCGCGCAGTTGCGTCAGTTCGTCGCGCACCCTGGCAAGCGCGGTGGCGAAGCGCTGGCGTTCGTTGGCGAGTTCCCCGGCCGGAACCAGGTACTGGACCGCTTCGAGGGTCGCGTAGGACACCAGGTGCGCCGGGCCGATCGCGATGCCGTCCGAAGCGCCGATGCCGTGCATCGTGAAGCTCATGCGCATCGACCGCGCCGCGGCTGCATCGGCTGCGGCCGATGCCTCGGCCGAGCTGCCGTCCGTACGGCAGTGTGGCGCCGGTGTCAGCCCGGCCTGGTCCATCGCCGACGTCACTCGCCCTCGCCGAAACGGTCGGCGACCAGCGCAGTCAGCGCTGTGGATGCTTCTGCCTCGTCCGGGCCCTCGGTCTCGATGCCGATGCGCACCCCGCGCGCGGCAGCCAGCATCATCACGCCCATGATGCTCTTCGCATTCACGCGACGGGCGTCGCGGGTCAGCCAGACCTCGCACTTGAATTGCCCGGCCAGCTGGGTCAGCTTCGCCGAGGCCCGCGCATGCAGCCCGAGCTTGTTGACGATGTCGACCTCAGTGCGGAGCATCGGACTGTCCTTTGGGCTGGCCGGTTCCCCGGTCAGGCGTGTGGGGCATGCGCACGACGCCTTCGCAGCCGCCGCTGACCGCCTTGGCAAGCATCTGTTCAAGCGTCTGGTCGCGATAGGTGAGCGCACGGATCAGCATCGGCAGGTTCACCCCCGCGATGCCTTCGACCCGTCCGGGCTGCAGCAGTTTCGACGCGAGGTTGCACGGCGTCGCACCGTAGATGTCCGTGAGGATCAGCACGCCGTTGCCGTCGTCGAGGTGGGTGACGAGATCCTGCGCCTGCGGCAGGATCGCCGTCGGGTCGTCATGGATGGTGACGCCCAGCTGGCGTACGCGCATCGGCCGCTTGCCCAGCACGTGGCTCGCGCAGTGGATCAGGCTCTCGGCGAGCGTGCCGTGCGCGATGATCAGGATGCCTATCACAGGCTCGCTCCGCCGGGCGCACCGGTACCGGGGGCCGGACGCGCCGCAAGCCGCTCGAGCGCATCGATCATCAATGCCGCCGGATCGCACGGGGTCTGCTGCGCGATCTCCTGCATGCCGGTCGGGCTGGTCACGTTGATCTCGGTCAGGTGGGTGCCGATCACGTCCAGGCCGACCAGGGTCAGGCCGAGATCGCGCAGCACCGGGCCAACGGTCTGTGCGATCTCGCGGTCGCGCTCGGTCAGCGGGCGGGCGACGCCGGTACCGCCGGCTGCCAGGTTGCCACGCGTCTCGCCGGCCTTCGGTATCCGCGCCAGTGCGTACGGCGCCGGCACGCCGTCGATCAGCAGCACGCGCTTGTCGCCGTCGACGATCTCGGGCAGGTAACGCTGCGCCATGATGGTCCGCCGTCCGTGGTCGGTGATCGTCTCGATGATCACGCCGAGGTTCGGGTCGCCGGTGCGCACCCGGAACACGCCGCTGCCGCCCATGCCGTCGAGCGGCTTGAAGATCACGTCGCCGTGCTCGGCGAGGAACTCGCGCAGCACCGGTTCGAGGCTGGTCACCAGCGTCGGTGGCGCGAACTGCGGGAAGCGGGCCACGGCCAGCTTCTCGTTGAAGTCGCGGATGGTACGCGGGTCGTTGACCACGCGCGCGCCCTGGCGGGCGGCCAGTTCCAGCAGGTGGGTCGCGTACAGGTATTCGTTGTCGAACGGTGGGTCCTTGCGCATCAGAACGATGTCGAAGGCCGACAGCGGCATGAGCGACGGCGCAGAGGCCTCGAACCAGTCGTACGGATCGGCGCCGGGTACCTTCAGCGTGACGGCGGCCGCGAAGCCGGACACCGTATGCTCGCGCAAGACCATCTCGCGCGCCTCCATCGCGAACAGCCGATGGCCGCGCCGCCCGGCCTCGCGCAGCATCGCGAAGGTCGAGTCCTTGTGCGTCTTGAAGGTCGCCAGCGGGTCGGCGATCACCAGCAGTTTCATGCGTACATGGTAATCGGGAACACGTCCGTGGTCACATGCCGCCTACTGCGGCGTTGCGGTAAGGGTCTCGATCTCGCGCGCTGCGGCGAGCAGCGCCAGGCGTGCGATCACGCCGTAGGCATAGAAACGGTTCGGGGCGGCATCGGGCGCGGCTCCCGGGTCGGGGATCGTGCAGGGCGTCCTGAACGCCAGGGGTACGAAGCTCATGCCGGGTGCGTTCAGGTTCTGGTCCTGGCCGCGTTCGGTGTGGACGCGGTAGAAGCCACCGACCACGAAGTGATCCATCATGTAGACCACTGGCTCGGCCACCGCGCCATCGACGTTCTCGAACGTGTACACGCCTTCCTGCACCAGTACGTCGTGC
Source organism: uncultured bacterium (assembly GCA_903873475.1). GTDB lineage: Bacteria > Pseudomonadota > Gammaproteobacteria > Burkholderiales > CAIKXV01 > CAIKXV01. The sequence goes on from CAIQON010000025.1 coordinate 6,867, forward strand.
ACCTCCAGCCCTTCCTTTACCACCGCCATCTTCTTGCGCTGGTTGCGGTTGAGCTGCTGCACCTCGCTCGCGTCGCGTACGGTCATGATGCCCATGCCGTAGGTGCCGGCATCGGCCTTGACGATCACGAAGGGCTCCTGGTCGATGCCGTACTCGCGGTACTTGCCCTTGATGTCGGCCAGCATCTCGGACACATGGCCGGCCAGGCATTCCTCGCCCTGGCGTTCCTTGAAGTTGATCTTGCCGCAGCGCTCGAACAGCGGGTTGATCAGCCACGGGTCGATCTCGAGCAGCGCCGCGAATTCCCTTGCCACGGTATCGTAATGGGCGAAATGCTGCGACTTGCGGCGGGTGGTCCAGCCTGCCTGCAGCGGCGGCAGCACCCACTGGTCGAGCCCCTTGAGCACTTCCGGTACCCCGGCCGAGAGGTCGTTGTTCAGCAGCACGACGCAGGGGTCGAAGCCGGCCACGGTCAGCCGGCTGCCGATGCGCACCAGCGGTTCCAGGGTGATCGAGCGTCCGTCGTCGAGCGCGATGTCGGTCGGCGCGGTGATTTCGGGCAGCAGCGTGCCGATGCGCACGATCAGCCCCGCCGCGCGCAGGATGGTAGTCAGGGCTGCGACGTTCTTCAGGTAGAACTGGTTTCGGGTATGGCTTTCCGGTACCAGCAGCACGCCGCGGGCCTCCGGGCAGATCTTCTCGATCGCCGACTGGGTGGCCTGCACGCACAGCGGCAGGAAGTCCGGGTTCAGGTTGTTGAAACCACCGGGGAACAGGTTGGTGTCCACCGGCGCCAGCTTGAAGCCGCTGTTGCGCAGGTCGACCGACCCGTAGAACGGGCTCTCGTGCTCCTGCCACTGGCTGCGGAACCAGTGCTCGATTGCCGGCTGCGATTCGAGGATGCGCTTTTCGAGGTCGGGCAGCGGGCCGGACAACGCGGTCTTCAGGTTCGGGACGGGCGTGGCGGGAATCGGCATGGGCATCGACATCGGCTGGGCATAATCACTTCAGGCGGCCGGTCAGTGTAGCCGATCGCGTGGACGGCCCTCGTTACAGGACAGACAGGCGACTTCCCCGGTTGACCCGCGACGGCGCGTTCGCGGTCATGACGGAACACGGTTTCCCGGAAAGAGAAGGGCAAGCCCCGTCCGTACGACGCAGGAGTCGCACTCCAGCGGGAAGTCGGTCCACCCGTCGCGCGCGGTAGTAGACTTCCGCCCCATTACCCAAGGAGGATCCCGTGAGCCAGATCGTCGAAGGCCGGCACCCGACCGGCAACGCAGCTATCCGCGCGGCATGCCCGCATCCCCTTGCCCGGATTCCGGCCCTGCTGCTGCTGGGAACGCTGGCCGGCGGCGCCGGTGCAGCCGATTATCCGGTCAAGCCGGTCCGCCTCGTGATCCCGTTCGCGCCCGGCGGCAGCAACGACATCGTCGGTCGCCTCGTCGGGCAGAACCTGCAGGACCGGATCGGCCAGCCGTTCATCATCGACAACCGCGCCGGTGCGGGTGGCGTGCTCGGCACCGAGATGGTTGCGCGTGCGCCGGGCGACGGCTACACCCTGCTGATCGTGTCGGTCGCGCATGCGTTCAACCCGGCCTTGTACAAGCTGTCGTACGACTCCATCAAGTCGTTCGCACCGGTCGGCCAGGTCGGCAGCGGCCCGAACGTGATGGTGGTCAATCCACAGTTGCCCGTGAACTCGGTGAAGGAACTGATCGCCTATGCGCGGGCGAATCCGGGCAAGCTCAACCTGGCCTCGGCCGGCATCGGTTCGTTCCAGCATCTGTCGGGCGAGCTGTTCACCCGGATGGCGAAGATCGAGATGACGCACGTGCCGTTCAAGGGCGGTGGCCCGGCGATGACCGACGTGATCGCGGGTCAATCGCAGGTGACGATCGGCTCGCTGATCCAGATGCAGGGCCATATCCGGTCAGGCCGGCTGAAGCCGCTCGCCGTCGGCAGCCTGAAGCGCAACGCGACCCTGCCCGACCTGCCTTCCATCAACGAGGCCGGGCTGCCCGGCTACGAAGCCATCAACTGGTGGGGCGTCGTCGGTCCGGCTGCCCTGCCGCAGCCGGTCATCGCGCGGCTGAACAAGGAACTCAATGCGTCGCTGGCCAATCCGGACATGCTCAAGCGACTGGAAGGCGAGGGTGCCGTCGCCACTCCGGGTACCTCGGCGGAATTCGGCAAGCTGATCGTGGCCGAGACTGCACGCTGGGGCAAGGTCGTGCGCGAGGCGGGCATCAAGGCCGAGTAGCACGACCGCCCAGCACGGCCGCGCAGCACGAAAAAAACGGGCACCCGAAGGTGCCCGTTTTTCGTTCGCGGCATGCGATCAGTTGTAAGCCTTCTCGCCATGCGAGCTGACGTCCAGGCCTTCGCGCTCCGCTTCTTCGGTCACCCGGAGGCCGACGATCAGGTCGACGATCTTGAGTGCGATGAAGGTGACCACCGCCGAAAGCACGACGGCGATCAGTACGCCTTCGATCTGCACCCACACCTGCCCGAGGATGCCGCCGGCCAGGGGCTGGCCGCAGACATTCTTGATGTAGTCGCAGATGCCTGCACCGCCGAGCGAGGGCGAGGCGAACACGCCGGTCAGGACGGCGCCAGTGATGCCGCCCACACCGTGCACGCCGAACACGTCGAGCGCATCGTCCGCACCGAGCATGCGCTTGAGGCCGGAAACGCCCCACAGGCACAGGAAGCCGGACACCAGGCCGATGATGATCGCACCCATCGGGCCGACGAAGCCGGCAGCCGGGGTGATCGCCACCAGCCCGGCGACCGCGCCCGAGGCCGCGCCGAGCATGCTCGGCTTGCCCTTGCCGATCCACTCGGCAAACATCCAGGCCATGACGCCGGCAGCGGCGGCAACCAGCGTGTTGACGAACGCCAGGCCAGCCACGCCGTTGGCTTCCAGGTTGGAGCCGACGTTGAAGCCGAACCAGCCGACCCACAGCATCGATGTGCCGATCATCGTGAACACCAGGTTGTGTGGCGGCATGGGTTCGCGGCGGAAGCCGATACGCTTGCCGAGCACGTAGGCCGCAACCAGACCTGCGACGGCTGCGTTGATGTGCACGACCGTGCCGCCGGCAAAGTCCAGCGCACCCTTGGCATACAGGAAGCCCGCTGCTGCAGTCACTGCCTCGAGTGACTTCTCGTCGGTGATCGCATCCGGGCCGTCCCAGTACCAGACCATGTGCGCCATCGGCAGATAGGCGAACGTGAACCAGATCGCGAGGAACAGCAGCACGGCCGAGAACTTCATGCGTTCGGCGAAAGCACCGACGATCAGCGCCGGGGTGATCGCGGCAAAGGTCAGCTGGAACACGACAAACAGGTATTCAGGGATGTAGGTGTCCTTGCTGAAGGTTGCCGCGCCGCTCGCATCGGTCACACCCGCGAGGAACAGCTTGTCCAGACCACCGATGAACGAGCCACCACCAGTGAAGGCGAGCGAGTAGCCGTAGATCACCCAGAGCAGCGTGATCATCGAGAACGTGACGAACACCTGCATCAGCACCGACAGCATGTTCTTCTGGCGCACCATGCCACCGTAGAAGAGCGCGAGGCCGGGGATGACCATGAAGATCACCAGCACCGTGGCGATGAACATGAACGTGGTGTCCGCCTTGTTGATGTTCGGCGGCTTGGGTGCTTCAACGGCAGGTGTGTCTGCCTTCTTCTCTTCGGCGGCCGGTGCGGCTGCGGGGGCGGATGCAGCCTTTGCCTCTTCCGCTTTCGCTTCCATCTTGGCCGGTTCAGGCGCGGGCTGCGCGATCGCGCCCGCGCCGAACGCGAGCGAGAAGGCAGTTAGCAGGGTCACGAGCAGCTTCTTCATGCGATCTCCCGATCTTGTTCTCGGATTGCTGGACGTATTAAAGGGCGTCTGCGCCGGTCTCGCCGGTGCGAATACGGACGACCTGCTCGAGGTCGTAGACGAAAACCTTGCCGTCACCGATCTTGCCGGTGCTGGCGGACTTCTCGATGGCTTCGATCACCTGGTCGAGCATGTCTGTCTTGATCGCGACCTCGATCTTGACCTTGGGCAGGAAGTCGACCACGTACTCCGCGCCGCGATACAGCTCGGTATGGCCCTTCTGGCGTCCGAACCCCTTGACCTCGGTGACGGTGATGCCCTGGACGCCAATGGCGGACAGGGCCTCACGTACTTCGTCGAGCTTGAACGGCTTGATGATGGCAGTGACAAATTTCATGGTGTGTGCCCCTCGACCGACAAAAAAAAGGGGGCCGGCCCGGCCGGCCCCCCGACGTTTGATGCTCAGAAAGTCTTCTGTACGCCCAGCGTCCAGGCGCTCCTGCCGATGTTGCTGCCGAACCGGTTGTTGTAGAAGGCGTCTTTCGCGTTGGTGTCGGAGTAACCCAGGCTGAAGTTCAGGCCCATCAACTCCGTTGCGACCGCGATCCGGTAGTCGGTGTAGGCGGCATTGGCGCTGTTCGGACCGTTGTAGGTCTGACGGCCGACGTGTCCGATGACGTTGAAGCCGGTGCTGCCGATCGGCAGGGTGGCCGTGAGGTCGAGGTAGTCGCTGCCGCGCGAATCATCGACCCCGAAGGTGTCGCCGAGCGAGTAGGAATACTTGAGCGTCGCGAACTTCCAGCTGACGGCTGCGTATATTTCATTGGTGTCAGCCTTGGCTGCGCCTGCCGGCAGGCCGCCGGGCGGCACGCGGCCCGGGTAGTTGTAGCGCAGGAAGCCGACGTCGAACGTGAAGTCACCCACCGGCATCTTGAAGCCGAGGAAGGTGTCGATCTCGACCGAATAGCTGCCGCCGTTGTAGGCGGCCGAATCGGTCAGCCAGCTCACGTTCGAGCCCCAGAGGCCGGCGTAGAAGCCGCTGGCGTGGCTGTAGTCGAAGCCGCCCTGCAGTGCCGGCTTGCGGTCGGTCTGGGTCAGCCCGCGGAAGATGTACTGGCTGAACAGCCCGACGTTACCGGTGAAGGTATGGGGCGACTCGGGCGCCTTGGCCTGAGCCATCGCGACCATGGGGGTTGCCAGTGCGGCAGCAACTGCGCCAGCCAGCAGGGTCTTGTTGAACTTGTTCATTCTTGTAGCCTCCAAGGGTGTATCGATCTCACAACAGAACAATGTCTGACCTGACCAAAAGCATACTCTGTGCCAGTACAAAAACATCATGAATACAGAGGCTTGCTGCCAAGAGGACATCTCGCGGAACGGTCTCTGCACTCAATCGGTGCGGGAGTGGACTTTCGCGCACCGATTGAGTGCAAAACACGTGCATAAACAGTTAATTGCATCGTCACCCCCGATGGTTTCTTTAGGCCTCGGCGAAGGATTAATTTCTCTGATCGACATGCTGTTGCGGCTGCGCAACAGGCCGACCGGATCAACGAGGCTGCCAATCCATCCGCGGAATCGCTGCGGCAACAGTGTTTTCCGGCGCGATCCGGTGCGAGCGGTTTGCCTATACTTCACTCGGTCGTCTGGACTTACCCAGACCTACCCTGCCGGAGCGCGCCGATGATCAACCAGAGCACCCTCGATGACCTGTCCCGCCGCGTGCGTGAACTGGTCGCCAGCAGCCCGGCGCAGGATGTCCAGCGGAACGTGCGTGCAGTGGTCGGGTCCGCACTGCAGCGGATGGACCTCGTCACCCGCGAGGAGTTCGACGTCCAGGCCGCCGTGCTTGCACGCACCCGCGAAAAGCTCGAAGCACTCGAGGCGCGGGTGGCTGGTCTCGAGCGCGGTGCCGCTGGCGGGCCACCCGTGCCGGTCGATTCCGCTGGCTGAGCAGCGGGACGGGCTGTAACCCCTGGCGCCCGCGGGTCCGGTACAAGTCCGGGCCCGGGGTCCTGCACTGCGCTCGCCGGCCGTTGTCCGGCCGGCATCGATCCGCGACAGGCTGACATGGACGAACTGCCCGCCCCCGCTGCCAACCCTGCGCGCCCGGCCGCGAGCCCCGTGGCGGTGCTGTGCAGCCGGGCGCTGCTCGGCATGGAAGCGCCGCCCGTCCGCGTCGAAGTGCATCTTGCGAACGGCCTGCCGTCCTTCGCGCTGGTTGGTCTCGCGGAAGCAGAGGTACGCGAAGCCCGCGAGCGGGTGCGGGCTGCGATCGCCAACAGTGGTTTCGAGTTTCCGGCGCGGCGGATCACCGTCAATCTCGCGCCCGCCGAGTTGCCGAAGGAAAGCGGCCGCTTCGACCTGCCGATCGCGATCGGCATCCTGGTGGCATCGGGCCAGCTGCGTCGGCCCAGGCAGGCCGCGGCGGCGTCCGCGTGGCTCGATGCACACGAATTCGCCGGTGAACTTGCCCTGACCGGCGACCTGCGGCCGGTGCGCGGGGCGCTCGCGATGGCCTGGTTCGCGGCGCGGGATGGCCGGGCCTTCGTGCTGCCAGAAGACAGCGCGCGCGAGGCGGCGCTGGTCGACGGTGCCCATGTCCTGCCGGCGGCTAACCTGTACGCTGTGGTGCGGCACCTGGCCGGCGAACGCCCGCTGGAGCCGCTGGTGCGCCCGCTGGCCTGCGCTCCGGACGCAGTGGCGGCCTGTTCAGACGACACCGTCGCCGACCTCGCCGACGTGTCCGGGCAGCCGCAGGCCCGCCGGGCGCTCGAACTCGCGGCCGCTGGCGGGCACAGCCTGCTGCTGGTCGGCCCGCCGGGTACCGGCAAGACGATGCTGGCGTCTCGCCTGCCGGGCATCCTGCCACCGATGACCGAGGCCGAGGCGCTCGAGTCCGCCGCGATGCAGTCGCTTGCCGATGGCGGCTTCGATCTGCGGCGCTGGCGGCGCAGGCCGTTCAGGGCGCCGCACCACACCGCATCCGCGGCGGCGCTGGTCGGCGGCGGCAGCCTGCCCCGGCCGGGGGAGATCTCGCTTGCGCTGCATGGCGTGCTGTTCCTCGACGAGCTCACCGAGTTCGACCGTCGCGTGCTGGAAGTCCTGCGTGAGCCGCTCGAGAGCGGCCGTATCACGGTGTCGCGTGCCGCGCGGCGCGCGGAGTTCCCCGCGCGCTTCCAGTTCGTCGCCGCAATGAATCCGTGCCCCTGCGGCTACCTGGGCCATCCGTCCGGCCGCTGCCAGTGCGGTCAGGAACAGATCGAGCGGTACCGGCGCCGGATTTCCGGGCCGCTGGTCGACCGCATCGACATCGCGCTCGATGTGCCGCCAGTGCGCGAACGCGACCTGCTCGAGGCAGGGCCTGGCGAATCGAGTGCTGCGGTCAGGTTGCGGGTGGCCGCCGCGCGGGCCATGCAGCTCGCGCGCCAGGGAAGGCCCAATGCCCTGATCGAGCCGGCGGAGCTCGACAGTCATTGCAGCCTCGATGCCTCCGGCGTGGCGCTGATCCGGCGGGCGCTCGATCGCTTCTCGCTGTCCGCGCGCGCCTACCAGCGCATCCGCAAGGTGGCGCGCACCATTGCCGACCTCGACGCGGCGGACACGATCGCCGCCGCCCACGTGGCCGAGGCGATACAGCTGCGGCGGTTCGACCGCGGCGGTTGAGGGCACGCGGGCACGTGGGCGCGCAGGGGCCGCGCGCCAGATGGTAGCCTCGAGCAGCGGGCAGCCGCCTGCCCGAAACTGCCATCCTGCAATGAGTCCCCGATGAACGACGACCTGCCGCCGCGTGCCTCGCTGAAGTTCGCCCGCACCGATCCTGCCGACCCGGCCTTCCGGGTGCGCTACCTGAATTCATCCGACCTGTGGAGCGCGCCGCGCCTCACCCAGGTCGTGGACGTGCGCAATGCGCGCATGGTCTACCTGTCCGGGCAGGCTCCGGCCGACGCCGGCTACAAGGTGGCCAGCCAGGACTTCCGCGCGCAGATGCACAAGGTCTTCGACAACATCGAGGTGGCGCTGGCTGTCGCTGGCGCCACGCTCGCCGACATCGTCAAGACGACCACCTACCTGACCGACATCCGCAATCGCGAAGCGATGCGCGCCGTGCGCGGCGAGCGTCTCGGCCACCTGCCTGCGCCGCCGGCCAACACGGCGCTGGTGGTATCCAGCCTGATCAAGGCGGAGTTCCTGGTCGAGGTCGACGTGGTTGCCGCGGTGCCGCTCCGCTGAGCGCGGGCCGGAAGGCAGGGGCTGCGGCCGCAGCTGCCGGCGGCCGGTCGGGCGGGCAGCCGCGTACGCATGGGGCGCTGCTGCCCTGGCTGCTCGCCGGGCTCGCGACGATCGGCCCGTTCTCGATCGATACCTACCTGCCGTCGTTCCCGTCGATGGCCCGCGACTATGCGGTGAACGAACTGCTCGTGCAGCAGACGCTGTCCGCGTACATGGGCAGCTTCGCGATCATGACGCTGTTCCACGGTGCACTGTCCGATTCGTTCGGGCGCCGGCCGGTGATCCTGGTGAACCTGCTCGTGTTCGTGGCCGCATCCATCGGCTGCGCACTCGCCCCCACGATCGAGGCCCTGCTTGCCTGCCGGGCGCTGCAGGGCATGTCCGCCGGGGCCGGCATCGTCGTCGGCCGGGCGATCATCCGCGACACGTACGACGGCCCGATGGCCCAGCGGCTGATGTCGCAGGTGACGATGCTGTTCAGCCTCGCGCCCGCGGTGGCACCGGTGATCGGTGGCGTGCTCGACATCGCGTTCGGCTGGCGTTCCATCTTCGTGTTCCTCACCGTCTTCTCTCTGCTGCTCTGGGCGGGCTGCGCGTGGACGCTGCCCGAGACCCTGCCGAAGTCAGACCGCCAGCCATTCCGGGCGGCGCCGCTCGTCGCCAGCTACGTGCAGGTATTCGGCAGCGCGCGTTTCGCGATGCTTGCGCTCGCGGTGGCGTTCAACTTCGCCGGCTTCTTCATCTACGTGGTCTCGGCGCCGGCGGTGATCTACCGACATTTGGGGCTGTCGGCCACCGACTTCGCGTGGTTGTTCGTGCCGGGCATCGGCGGGGTGATGATCGGCGCCTGGCTGTCCGGCCGCCTCGCCGGACGGATGACTCCGGAGCGCACGGTGATGCTCGCGTTCGCGGTGATGGCGGCCGCCGCCTGCCTGAGCATCGGCTACCACCTGATGTATCCGCCCGCGGTGCCGTGGACCGTGCTGCCGTTGATGCTCTATTCGCTCGGCATGTCGCTCGCGATGCCCAGCATCACGCTGCTCGCCCTCGACATGTTCCCGCGCAACCGGGGCATGGCCGCATCGGTACAGGGATTCACCCAGTCGATGTGCAATGCGCTGCTCGCGGGGGTGATCTCGCCGCTGGTGGCCGGCACGCAACTGTCGCTCGCGGTGACCGCTGGCGTCGCGATGGTGCTGGGCGCCGCCTGCTGGCTCAACTACCTGCGCCTGACCCGGCGCGGTGCCGGCCTGCCGGCGGATCGCGCCGTCGAACCGTAACGCCGGCGCGTGGCTCGGCATGCCGCCTGCCGGTCGAAGCGCCGGGCGTGCATGCTAGCATCAAGGGTTGAATCGACCGCAGGCGCCTCCGTGCCTGCGGCGCACAGGATGCCATTGCGCCATGTCCCTTCCAGAATCCGAGATCTTCGCCACCCTTCGCCAGCAGCTTGCACGGCGCATCCTGATCCTCGATGGCGCCATGGGTACGATGATCCAGCGCTACAAGCTGGGCGAGGCGGAATACCGCGGATCGCGATTCGCCGACTTCGCGCACGACGTGAAGGGCAACAACGAATTGCTGGTGCTGACCCAGCCGCAGGTCATCCAGGAAATCCACGAACAGTACCTGGCAGCGGGTGCCGACCTGATCGAGACCAACACCTTCGGTGCGACCACCGTCGCCCAGGCCGACTACCACATGGAGCATCTCGTCCACGAGATGAATGTCCAGGCAGCGCGGCTGGCCAAGGCCGCCTGCGCGAAGTATTCGACGCCCGAGCGCCCGCGCTTCGCCGCCGGTGCGTTCGGTCCGACGCCGAAGACCGCGTCGATCTCCCCCGACGTGAACGATCCCGGTGCGCGCAACGTCACCTTCGACGAACTGGTAGCCGCCTACCTGCAGCAGGCACGTGCGCTGGTCGAGGGCGGGGTCGACTTCTTCCTGGTCGAGACCATCTTCGACACGCTGAACGCGAAGGCCGCGCTGTTCGCGATCGACACCTTCTTCGAGGAGCACGGCTCGCGCCTGCCGGTGATGATCTCCGGCACGGTGACCGATGCGTCCGGCCGGATCCTGTCCGGCCAGACGGTCGAGGCCTTCTGGAATTCGGTGCGCCATGCAAGCCCGATCACCATCGGCCTGAACTGCGCGCTCGGCGCCACGTTGATGCGCCCGTACGTCGAAGAGCTGTCGAAGATCTGCGACACGAACATCTGCATCTACCCGAACGCGGGCCTGCCCAACCCGATGAGCGATACCGGCTTCGACGAGACGCCGGACATCACCTCGTCGCTGGTGCGCGAGTTCGCCGAGAGCGGCTTCGTGAACATCGCCGGTGGCTGCTGCGGCACCACGCCCGACCATATCCGCGCGATCGCCGCGCAACTCGAGGGCATCCGCCCGCGCACGGTCCCCGAAGCCGACCGCAAGATGCGCCTGTCGGGGCTCGAGGCATTCAACATCGACGGCTCCTCGCTGTTCGTCAACGTCGGCGAGCGCACCAACGTCACGGGCTCCGCCAAGTTCAAGACACTGATCGTCGAGGGCAATCTGTCCGAGGCCCTGACCGTGGCGCGCCAGCAGGTCGAGAACGGCGCGCAGATCATCGACATCAACATGGACGAGGCGATGCTCGATTCGAAGGCGGCCATGGTCCGCTTCCTGAATCTCGTCGCCTCCGAGCCCGACATCTCGCGCGTGCCGCTGATGATCGATTC
>CAIQON010000026.1 GCA_903873475.1 uncultured bacterium
AGGCATGGTCATCCGGCATGTGAAGAACGAGATACCGACACTTGCAGACCTGCGGCTGCCGCCGTCGATCGGCGAACTGATCCTCGAAAAGCGCGGACTGGTGCTGATCGTCGGCGCCACAGGCTCGGGCAAGTCCAGCACCGTCGCGGCGATGATCGAGCACCGGAACAAGTCGCGTGGCGGGCACATCCTGACCATTGAAGATCCGATCGAGTTCAACTTCAGCCACAAGAAGAGCATCATCAACCAGCGCGAAGTCGGGGTGGATACCCTGTCGTACGGCCATGCGCTGGTCAGCGCCATGCGCGAGGCCCCCGACGTGCTGATGATCGGCGAGATCCGCGACCGGGACACCATGCAGCACGCGGTCACCTATGCGCAGACCGGCCATCTGTGCATCGCGACGCTGCACGCCAACAACAGCTACCACGCGCTCAACCGCATCCTCACGTTCTTCCCGCAAGAGACGCGTGCATCGCTCCTGATGGACTTGTCGATGACGCTGCGTGCAGTGATCTCGCAGCGGCTGCTGAAGGCCGGGGATGGCTCCCTGGTGCCGGCGGTCGAAGCGCTGATGAACACGCTGTCGATCCAGGAACTGATCCGCAAGGGCGACTTCGACCAGGTGCGCGACATGATGGAACAGAGCATGACGCCCGGGTCACAGACCTTCGAGCGATCGCTGTTCGAGCACTTCTCGTCCGGCCTGGTGACCCAGGAGGAGGCGCTCGCCCATTCCGACTCCCCGACCAACCTGTCGTGGCTGATCAACAACGCGCGCGGCCAGCCCGCCGCGGCGGGCCCGGACAGCGCCCGGCCGGTACCCGCGCCGCCGGTGTCCGGTGGCCCGCCGTCGAAGGTACCGGTGCGGACCGAAGGCAAGGATCTCGGCAGCTTCAAGTTCAACATGGACGACGCATGAACGCCGCAGCCCTTGCGCACCCTGCCTTCGAGCTCTCGCGCGAACTGATCGCCCGATCTTCGGTCACCCCGGACGACGCCGGCTGCCAGTCGCTGCTGGCCGACCGCCTCGCCGCCGCCGGCTTCAGCGTCGAGCCCCTGGCCTGGGGGCAGGTGAACAACCTCTGGGCACGGCGCGGCACTTCCGGTCCGCTGTTCTGCTTCGCCGGGCATACCGATGTGGTGCCCACCGGTCCCCTCGACGCATGGCGCACGCCGCCGTTCGAACCTTCCGTGGTCGATGGTGAACTGGTCGGCCGGGGCGCATGCGACATGAAGTGCGCGATCGCGGCGATGGTCGTGGCCTGCGAACGCTTCCTCGCGCGCCATCCCGAACCGGCAGGCTCGATCGCGTTCCTGCTGACCTCCGACGAAGAGGGCCCGGCAGTGGACGGCTCGGTGCGCGTCGTCGAGCACCTGCGCGCTCGCGGCGAGCACCTCGACTTCTGCGTGATCGGCGAACCGACCTCCGTCGATGCGGTCGGGGACATGCTGAAGAACGGTCGCCGCGGTTCGCTGTCCGGCAGGCTGGTGGTCAAGGGCAAGCAGGGGCACATCGCCTACCCGCACCTGGCAGCCAACCCGGTGCACCTGCTGGCGCCGGCCCTGGCCGAACTCACCAGCACCCGCTGGGACGACGGCAACGAGGATTTCCAGCCGACGGCCTGGCAGGTATCCAACATCCACGCGGGCACCGGCGCTGGCAACATCATCCCTGCCACCGTCGAGATCCAGTTCAATTTCAGGTTCGCGCCGGCCAGTACTGCGGCCTCCCTGCGGGAACGGCTCGAGTCGATCCTGCGCCGCCATGGCCTGGCATTCGACCTGCACTGGACCCTCGGCGGCGAACCCTTCCACACCGGCCGGGGACGGCTGGTCGATGTCGCCATCGAGTCCATCTGCGCGGTGACCGGACGGGCGCCGGAAGTATCGACCACCGGCGGTACCTCGGACGGGCGCTTCATCAAGGACATCTGCGGCGAACTGATCGAGTTCGGCGCGCGCAATGCGACGGCCCATGCGGTCGATGAGCGGGTCTCGATAGAGACGCCCGCACTGCTTGCCGGAATCTACGAGGGCATGCTCGAACGGCTGCTCGCGCGATGAACCCGGATGACGCAGCATCGGTGCCACCGGCGGCCGACAGCCGGCACCTGATCCAGGACCTCGACACCCTGCTCGCCTGCTACGGCGAACCGGTCGGCGCTGCGGTGGCAAAAGAGCTGCCGTACATCCATCCGCATTACCGGCGGTTCATCGAGGCTGCGCCCTTCGTGTCGGTGGCGACCAGCGGACCGGGCGGGCTGGACAACTCGCCGCGTGGCGACGCGCCGGGCTTCGTGCGCGTGGTCGACGAAGGCACCCTGATGCTGCCGGATCGCCGGGGCAACAACCGGCTGGACACCCTGCGAAACGTGCTCACCGATCCGCGTATCGCACTGCTGTTCCTCATCCCCGGCGTCGGTGAGACGCTCCGCGTCAACGGGCGGGCGGTGATTTCGGTGGATCCCGCGCTGCTGGAGGCCTTCGCGGTTGACGGGAAGCCGCCACGCTCGGTGCTGGTGGTGACGGTCGACAGCGTCTACTACCAGTGCTCGAAGGCGCTGGTGCGCTCGAAGCTGTGGGATCCGGCCACGCGCATCGAGCGCTCGGCCCTGCCCAGTACCGGCACGATGATCGGCGACATCAGCCGGGGCAGCATCGACGCGGCCACCTACGATCGCGAACTGCCGGCGCGCGTCCAGGCGCAACTCTACTGACGCCGCGGATGCGACCCATGGAGACATCCACCCGCATCGAAGGCACCACGGCTGATCCGTTCGCCGCCGCGGTGCTCCAGTTGTCGACGCTGCGCGACTTCATCCGTTTCGCAGTCACCCGCTTCGAAAAGGGCGACGTGTTCTTCGGCCATGGCAGCGCGAGCGCCTGGGACGAGGCGGTCTACCTGTGCCAGCGCACCCTGGGCCTGCCGCTCGACCTGCTCGAGCCCTTCCTCGATGCTCGCCTGCTCGACACGGAACGGCAGGCGCTCGTCGACATCCTGCGCAGGCGCATCGACGAGCGGATCCCGGCCGCCTACCTCACCGGCGAGGCCTGGCTCGGCGAACTGCGTTTCCGGATCGATCCGCGGGTGATCGTGCCCCGCTCGTACATCGCCGAGGTATTGCGGGAAGACCTGGAACCCCTGGGCATCGACAGCACGCGTGTGCGGCGCGTGCTCGACCTTTGTACCGGCTCGGCCTGCCTCGCGATCGTCGCGGCACTGCGCTTTCCCGAGGCAGAGGTCGATGCCGTCGAACTCAGCCCGGACGCGCTCGCGGTGGCCCGGATGAACGTCGACGACTATGCCCTTGCCGGCCGTCTGTCCCTGTTCGAAGGCGACCTGTACCAGCCGCTCGGCGACCGGACCTACGACCTGATCCTGACCAACCCGCCCTATGTCGACGCACCGGCCATGGCGGCGCTGCCCGCCGAGTACCGGCACGAGCCGGTGGGCGCACTCGCAGGCGGGATAGACGGCCTGGACCTGGTGCGCACGATCCTCGCGCAGGCCGCCCGCCACCTCGTGCCGGGCGGCAGGCTGGTGATGGAAGTCGGCAACAGCCGGGACGCGCTGGAAGCAGCGTTTCCACGGCTGCCGTTCACCTGGATCGAGACGACCGCCCCGGTGTCTTCGGTCTGCCTGCTGGCGCGCGAGGACCTCTAGTCGCGGCTTTTCCGGCGCGGCCCGGCGCCGGCCGGCCCGAAGTTCCGGACCGGATGGCGGATGCCGGCCTGCCCCCTGACCCGGACCGCCCTTCCGCTGCGACCCGACCCGCCGACCCGGATCGGGCTGCAGCCCCGCTTCGCGGACGGGCGCTGCCACCGGTACCGCGCGAACCGGTCTCGCGCGAGGCAGGCGGCTCGCTCCGTCGGCCCGGCGCATCGGAACGGCCAGGCGCGCGCGGACGCTCGCCGATACCACCCGCCGGGCGCGGTGTGGCGGTGCGTGGCATGCGTCGGTCGAGCCGCTTGCGTCCCGGCCGCCCCTCGGGCACCGCCAGCCGCGGCGGGTTGTCGTCGCCCGGGCGCGTCCGCGGTCGATCCTGCGTACGCGCTGCGGATGCCGGCATTGCGGCCTGGGTATCCGCATCGCGCTCCATGCGCGCCTGGATCGCCCCCACTTCCTCGTCGGTAAGCGACAGGAACTGGCCGCGCTTGAGCTTCGACGGCAGCTCGATCGGGCCGAAGCGAACCCGCATCAGGCGGCTGACAGTCAACCGGCTGGCTTCGAACAGCCGTCGTACCAGCCGGTTGCGTCCTTCGGTCACGACCACGCGGTACCAGCGGTTGGCACCGTCGCCGCCACCGTCATGGATCGACTCGAACCGTGCCAGGCCGTCTGCCAGCTCGATGCCGGCCGTCAATTGCCCGAGTTGCTCCGGCGTCAACGCTCCCAGGACGCGGACGGCATACTCACGCTCGTTGCCGAAACGCGGATGCATCAGCGCGTTCGCGAAGTCGCCCGAGTCGGTGAAGATCAGCAGGCCGCTGGTGTTGAAGTCCAGGCGGCCGACCGACAACCACTTTCCGTTGCGCAGGCGCGGCAGCGCGTCGAACACCGACGCCCGTCCCGCCGGATCGTCATGCGACACGATCTCGCCTTCGGGCTTGTGGTAGAGCAGCACCTTCGGCGCTTCGCCGGCGCGCGCGCGGATGCGCCGGCCGTCGATCGCGATCACGTCGCCGGGATATGTACCGTCACCCGTCGCCACGCGCGTGCCGATCGTCGCCGGCCGGCCGTTGACCGTCACCGCCCCGCGCCCGATCAGGGTTTCCATCGCACGCCGCGACCCGACGCCCGCATCCGCGAGCACCTTCTGCAGCTTCTGCGTGGGGCCCATCGGTACCCGCTCCGGGCGATCGAAGTCGGGCGGGACAAACGCCGGCGGATAGCCGGCCCCTTCGTCCGGCCAGTCGTCGCCAGCCAGCGCCCGCCGGAAGCCGCCTGCGGCCGGGGCGCCGCCCCCGCGCAGACCGCTGCCAGCGGCATGCCGGCCCGGCTTCTGCGGCGGTCGGAACGGCGTGCGCGCCTTGCCACCGGAACGCGCAGGACGCGGCTTTCCCGGCGCCGACCTTCCGGACCGCACGGGCGCGGCGGCACTCCGTCCGTCACGGCCATCGCGCGAAGCCGGAACCGCTTCGCGCCCCTCGGCGGCTGCTGCGCCCACCGGCCGGGGACGCCGACCGCCGCCCGGACCGGTCGTGGGTGCAGCGCGGAA
>CAIQON010000027.1 GCA_903873475.1 uncultured bacterium
ATGCGGGAGACCGCCGTCTCCAGCAGTTGCAGCCTGCCCTGGTTGCCGCGTTCCTGGGTGATGTCGCGGGCGACGCCGGCCATGCGCTGGGGCCCGGCTTCTTCGCCGGGTGGTCTGGGCACCGGGAAGGCGCGGTCTGCGATCCAGCGCAGGCTGCCGTCGGGGCGGACGATGCGGTACTCGATGTCGTATCCGCCGCTGGCCTGCAGCGGCATCGCCGCCGCCACGCGATCGCGGTCCTCGGGGTGGATGGTCGCGAACCACTGGTCCGCATCGAGGTCCAGGCTCTCGCGGCTGCGGCCCCAGATCGTCTCGTAGCCGGGCGAGATGTAGAGCAGGCGCTGGTCTTCGGTGAGCCAGAAAACTTCGCTGATGCAGTCGGTGATCTGCCGGAAGCGCTGTTCGCTCTCGAGCAGCGCGTGTTCGGCGGCGCGCCGCTCGGTGACGTTCTCGGCGGTCACGAGCCGCACCTCCCGCCCGCCCCAGGGGATCCGGTGCGCGTGAATGTCGACCAGGATCTCGACCCCGTTCTTCAACCGGTGTGTCCAGGTGCGCAGGGGCTGGTGCTCGGGCTGCAGCCTCGAGTCGTGGATGTCTGTCAGCAGCGACTGCAGTTCGGACGCGGGGCGTATGTCCGCGACCGACATCTCCAGAAACTCCTCACGGCTGTAGCCGTAGTGTTCGATCGCCGCCTGGTTGACGGCCAGGAAGTCGAGCGTGCGCGGGTCGTAGACCCACATCGGCAGGGCATTGCGCTCGAACATGGCCCGGTACCGCGCCTCACCCTCGCTTGCGGCGATGCGGGATCGAACATGGTCCGTGATCGCCGCGTGCTGGACCAGCGCACCCGGGCCCCCGTGCAGGGCGAAGGCCGAGACACTGACCCGGAACCACCGCTCTTCGACCGGCGAGTGGCACGGATAGTCCAGGTTGAACAGCGGCAGGTCGCCCGCCAGCACGGCGCGCACGCCCCGGGCCACCTGGGTCGATTCCTCGGCGCACGGGCCAGTGGCGGCCTCGCAGGTCTGGATGTAGTTCAGGCCCAGGCCTGCAGCTTCGTGGGGCATGCCGTTGGCCTGCGCGAAGATGCGCCAGGGCGCGTTGACGGCGATGATGTCCCCGCGGCTGTCCAGCAGCGCGGCGTGCGCAGGCAGGGCGTCGAGCAGGTCGGTGGCATCGATGCCACCGAGCCGGGGAGAGGCCGGCGGGGGGTTCTGGACGGGTTCGGTCACCGTTTGAGGTCGTGCGCGAGTCGGAGGCTTGATAGTGCGCCCATCGGCGCGATCATGTTTGCATTCTCGGGAATCGGACATGAATTGCCACGCCTGCATTCAAGACTCGTTATCGGCCGCATGGCGGACATCTTGACCGCCAATGTGGCCGTTCGATCCGGGCGGTTGCCGCCCGGCGATTCAGGGCAACCAGCGCCGCAGCGCGGCCGCGACCTCCGGGTGTGACAGCAGATCCCAGTGGTCGGCACCGGTCAGCACCACGCGCTCGGCGTCCGTGCCCAGCGCCAGCGCCGGATTGCGGTGTTCGCCCAGGGCGCTGGCCAGCGGCACGAGGCCGTCGCCCAGCCACTGGCTGCGGCGGTCGCCCGCGCTCGCACCCTGGGTCGCGGCGACGAAACCCGCGGCCACGCCCGGGGGCAGCGGCGTCGGCACGCGGGTGTCGTGGCGATGTTCGTGCCGATGTGCTTGCCGATCTGCGTGGCGCGGCTCGGAACCTGCGGCGTCCTGCCAGTCGGCAGCCTGGACGTTGCCGTGGCCCAGGTCGGCGATGCCGGCGCTGCGGGCCCGGGTCAGGCGCGCGAAGGGGGCGGCGTGCGCGCTCACGCCC
>CAIQON010000028.1 GCA_903873475.1 uncultured bacterium
GCCGTCGACCTTGCGCCCGCGGGTGGTCATGCCGGCCGGATCGGAACCGTGGTCGGGTTCGGTCAGGCCGAAGCAGCCGACCCACTCGCCCTTATGCATGCGCGGCAGGAACTTCTCTTTCTGCGCGTCGCTGCCGTAGGCGTGGATCGGATACATCGCCAGCGACGACTGCACGGAGAACGCCGACCGGTAGCCGGAGTCGACACGCTCGACCTCGCGCGAGATGAGGCCGTAGCTCACGTAATTGACGCCGGCGCAGCCATAGCCGTCGAGCGTGGCACCGAGGAAACCCATCTCGCCCATCTCGTTGAAGATCTCGCGGTCGAAGGTCTCGTGGCGGTTGGCCATCAGCACGCGCGGCATCAGGCGGCCCTGGCAGTACTCGCGCGCCGAATCGCGGATCATCCGCTCTTCGTCGGACAGCAGGTCGTCGAAGCGCAGCGGGTCGTCCCACTGGAATGCGGCTTTGGTGGACGGCTTCTCGGGCTTCATCGCGTTTCCTCCGGGTACACGGGTGCTGCGCGGGACAGGGCCGGGCGCCTGGACGTGCAGGTGGGCGGAAGCAGCCGAAGCTCCGTACACTCGCGGGGTCCCGGCCTCCTCGACCTCGATATCCCTCGATTGTAGGCAATCGCCGGGAGTGCGTCCCGGAATCCTGCACTTGGCGACCTCCGGCATCGACAGTCATCGCGACCGGACCCTCCGGGCAGCCGGGCCGGGCCCCGCCGCGCTTGCGGTGGCGGGCATGTTCACGCTGGCGGTGGCGATGGCCATCGGGCGCTTCGCCTTCACGCCGCTGCTGCCGATGATGCAGGCCGACAGCGGCCTGTCCCTCGCGGCCGGTGCCGCACTCGCATCGGCCAACTACCTGGGTTATCTCGCCGGGTCGGCGCTGGCGATGGCGATGACTTCCGCCACCCACCGGGCGATCCGCGCCGGCCTGGTCTGCGTCACGCTGGGCACCCTGGTGATGGGCTTCACCGACAGCCTCTGGCTCTGGTTCGTGCTGCGCTTCCTCACCGGGCTGACCAGCGCCTGGGTGCTGATCTTCGCCGCCACCTGGATGTTCAATCGTCTGGCCGAGGCCGGAGAACCGCGCTGGGGCGCGTTCGTGTTCACCGGTATCGGCTGCGGCATCGCTGCCACCGGCCTGGCCTGCATGGCGATGGTGATGGCGGGCGCCAGCGCCCGCGCGTCGTGGATCCTGATCGGTGTCGCCTCGGCCATGGCCACGATCGGCGTCTGGCGCTTCTATCGGCCGCGTGCCGGTGGCGCCGTGCCTGCCACTGTCGCGGATCGCACGCGTTTCGGGACGCCCGCGCGGCGGCTGGTGGTCGCCTACGGGCTGGCTGGCCTTGCCTACATCGTGCCTGCCACCTTCCTGCCGCTGATGGCACGCGAGGCGCTGGCCGGGTCGGGTGCGGCGTCGTGGCTTTACGCCGGTTTCTGGCCGCTGGCCGGCATCGCGGCGGCCGCCTCCACGCTGCTCACGCTGCGGCTGCGCGCGCCGGACGACCGGCAGTTGCGCGCCGCGCTGGTCGCGCAGGCAGTCGGGGTCGCGGCGCCGGCCCTGTCCGCGCATCCGCTGGCCATCGCGCTGTCCGCCGTGCTGGTCGGTGGCACCTTCGTGCTGATCACGCTGACTGCGCTGCGCGTGGCGCGGCAGGTAGAGCCGGTCCATGCCACCCGGCTGTTTGCGGTCATGACCACCTGGTTCGCGCTCGGCCAGGTGGCCGGACCGCTGCTGGCCGAGCGCCTGGTGGCCTGGACAGGCGGGTTCGGATCGGCGCTGGCGATGGCCGGCGCCAGCCTCGCCCTGGCGATCGTGCTGACCCCGGTAGGGGTGCGCCGCACGGCCTGATCGGCCCTGCCGCGCAGTCGTGCGCGCACCGATCGCGCAGTCGTGCGCGCACCGATCGCGCAGTCGGTGTAATGTTCGCGCCGTCATCGAATTCCACACGAGGAGCCGCGCCCATGTCGACACCCGCATCCACGACCCAGCGCCCGCAGGTCATCGCGCTTGAAGAACACTATTTCGACGCCGAACTGTCGAGCCTGTTCGAAGGCTATGAGGCGCAGCCGAAAATGGGCAAGCGCCTGCTCGACATGGACGACGAGCGCATCCGCCTGATGGATGAAGCCGGCGTCGACATCCAGGTGCTGTCGCACGCGGCACCGGGCACGCACCGCCTGGACGCCGCGACCGCGGTGCCGATCGCGCAGCGCGTGAACGACCGCCTGAAGCAGATCATCGACCGCAATCCGTCGCGCTTTGCCGGCTTCGCGACGCTGCCTGCGTCCGACCCGAAGGCCGCAGCCGACGAACTCGAGCGCGCGGTGACGAAACTCGGCATGAAGGGCGCGATGGTGCACGGCCTGACCAACGGCCTGTTCATCGACGACAAGCGCTTCTGGCCGATCTTCGAGCGCGCCGAACAGCTCGACGTGCCGATCTACATCCATCCGTCGCGCCCGCATCCGGCGGTGATCGAGGCGTACTACAAGGACTACGTGAAGGAGTTCCCGTCGATCACCAACGCTGGCTGGGGCTTCGGCGTGGAGACCGGCACCCAGTGCCTGCGCCTGGTGCTGTCGCGGGTGTTCGAGACCTACCCGAAGCTGAAGATCGTCTGCGGCCACCTCGGCGAGGGCCTGCCGTTCCTGCTCTGGCGCATCGACATGACCATGTCGCGCTCGGGCAACACGCCGCTGTACTTCCGCGAGACGTTCCGCAACAACTTCTGGCTGACCACCAGCGGCGCGTTCTCTCATGCCGCGCTGTTGTGCACGGTGATGGAGATGGGCATCGATCGCATCCTGTTCGGCATCGACTACCCGTACTGCGAGAACGCACCGGGCACCGAGTGGATGAAGGACGTGCCGTTGTCGACCGAAGACCGCGTCAAGATCCTGAACGGCAACGCGAAGAAACTGCTCCGGATGTAGCGCGCCCGCGGCCGATGCCCGGTGGCGCCTACGCCGCCGGGCTGCGGCCGGGCGGCTCTATGGTGCCGATGTGGACGCCGTAGCTGCCCCGCCGGCGGTCGTCGAAGTAGTGGGTGAGGGTGTTGCGCACCGTGGCGAACGCCATCTCCTGCCAGGGGATGTCTGCCTCGCAGAACAATTTCACCTCGAGCGACTCTTCGCCGGCGCTGAAATCGAGGTCAAGCAGGCGCGCGCGGAACAGCAGGTAGACCTGGCTGATGTGCGGAATGTTGTAGAGCGCGTACAGATGCAGCAACTCGACGCGGGCGTTGGCCTCCTCCAGCGTCTCGCGCGCCGCGCCCTGCATCGTGGTCTCGCCGTTTTCCATGAATCCGGCGGGAAGTGTCCAGTAGCCGCGGCGCGGTTCGATCGCCCGCCGGCACAGGAGGATGCGGTCATCCCACTCGGGGATGCAGCCGACCACCATCTTCGGGTTCTGGTAGTGGATCGTGCTGCATGCGTCGCAGACGAAGCGCGGCAGGGAGTCGCCTGCCGGCACCTTCAGGTTCACGTTTGCACCGCAGTGGCTGCAGAAATTCATCGTCTCGACCATTGCCCGGGGAGCCGATTATCGCATCGCCGTCGCCGTCAGGGGCCGGCCGCCGCGGGCGGGGCACCGCTGCGAAACGGCGCGTGCTCGTTCAGTTCGTCGACGTAGTGCGCAATGCCGCGCGATTCGCGCGCGAGGAAACCCTCGACCGCACGCGCGACCTGCGGATGGGCCAGCCAGTGCGCGGAATGGGTGACCACCGGCGTGAGGCCGCGCGCGAGCTTGTGCTCGCCCTGGGCACCGCCTTCGAACACCGCGACCCCGTGCGCGATGCAGTATTCGATGGACTGGTAGTAGCAGGTCTCGAAGTGCAGCCCTGAATGCCATTCGATGCCGCCCCAGTAGCGGCCATAGACACGGTCGCCTGAATGCACGTCGAGCGCACAGGCGACCGGCTGTACCTGTCCTGCATCGCTGCGCTCGCCGAGGATCAGCACGAAGTGGTCGGGCAGCGCCTGCGCCACCCGCAGGAAGAATTCGAGCGAAAGATAGGGCGATTGCCCGTGCCGCCGGTAGGTGTCGGCATAGCAGCGATAGAAGAACGTCCAGTCGCCCTCGGTGATCTCGGTGCCCCGTTTCCAGCGGTAGGTGATGCCGGCCTCGCGCACCTTGCGCCGCTCCTGCTTCACCTTCTTGCGCTTGTCGTGGTTCATCGTCGCCAGGAAGGCATCGAAGTCCGGGTAGCGTGCCTCTTCGCCGCCGCGTGCGCCGCTGTCGGGTGCCGCCCCATGCGGCATCTCCGTGTCGGCCACGGGCGCACAGCCCCGGTTGTGCCAGTGGAACTGCACCCCCTGGCGCGCCATCAGGCCGGCCGCCGACAGGGCGGCACGGTCGGCGGGCTGCGGATAGAGCAGGTGCAGCGACGACACCTCCAGGCGGCGCGCGAGTGCCAGCGCACCGGCGACCAGCAATTCGCGGTCTGCGCCGGTCGCGGCGAGCAGGCGCGGACCGCCGACCGGGGTGAACGGCACCGCGCACAGGAGCTTGGGGAAGTAGCGCATCCCGGCGCGCTCGTAGGCATCGGCCCACGCCCAGTCGAACACATACTCGCCGTAGGAATGGCCCTTGAGGTAGAGCGGCATGGCGCCGGCGAGTTCGCCATCCCGATGCAGGGTGAGGAAGCGGGGCGTCCAGCCGGACTCCGGTGCCACGCAGCCCGTGGCCTCGAGCGCGTGCAGGAACTCGTGCCGCAGGAAAAGCTGCCGGCCGGCGAGCCGGTTCCACGCGGCGGCGTCGATGCCACCGATCGATTCGTGGACCTCGATGACCTGCGTGCCCGCGGCTGGCTGCCCCTCGCCGGACCCGGCCGTCATGCCCGCGCCCGGTGAGAGCGTCGGGTCGGGCAGCGCCGGCAGCGGTGGGGCGCGCGCGAACGAAGATGCGCCGCCGACCCGGTCGGGGGCCACGCGGGCAGCAGGAACCGGGGTCTTTGAGGCATGGGGTGGATGATATAGTTCTCGCCGTGAAAATAGCACTTGCACAACTCAATCTAACCCTCGGCGACCTCGCGGGCAATGCGGCGAAGATCGTCGGCGCGGCCCGATCGGCGCAGCAGGCCGGCGCGACGCTGCTGTTGACGCCCGAACTCGCGATCTGCGGCTATCCGCCGGAAGACCTGCTGCTGCGGGAGGATTTCTACCGATACTGCGACGAAGCAGTCGAACGCGTGGCGCGCGAGGCGCCAGGCATCACCATCGTGATCGGCCATCCGCGTGCGGTCGACGGCCGCCGCTACAACGCGGCTTCGGTGCTCAGGGGCGGCGCGGTGGTTGCCAGCTATCACAAGCAGAACCTCCCCAACTACATGGTGTTCGACGAGCAGCGCTACTTCGATGCCGACACGGCCCCCTGCGTGTTCGAGCATGAAGGGGTGCGCTTCGGCATCAACATCTGTGAAGATGTCTGGGGGCCGCAGGGCAGGGCGCACGGCGAGCCGCGGTCGTTCCTGCATGGCGAACACACGGTGGACAGCGAATCCGGCCCGGCTCCCGCACCGCTGGCCGCGCGCGAGGCCGGGGCGCAATGCCTGCTGGTGCTCAACGCGTCGCCCTACCATGTGCAGAAGCACCGGGCGCGCCACGACGTGGTGCGCAAGCGGGTCTCCGAGACCGGCCTGCCGGTGGTGTTCGTGAACCATGTCTGCGGCCAGGATGAACTGGTGTTCGACGGCGCTTCGTTCGCGATGGATGCCGAGGGCGAAGTTGCGCTGCAGATGCCGTGGTTCGAGGAAGAACTGGGCGTGGTCGACTTCGATGGCAGGCGGTTGCTGCCGGGGGCGCTCGCCCCTGAACTCGAACTCGAGGAAGAGGTCTATCGCGCGCTCTGCCTGGGCGTGCGCGACTATCTCGGCAAGAACGGTTTCCCGGGGGCGCTGCTCGGCCTGTCCGGTGGCATCGATTCGGCGCTGACGCTCGCGGTCGCGGTCGACGCGATCGGTGCCGACAAGCTGCATGCGGTGATGATGCCCTCGCAGTTCACCGCCGGCATGAGCGTCGACGATTCGCGCAAGATGGTCGAGATACTCGGCGTGCGATACAGCGAACTGGCGATCAGGCCGGTATTCGATGCGTTCCTCGAGACCCTCGAACCCGAACTCAGGGGTACCAGCCCCGACACCACCGAAGAGAACCTGCAGGCGCGTATCCGTGGCACGCTGCTGATGGCGCTGTCGAACAAGTTCGGGTCGATCGTGCTCACCACCGGCAACAAGAGCGAGATGAGCGCCGGCTATGCCACGCTGTACGGCGACATGGCGGGCGGCTTCGCGGTGCTGAAGGACATCTCCAAGACCCTGGTCTATCGCCTGTCGCGCTGGCGCAACCGCAACGGCGAGGTGATCCCGCAGCGGATCATCGATCGTCCGCCGAGCGCCGAACTGAGGCCCGACCAGACCGACCAGGACAGCCTGCCGGAATACGACGTGCTCGACGGCATCATCGAAGCCTATGTCGAACGCGACCAGTCGCCCGAGCAGATCGTCGCCGCCGGTTTCGATCGCGCCGCGGTCGAGCAGGCAGTGAGGCTGATCCGGCTCGCGGAGTACAAGCGCCGGCAGGCACCGGTGGGCATCCGTATCACCCCGCGCGGGTTCGGCAAGGACTGGCGCTACCCCATCACCAACCGATTCCGCCACTGAACCACCGTCCCTCCAGCCACCGACAGGAGCCATCGATGAAGAAGATCGAAGCGATCATCAAGCCCTTCAAGCTCGAAGAGGTCCGCGAAGCGCTGTCCGAGGTGGGTGCAAGCGGCCTCACCGTGTGCGAGGTCAAGGGCTTCGGCCGGCAGAAGGGCCACACGGAACTCTACCGCGGTGCCGAGTATGTAATCGATTTCCTGCCCAAGGTGAAGATCGAGGTGGTCGTGCCCGATCACCTGCTCGATGCAGCGATCGAGGCGATCATGAAGTCCGCGCGCACCGGCAAGATCGGCGACGGCAAGGTCTTCGTCTACGACGTCGAGCAGGCGATCCGCATCCGCACTGGCGAGACCGGCGATACCGCGATCTGAC
>CAIQON010000029.1 GCA_903873475.1 uncultured bacterium
GATCACGATCGAAGTTGTGCGAGATCCATTCAGCCAGCGAGCGGGGAAACAGCAGGCCGCCAACCACGGACCGCCCGTTCAGCGTCCGGCTGGTCAGCGCGCGCAACGGGCCGAGGATCTCGCGCCGGACCGCCGCTGGCGAAAAACCGTCTGCCGACAGCCGCGGCCAGTGCACCGAGACCAGGGCAGCGACGATCGCGCCACCGGACACCCCGCAGACGCGGGTCGCGCGGCCAAGCAGGCCGGCCTCGGCCAGGCGCAGTACGGCTCCGCCATTGAACAGGACTGCGCGATAGCCGCCGCCGGACAGGCAAAGGGCGATACCGGGGTGCTCGGATTCGGGTGTGGACATCGCAGCGTCGGGCATGCTCGAGGGAAGCGGTGACGGAGCTTACCGCGCGCCCGGGGTGCCTGCCAGCAGGTCCGCACGGCAGGCCCACACAGCCCGATACCCGCTGCCGGTGGCGAATGCCCGTGGTACGGAGGGCGTGCACAGGTCGCAATCGCGTGATCCGCACTATCATTGCCGGCCGCACCCGGTCTCGGCATGGCCCGTCGTGCGGCCGGCTGCCCGTGCTCGTGCTCGTACACGCCCCCGACGCTGCCGCCCGATCCCCGCCCACCCGCAACTGCGACCGCTCTCCGATGCTCTCTCTCGCCCACGGGCTCCGCTTCGAACATCTGTATCAACGCGAAGGCCTCGTCGCGCTCGACGCCGCCTTCCTCGAATGGCTCGACGCCGGCGATGCCGGGCTCGGTGCCCGGTTGCGCTGCGCCCGTGCAGCACCGCACGGGCTGGACACCACCGCCGAAGCTGCGCTGCTGATCGAACTCGCGCCCTGGGTCGACGACTTCGTCGGCGGGCTGTTCGGCATCGGCGACGCCGTGCGCGCGCTCTCGGCGCGCCACACTGAACTCGCGCCGCTCTACGAGTGCAAGCGCCAGTTCGTGCAGCGGCAGGCGGCGACCAAGGTTAAACCGGAGGCCCTGGCCGGCTTTGACGCGGCAGTCGCTGGGGCCACGCTGGCGCAGTGGTTCGGCGAACCCTTCGGCGAACTTGCGTTCGCGCGGCACGTGTCCGCCTGGCAGGCCGACCCGGCACACGCTGACCGGGTCACCCTGGCCATGCACTACGCCGCCTGGGCACTCACCACGCCGGACGGCCGGCGCCGGCACGCGGCCGGCGTGCTGTTCAAGACGCCACACAAGACCGATCCGATGCACCTCGTCCCGGTCGAGACAGACACCTCGGGCGGCTACCAGGCGTTCACGCTGGGCGAGGCGCACCAGCGCCATCGCGAGGGGTTCGCGCTGACCGACGGCGGCACCGACCTGGCAGGTGCGCTCGACCAGGCACACTACTGCATCTGGTGCCACCACCAGGGCAAGGACTCCTGCTCGAAGGGCCTGAAGGAAAAGCTCAAGGGCGACGCGGCGGCCATCGATGCGCTGCCTGCGGCGGCGCGCTACAAGAAGTCGCCGTTCGCGGTGACCCTGGCCGGCTGTCCGCTCGAGGAGCGCATTTCCGAGTTCCACGAGGTGAAGGCGATGGGCCATGCGATCGGCGCGCTGGCCCTGATCGCCATCGACAACCCGATGATGCCGGCTACCGGCCACCGGATCTGCAACGACTGCATGAAGGCCTGCATCTACCAGAAGACCGAACCGGTCAACATCCCGGAATCGGAGACGCGGACGCTGAAGGACGTTCTGGAACTGCCCTGGGGCTTCGAGATCTACAGCCTGTTGACGCGCTGGAACCCGCTCGACCTCCGACGGCCGCTGCCGCGCGCCTCCACCGGCCGCAAGGTCCTGGTGGTCGGCCTGGGTCCGGCCGGCTTCACGCTGGCGCACCACCTGATGAACGACGGCCATGTGGTGGCCGGCATCGACGGCCTGAAGATCGAGCCGCTGCCGCCGGAACTGTCCGGCGTGGATGGCCACGGTTGGCGGGTGCCCTTCCATCCGGTGCGCGACGTGCAGGACCTGTACGAGTCGCTCGATGACCGGGTCATGGCAGGCTTCGGCGGCGTTGCCGAGTACGGCATCACCGTGCGCTGGAACAAGAACTTCCTGAAGGTGATCCGGCTCGTGCTCGAGCGCCGCGCCGAGTTCGCGATGTTCGGCGGCGTGCGCTTCGGCGGCACGCTCACCGCGCAGGATGCGTTCGACCTCGGCTTCGACCATGTCGCACTGGCCGCCGGTGCCGGCCGGCCGACCATCCTCGACATGCCCAACGGCCTCGCCCGCGGCGTGCGTACCGCCTCCGATTTCCTGATGGCGCTGCAGCTGACCGGTGCCGCCAAGGCCGATTCCATCGCCAACATGCAGTTGCGCCTGCCGGTGGTGGTGATCGGCGGCGGGCTCACCGCCGTCGACACGGCGACCGAATCGCTCGCCTACTATCCGGTGCAGGTCGAGAAGTTCCTGTCCCGCTACGAGACGCTGGCCGCGGAACAGGGCAGTGACGCAGTGCGCGCACGCTGGAACGCGGAGGAGCGCGCGATCGCCGACGAATTCATCGCCCATGCACAGGCGATCCGCGTCGAACGCCGCTCGGCCGCCACCGAGGGCCGCCCTCCCCGGCTGGCCGCGATGATCGCCGGCTGGGGCGGCGTCACGCTGGCCTACCGCAAACGCCTCGTCGACTCGCCGTCCTACACGCTGAACCACGAAGAGGTGCACAAGGCACTGGAGGAAGGCATCGTGTTCGCGGAAGGGCTGTCGCCGCTGCGCATCGATGTGGATGAACTGCAGCATGTGCAGTCGATCACGATGACCCGCCAGTCGCGGTCCGACGATGGCCAATGGACCGATGCCGGGGACGTGGCGCTGCCCGCCCGTACCGTGCTGATCGCCGCCGGCACGAACCCGAACACGGTGCTGGCGCGCGAAGATGCGCAGACGTTCGTGCTCGATGGCCGCTACTTCAGGGCCTGCGACGAACAGGGCAGCCCGGTACGGCCCGAGCGTGCGATCTCCAAGCCGAAGCAGCCCGACGTGTTCATGTCCCGCCGTGACGACGGCCGGTTCATCAGCTTCTTCGGCGACCTGCATCCGTCCTATTTCGGCAACGTGGTGAAGGCGATGGGCTCGGCCAAGCAGGGCTACCCGACCGTCTCGCGCGTTCTCGCCGCGCTGCCCGCCTGCCGGGCGCCGGACAGCACCGCCTTCCTCGAGCGCCTGAATGGCGAACTGCGCGCGACCGTGCATGCGGTGAACCGCCTGACGCCGACCATCATCGAGGTGGTGGTGAAGGCCCCCCGCGCTGCGTCCCGGTTCAGGCCGGGCCAGTTCTATCGCCTGCAGAACTACGAGATGAACGCCGCCAGGATCGACGGCACCCGCCTCGCTATGGAGGGCCTGGCGATGACCGGCGCATGGGTCGATCCCCAGCGTGGGCTGGTATCGACCATCGTGCTCGAGATGGGCGGCTCGTCCGACCTGTGCAAGACGCTGCGTCCCGGCGAACCCATCGTGCTGATGGGCCCCACCGGCGAGCCGACCGAGATCGTCGCAGGCGAGACCGTCATGCTGGTGGGCGGCGGGCTGGGCAACGCGGTGCTGTTCTCGATCGGCCAGGCGCTGCGCGCCGCCGGATCGAAGGTGCTCTACTTCGCGGGATACAAGAAACGCATCGACCGCTACAAGGTCGAGGAGATCGAGGCCGCGGCCGATACCGTCATCTGGTGCTGCGATGAATCCCCGGGTTTCGAGCCCAGCCGGCCGCAGGACCGCACCATCAGCGCCAACATCGTGGAGGCGATCGCAGCATATGCCGACGGCCGGCTCGGCGAAGCATCGATCCGGGTGACCGACGTCGACCGCATCATCGCGATCGGTTCCGACCGGATGATGGCCGCCGTCGGCGCGGCGCGGCATGGCGTGCTTGCGCGCCACCTGAAATCGAACCACCAGGCGATCGGTTCGATCAATTCACCGATGCAGTGCATGATGAAGGAGATCTGCGCGCAGTGCCTGCAACCCCACCGCGACCGCGAGACCGGCCGGATTACCTACGTCTTCTCGTGCTTCAACCAGGACCAGTCGCTCGACCGGGTGGACTTCCCGGCGCTGAACGAGCGGCTGCGCCAGAACTCGGTACAGGAAAAGCTCACTGCACAGTGGATCAGCCGCTGCCTTGCCCGGCTGGACCGCCAGCCGGCCCCTGCAACGTCCTGATCCGCGCCGTGTCCGCCCGACGGCGGTGCCAGCCGTGCCCCGCGGCGCGGCTGCTCAGCCGCCCGCGGCCTCGATCGTGTTGACCACCAGCATCGCCACCGTCATCGGACCGACGCCGCCCGGCACTGGCGTCACGTAGCCGGCCACCTGCTCGACCGACCCGAAATCGATGTCGCCGACCAGCTTGCCGTCGGCCGTGCGGTTGATGCCGACGTCGAGCACGATCGCGCCCGGCTTCACCATGTCGCCGGTGACAATGCCCGCACGGCCGACTGCCACCACCAGCACGTCGGCCCGGCGCGTGTGCGAGGCGAGGTCGAGCGTCTTCGACGTGCACAGGGTCACGGTCGCATCCCGGCCCAGCAGGAGCAGTCCCATAGGCTTCCCGACGGTATTGCTGCGCCCCACCACGACCGCGTCCTTGCCGCTGAGCTTCGCACCGATCGAATCGAGCATGCGCATCATGCCCGCGGGCGTGCACGGCGGGAACCGGGTATGTCCGCCGAGCAGGTCGCCGCGGTTCAGCGCATGAAAGCCGTCGACGTCCTTTGCTGCCATCACCTCGGCGAGGATCGCAGCCTCGTCCAGCCCCGACGGCAGCGGCAGCTGCACCAGGATGCCGTGGATCGAACGGTCGCCGTTCAGGCGGCGTACCACCTCGAGCACCTCGGCCTGGGACGCCGTGGCGGGCAGTTCGACCACCTCGGAATGCACGCCAACGGTGCCGCAGGCCCTGACCTTGTTGCGCACGTACGCGCGCGAGGCCGGGTTGTCGCCGACCAGCACCACCGCCAGCCCTGGCCGGATTCCGCGCGCCGCGAGCGCGTCCACCCCGGTCCGGCACTCCGCCAGTACCTGTTCGGCGAGCGCCTTGCCATCAATCCGCTGTGCAGCCATCGTTGCCTGTCCCGTCATTCGACCCGCGCGCACTGTAGTGTAAAAGCGCAGGTCCCGGCAACTGACTCTGTCTCTGCGGCCGCGGCGGCGCCCTCAGCGGCCCGCGGACAGCGCGATGATCGCCACCACGCGCCGCCCCCGCTGGTCGAAGCGCAGCTCGGTGCACACCGAGCGCACGAGTTCCAGGCCGCGGCCGCGCCGTACCGCATCCGCACCGCCGAGCCCGGCCAACCGGGCCTCGAGGCTTTCGATGTCGAAACCGGTACCGGAATCCTCGATCTCGACCTGCAGGTACTCGCCGCCGCCGAAGGGCTCGACGGCGGCCTTGATCCACAGGCTGCCCGACGACAGCTCGGCCAGCCGGGTCGCCCGGTCTTCGCGAAACCGCTCCCGGCCGCCGGGCATGTCGAGCACCGCCGGGTCGAGGCCGAGTACGCCGTAGTCGAGTGCGTTGGCGAGCAGTTCCGACAGCATGCAGTACACGTTCGAACGCAGGCTGCGGGGAATGCCGAGCTGCTCGACCAGGCTGCTGGCAAACGGCGCCAGCGTGAGCTTGCGCAATTGCGTCGGACCGAGCCGCATCTCGAGTGCCCAGTGCGACATGCGCCCGCTGCCCGGCGCCGCGCGCGTTTCGACGACAGGCTCGGCGAGCGGCTCGAGCAGGCAGTCGACCAGAAGCACGGACGCATCGTCCTCGAGGGCACGCCCACCAGTGAACGCCTGCAGGCGGCTGACGACCCGGGACAGCCGGGGCGCTGCCTCGCCGCGTACCGCCTCGAGCAGTTCACGGTCGCCGAAGCGGTGCTTGCCGTCCTGCCCGAGGGCCTCCGAGAGGCCATCGGACACGACCATCAGCTGGGACTGCTCCCGGTAAGCGAAGCGCTCGACCGCGCTGTCGAAATCCTTGTCGTCGAGGATGCCGAGCGCCATGTGGCGCGAGCGCCAGAGATGCTCCATGCTGCCGTCGCTGCCCAGCAGCATGACCGGCGGACACCCCCCATTCCAGAGTTCGATCACCCGATCGCGCATGTCGATCGAGGCAGCCGCGCAGGCGACGAAGCGGTCGGCAGGCATGCAACTGCGCAGCTTCCGGTTCATCTCGGTGACGATGCTCGCGATGTCGAAACCGCGGTCGGTCATGCGGTGGAACACCTCGCTGACGGGCAGCACGGAGATCGCTGCGGCGAGGCCATGGCCGGTACCGTCGGCCAGCAGCACGTGGATCCGGTCATCCGGCGAGCGCGCGACGGCGACGACGTCGCCGCTCAGGTGGTGCGCGGGCGAGACCCAGGCATGCATCAGGCGCTCGGCGAGCGGATCGAGGCCTTCCAGCCGGGAGATCAGGTAGCTCGCGATGCGCTGCTCTTCCTCGGCCTCGTCCTGGTGGCGCATGAGCATGGTGCGCTGCGCCTGCGTATGCTCGACATACGCGCCCATGCGCAGGTAGATCCGCAGCCGAGCGCCAAGCCATCCGACGCTGAGCGGCATCTGCAGGAAGTCGTCCGCGAGCCCGTGGAGGCGTTCGATGTCCGCTTCACCGGCCGACGCCGGCACCAGCGCGACCAGCGTCCACGGACACGCGGGCCGGTTCTCCAGGCGACGTTCCGCGAGCGCGCGCAGTGCCCCGTCGCCATCCGACATCGCGTACAGCACGACGGCGGCCTCGCCGCGGTCGGCCAGTTCCACCGCCTCGGCGACACTCGATGCCGCCAGCAGCCGCGCCCCGTTCGCCTCGAGCATTCCCTGCAGGGCGCGCCGGGCGGCCGGATCGCTGTCGATGAGGATCACGCCGGCGCGGGCGGCGGACTCCGGCGCTGAGTGGCCGGCAGGCAGGGGCGGCGATGTCAGATCCATGCTGGGTCAAGCCTCGTGAGGACCGGTGCGCGATAACGAAGTCATTGCCGCGGACCGTGGCGACTACTGGATCGTGAACAGCTTCTTGAAGTTCGCGATGTCGAGGATCTGCTGTACCACGCCACGGCAGTTGCTCAGGATCACCGTCTTGTGGGCACTGCTCGCCTGGTCGCGAAGGAGCAGGAGCATGCCCAGCGCGGCGCTGTCCAGGTAATCGACGTTGCCGAGGTCGATCTCGATCGCCGATACCTCTTGCGAGCGGATCTGGTCTTCGTAGGCCGACTTGAAGGTGCGATGGGCGTTGAAGTCGAAACGGCCGGACAGGGATATCCGCACGCGTTCGTTGATGACGCTGACTTGGGTTTGCATGGAAAGCTCCTTGGTCGATGTTGCAGCGGAATGCGGATGCCGGGTGGGATGGGTGGTAAAGAACACGACTGTACAGCAGCCGGGCGTCAGACCCGGTTCTGGCGGCCACCTCTCGCGGTGATCTGGCCGATGACCGCGCGTGCGATCGACTTCAGCGGCAGGACCTCGTCGACCCCGCCGCTGTTGATGGCTTCCTTCGGCATGCCGAACACGACGCAGCTTTCCTCGTCCTGCGCGATGTTCCACGCACCGGCATCGTGCATCTCGCGCATCCCGGCCGCGCCATCGCGCCCCATGCCGGTGAGTATCACCCCGATCGCGTTGCGGCCGACATGCGTCGCCGCGGACCGGAACAGGACATCGACCGACGGACGATGACGATTGACCGGCTCCGACTGCGACAGCTCCGTCATGTAGTTCGCGCCACTTCGACGCAGCAGGAGATGCGAATGCCCGGGCGCGATGTAGGCATGCCCCGGCAGCACGCGCTCGCCGTCCTCGGCTTCCTTCACGGTGATCCGGCACAGTCCGTCGAGCCTGCGCGCGAACGAGCGGGTAAACGCTTCCGGCATGTGCTGGGTGATCAGGATGCCGGGAATGTCCGGCGGAAGCGGTTCCAGGAATTCGCGAAGGGCCTCGGTGCCGCCGGTCGACGCACCGACGATGATCAGCTTCTCCGTCGACCATCCGGACACCGGCCGGGACGGCAGCGTGTCTGCGGCACCGCCCTCCGATCCGGGCGCCGGCGCCACGAGCTTTCGTACCCGCGCGACCGAAGCCGCGCGGATCTTGTCGGTGATCTCGGCGGCATACTCCTGCATGCCATGCACGATATCGATCCTGGGCTTCGAAACGAAATCGACCGCGCCCAGTTCGAGCGCACGCAGCGTCGTCTCGGATCCGCGTTCGGTCAGCGTCGACACCATCACCACCGGCGTCGGTTTCAACCGCATCAGCTTCTCCAGGAAGGCAAGGCCGTCCATCCTGGGCATTTCGACATCGAGCGTGATCACGTCCGGGTTGAGTGCCCGGATCTGTTCCCGTGCGACGAGCGGATCGGGGGCCTGGGCCACCACTTCCATGTCGGGCTGCGAATTGATGATCTCGGTCAGCACGCGCCGGATCAGCGCCGAGTCGTCGATGACGGCCACGCGGATGCGTGAATGTACCTCGCGATGGGACGGAGGCGTCGGGGTATTCATCAGAAAAGCTCCACTGCGCCGCTGGCAGGCCGGGTCACCAGGCGCCGGCTGTACTCGCGTTCACGCGCGATCAGGCCCTTGTCGTTGGCGCTCTTCAGCTTGCGCACCATGGCCCGCCCGGTCCGGGGGAAGAAATACACCTTCCTCGGATAGATGTCCTCCAGGTCGTGCGCCCTCACCGGTATGCCTTCGGTCTTGAGGAATGCGCGCACGAAGGTCGCGTTGCGCGGCCCGACATTGGCCACCGTCAACCCTTCGAGCACGTTGCCGCCGCCGAACACCTTGGCCTCCAGGCTGCTGCGCCGCCCGCCCTGCTTCAGGATGGTGTTGATCAGCACCTCCATCGCATACGTGCCGTAGCGTGCAGACGCATTGGCGACCTCGTCGGCGTTCCCGCCTTCGGGCAGCATGAAATGGTTCATGCCCCCGATGCCGGTCTGGGGATCGCGGATGCATGCGGCCACGCAGGACCCGAGTACGGTCACCAGCACCATGTCGCTGCCGGTGACATAGAACTCGCCCGGCAGCAGTTTCGCGGCGGGGGCCTCGAAGGTATGGTCGAAGTACAGCGTCTTCGCGAATCCTTCGATGTCGCCGAGGCTCTCCAGTCTCATGCAGTCTCCGCGCGGGCGTTCGCCAGTTCGTAGACCGTCTTCGCCCGCAGCCGGAACAGGTCGGCCGCATGGTAGAAATTCTCGGAGTGACCGGCGAACAACAGGCCATCCGGCCTGAGCAGCGGGGCGAACCGCTGCAGGATCCCGTGCTGCGTCGGCTTGTCGAAATAGATCATCACGTTGCGGCAGAAGATCGCGTCGAACGGACCGGTGACCGGGTAGCGCGCATCGAGCAGGTTGACCTGCTGGAAACGGACGAGCGCTGCCAGTTCGGGCCGCACCCGTACCATCCCTTCGTTCGCGCCGGAACCACGCAGGAAGAAGCGCCGGAGGCGCTCGGGCGCCATCCGATCGACCCTGTCCATCGTGTAGACGCCTGCCTGTGCCTTCGCGAGGACGGCGGTATCGACATCGCTGGCGATGATCTTCACCCGTGGCGTCATTGTTCCGCAGGCCTCGATCGCGCTGATCGCCATCGAATACGCTTCCTCCCCGGTCGACGAGGCCGAACACCAGAGCGACACCTCGCGCGTCGCACTTACCCGCTGGATCAGCCTCTCCAGTTCGACGAAATGATGGGCTTCGCGGAAGAACGCGGTCAGGTTCGTGGTCAGCGCATTGGTGAAGGCTTCCCACTCGGGGCCGCGCGGTCCCTCGAGCAGGCGCACGTAGTCGCTGAAACTGGAAAGATTGTTGGATCGCAGGCGGCGCGCCAGCCGGCTGTACACCATTTCCATCTTGCCCGGGTTGAGCTGTATTCCGGCGTGGTCGTAGATCAGCCGACGGATGCGCTCGAAATCATCCCGGGTGAAGGAAAACTCCTTGCGTACCGGAGGCGTATCGGCATCCGGCTCGGTGGAGCGTGCTGGTGCAATCGGCATGGTTCTGTCTTCGCCCTTCGTGCCGCTCAGTGGACCGAAGCCGTCTCGTCGATCAGGGCCATGTCGCGGCTGGTCATCAGGCGCTCGATGTCCACCAGGATCAGCATGCGTTCGCCCGCCGTCCCCAGACCGATGATGTACTCGGTATCCAGGCCGGCGCCGAACTCCGGCGCCGGACGGATCTGGGAACCGTCCAGTTCCTGCACGTCCGACACCCCGTCGACCACGATCCCCATCACACGGCCGGCGATGTTCAGGATGATCACCACGGTGAACGGGTCGTAGGTGACGCTGCCCAGGCTGAACTTGATGCGCAGGTCGACGATCGGGACGATCACGCCGCGCAGGTTGATCACGCCCTTGATGAACTCCGGCGTGTTGGCGATCGCGGTGACCGCATCGTAGCCGCGAATCTCCTGCACCTTCAGGATCTCGACCCCGTACTCCTCAGC
>CAIQON010000030.1 GCA_903873475.1 uncultured bacterium
CGTGGTGCTGGTCTCGGTATTCGTGCCGCTGGCCTTCTTCAGCGGGGCGATCGGCAACATCTACCGCCAGTTCTCGGCAGTGATGGTCACCGCCATCCTGTTCTCGGCCTTCCTCGCGCTGTCCTTCACCCCGGCCCTGTGCGCGACCCTGCTCAAGCCCGTCGAGGCCGGGCACCACCATGCGAAACGCGGCTTCTTCGGCTGGTTCAACCGCGGCTTCACGCGTACCGCGAAGGGCTACGAGGGCGTGGTCGCCGCCCTGCTGCGCCGCACGCTGCGCTACCTGTTCATCTACGCCGCCATCGTCGCGGCGGTGGTCGTGATGGTCAACCGCATGCCCACCTCGTTCCTGCCCAACGAGGACCAGGGAAACATCCTCGTCAACGTGCAGTTGCCCCCGGGCGCGACGGTCACCCGTACGCGCGAGGTGATGGCCGCGGTCGAGCAGTACATGCTCGCGCAGACCACCGAGGTGAAGAGCATCGTCAGCGTGCTCGGCTTCAGCTTTGCGGGCACCGGCCAGAACGCCGCACTGGGCTTCGTCACGCTCAATGACTGGGACGAGCGCCGCGGCGCAGCCCACACCGCACAGGCGCTTGCCGGGCGCGCCTTCGGCGGACTCGCCACGATCCGTGATGCCTTCATCTTCCCCGTGAGTCCGCCGCCGATCCCGGAACTCGGGCGCGCGACCGGCTTTGCGATGCGGCTGCAGGACCGCGGCGGCAACGGCCGCGAGGCACTGCTCGCCGCGCGCGCACAGCTGCTCGGGATGGCCGCAAAGAGCCCGCTGCTCCGGGCGGTGCGCCCTGAAGGGCTGGAGGATGCCTCGCAACTGCAGCTGGACATCGACCGGGACAAGGCGAGCGCGCTGGGCGTCGCCTTTGCATCGATCAACAACGCGCTGTCGACCGCGCTCGGGTCTTCCTATGTGAACGACTTCCCGAACGCCGGACGCCTGCAGCGCGTCGTGGTACAGGCCGACGCGCCCGCGCGCATGCAGGCAGACGACCTGCTGCGCATCAACGTGCTGAACGCCGCGGGGCAGCCGGTACCGCTGTCCGCCTTCGCGGTACCGCGCTGGATCAGCGGGCCGATGCAGACCGTCCGCTACAACGGCTATCCGGCGGTGCGCATCTCGGGCGAACCCGCCGCCGGCCAGAGCACCGGCGCAGCACTGGCCGAAATGGAGCGTCTCGCCGCGCAGCTGCCCCCGGGCTTCGCTTTCGAGTGGACCGGGCAGTCGCGCGAGGAGAAACTGTCCGGGGCGACCGCCAACATCCTGTTCCTGTTCTCGCTGCTGGCGGTGTTCCTGTGCCTCGCTGCGCTGTACGAGAGCTGGACGATCCCGCTGGCGGTGATCCTGGTGGTGCCGCTGGGCGTGCTCGGCGTCGTGCTGGCAGCGCAATTGCGGGGGCTCGAGAACGACGTGTACTTCAAGGTGGGCCTGATCACGATCATCGGCCTGTCGGCGAAGAATGCCGTGCTGATCATCGAGTTCGCGAAGGACCTGCATGCGCAGGGCCGCGACGTGGTCGATGCCGTGCTGGAGGCTGCGCACCTGCGATTCCGTCCGATCCTGATGACCTCGCTCGCGATCATCCTCGGCGTGCTGCCGCGGGTAATGGCGAGCGGCGCGGGTTCGGCCAGCCAGCGCGCGATCGGCACCGGCGTGATGGGCGGAATGATCAGCGCCACCGTGCTCGCGGTCTTCTTCGTGCCGCTGTTCTATGTCGTGGTGATGCGCCTGTTCGGCCGCCGCACGCACGCAGCCGCGGCACCGCCACCCGCGCCACCGTCGGCATCGACGTCCCCGGCAGGAAGCCTGCGATGACCCGGCAGCCCTCCCCTGCAGCCCTGCTGCAGCCCCCTCTCTGCAACGCCCCTGCTGCGCCAAGGGGGCACGGCCCACGCGAGCGCCTCACGCTGGCAGCAGCAGCCACGCTCATGGCCCTCGCACTGGCCGGTTGCGCATCCCTCGCGCCGCGCACCGAGCTGCCGGCGCCGCCGGTCGCCGGGGCCTTCCCCGGTGACACGGGCGGTGGCGGTACACCTGCCAGCGCCATCGAATGGCAGCGCTTCTTCGCGGACGAGCGCCTGCGCGCACTGATAGGCCTGGCGCTCGAGAACAATCGGGACCTGCGCATCGCGGTGCTCAACATCGAGCAGGCGCGAGCGGCCTTCGATGTGCGCCGCGCCGACCGGCTGCCGACGGTGGGCGCCGGCCTCAGCGGCTCGCGCCAGCCCAAGGGCGATGGCGGCATCAACAGCCTGTATTCCGCGGGGCTCCAGGTCAGCGCCTACGAACTCGACCTGTTCGGCCGCGTGAGCAGCCTCGCCGATGCCGCGCTCGCGCAATACCTGGCCACCGAAGAGGCACGCAGGGCCGTGCAGATCAGCCTGATCGCCTCGGTCGCCAGCATCCACCTGGCGATCCAGGGCGACGAGGAACTCCTGCGCGTGACCCGCCAGACCCTCGCCACGCGCCATGAATCCCACCGACTCACCCGGCTGCGCTTCGACAATGGGGTGAGTTCGATGCTCGAGGTACGGCAGGCCGAGACCCTGCTCGAATCGGCGCGTGCCACGCTTGCGCAGTTCACCCGCCAGCGTGCGCTCGACGAGAATGCGCTGGTGCTGCTGGTCGGCCAGCCCCTGCCGCGCACGCTGCCGCCGCAGACGGCCCTGGCATCGGATGTCACCCGCGCATTCGGAATGCCGGACCTGCCAGCAGGCATCCCGTCCGACGTCCTGGCGCGCAGGCCCGACGTGAGGCAGGCCGAGCAGCTGCTGCGCGCCGCGGATGCGAACATCGGCGCCGCGCGCGCGGCCTTCTTCCCGCGCATCACGCTGACCGGCAGCCTGGGCATGGCGAGCAGCCAGCTGAGCGGGTTATTCTCGTCCGGGCTCGCCTGGAGCTTCGCGCCACAGCTGCTGCAACCGATCTTCGACGCCGGCCGCAACCGGGCGAACCGGCAGGTCGCCGAAGCGAACCAGCGCATCGCACTGGCCCAGTATGAGCGCACCGTGCAGGCCGCCTTCCGGGAGGTGGCAGACGCACTGGCCGGGCGCGAGACCTTCACCGAGCAGTTGCGCGCCCAGCAGGCGCAGGTGCGCGCCGAACAGGACCGCTTCACGCTCGCCGAGCTCGGCTTCCGCAACGGCGTGCGCAGCTCCCTCGAACTGCTCGACGCCCAGCGCTCGCTGTTTACCGCCCAGCAGGCGGAGGTAGCGCTGCGCGCGCAGCATGCCCAGAACCTGGTGACGCTCTATCGGGTGCTCGGCGGAGGCTGGACGCCGGAGCAGTGAGCTAGTCGATCTGCGCCTTCGCCTGCTGCACGACCTTGCGCCATTGCGCGAGTTCGGACTTGATGTAGGCTCCAAACTCCTCAGGCGTGCTGCCCACCGGGTCGGCACCGTCGCGGGCGAGCCGCTCGCGCAGGTCGGGCGCGGCCAGCGACTTCACCACCGCCTCGCGCAGCGCACCCGTGACGGCGCGCGGCGTACGCGCCGGGGCGACGAGCCCGGCCCACGAACTGGTTGCAAAGCCCGGCACGCCGGCCTCTGCGATCGTCGGCACGTCGGGCAGCGCGCCCGAGCGCTTCGCGGTGGTCACGGCGGGGCCGATCAGCTTGCCCGACTTGATGAAGCCGATCGCGCCCGGCAGCGTCGCGAAGATGAGCTGCGCCTCGTTGGCCAGCACGGCGGCGGTCGCCGGCGCCCCGCCCTTGTACGGCACGTGGGTCATCTCGACCTTTGCCAGCATCTTGAACAGCTCGCCCGAGAGGTGGCCCGGCGAACCGTTGCCGGAGGACGAGAAGTTCAGCGTGCCAGGCTTCTGCCGTGCCAGCGCCAGCAGGTCGGCCACCGTCTTCACGCCAAGCGACGGATTCACCGCCAGGATCAGCGGATAGGAAGCGACCAGGCTGACCGGCGCATAGTCGCCGATCGGATCGTAGGGGATGCTGCGATAGAGGGCCGGGTTGATCGCATGGCTGCTGACCGTCGCCATCAGAAGCGTGTATCCATCCGGGTTGCCGCGCGCGGCGAGCTCGGCCGCGACGTTGCCGGC
This sequence comes from uncultured bacterium, assembly GCA_903873475.1. Lineage (GTDB taxonomy): Bacteria > Pseudomonadota > Gammaproteobacteria > Burkholderiales > CAIKXV01 > CAIKXV01. Next base: position 4,070 of record CAIQON010000030.1, read on the forward strand.
AGCGCCGGCACGGTTGTCCACCACCACCTGCACGCCGAGCTGTTCGCCCAGCTTGTTGCCGACGCTGCGCGCCAGCAGGTCGGTGGACCCGCCGGGCGGGAAACCCACCAGCAGGCGGATCGCCTTGCCCGGTTGCGGAAACGGCTGCGCGAGGGCGGCGTCCGGGCCGAGCATCACGATCGCGGCTGCGGCCACGGGAAGGGCGGCGGCAGAACGCGTCGCCGAACGCAGGAAACGGTGGACGCGATTCAGGCTGGTCATGGATTACTCCTGGCGCCAGGCCCGGCTGTGCGGGCGGCTGGGCGCTGCTATGTCGTGTGGTTGAGAAGCAGGTCGAAGATGTCGAAGTTGCGCAGCCGCGCATCCGCCGGAACGCCCTGCAGCCGGCGGTTCACCAGCAGCGGCACCTGCTGCTCGGAGATGCCGCCATGCGATCGCAGTGGCGCGTCGAGGCCCGACAGGTCGTGCCGCGACACGCTGGTCCCGATCACCACGTGGCGGCTCGAGACCACGACGAGGTCGCCCATGCGGTCCGGCGGCAGTTCGAAGCGGGCGCAGGCGTCGTCGCGCTGCAGTGCCAGATCGATGCCCGGAAGGCTGGCGACCAGTGCCGCGGCCGCGGTCGCCGACACCGATGGCGAGAGGTAGACCGTCGCGAACGAGCCGAGCGCGCCATGGTGGACCACATAGGGATCGGTGATCGGAAGGATCACCCGGGCAAGGCCCGCGCCCAGGCGTGCGTCGAGCACGTCCTGCAGGTAGACCACGTCCGGGTTCCCGGCCGCATCGAACTTCGCGTTCATGCCGTGGTCCGCCGTGAGCCCGATCACCGCGCCGGCGGCCTGCAGGCGCGCCATGTAGCGATCGATCATCGCGTAGAACGCGTTGGCGGCCGGCGTGCCGGGTGCCTCCTTGTGCTGCACGTAGTCGGTGGTCGACAGGTACATGAGGTCGGGGCGCTCGCGATCCATCAGGGCCGCGCCGGCGGCGAAGACGAACTCGCTGAGCGCCGCGCTGTACACCGACGGCACCGGCATGCCGGCGAGGCCGGTCGCATCCGCGATGCCGTTACCGGCCAGCGTGACCTGGTCGGCACGTTCCGCCGAGAAGCAGATGCCATCGAGTCCGTGGCCGAGCAGCGCCCGCAGCTTGTCCTTGGCGGTGACCACCGCGACGCGGGCGCCGGCGGCCGCGAAGGCTGCCAGCACGGTGCCGCAGCGCAGGTACCTGGGGTCGTTCATCATCACTTCCGCGTCTGCTTCGCGGTCGTAGAAGAAGTTGCCGCAGATGCCGTGCACCGAAGGCGGCACGCCGGTCACGATGGACAGGTTGTTGGGGTTGGTGAACGTCGGTACCACCGCATCGCCACGCCGCGCAGTACCCGTTTCGAGGACCGATGCGAACCATGGCGCAACGCCTGCGGCCACCGCTTCGGTGATGTAGTCGTACTCGCAGCCATCGATGCAAGCCACGACCACCGGGGCCGTTGCAGGACGATACGTGCGCCCGTTGACGCTGATTTCTTGTCGTTGGTTCATCTGGGTACCTTGAAATTATCGTTGCTCTGCATGACGAGCACGTTACTCATGACAGGATGTCACGGGAGACGATCCAGTCCCGCCCCCCGCCGAGGAGGCCTTCCACCTGCGCCGGCCCGGAGGTACCGGCGGCGTAGTTGGGAAACGCAGCCGCCTGGCCGTCGCGGGCGGCGGTGATCGCATCCACCCAGCGCCAGCTCGCCTCCACGAAATCCCATCGCGTGAACAGCGTCTGGTCGCCGGCAAGGAATTCGTGCAGCAGTATCTCGTAGGCCTCCACGGTATCGAGCCCGTAGACGCAATGATGGCAGTGTTCCATCACCGCAGTCTCCAGCCGCAGCCCCTCCCCCGGCGCCTTCACCGTGAACTCGACCGAGATGCCTTCGTAGGGCTGGATGCGGATCGAGATCACATTAGGCCCGGGTTCGCCTTCGACCGCACGGTCGGCGCGAAACAGGGTGCCAGGCTGCGCACGCAGCACGATGTTCGCCTCGGCCAGCCTCCTGCCCATTCGCTTGCCGGTGCGCAGGTAGAACGGCACGCCCTGCCAGCGCGGATTGTCGATGCAGGCGCGCACCGCCACGAAGGTCTCGGTGTCCGAGGCAGGATGGACCCCCGGCTCTGCGCGGTAACCCGGCACCGGCCTTCCGCCCGCCTCGCCCGGCGCGAACTGCCCGAGCACGAAGTCACCGTCGGACGGCGGGACCAGCTGGCGCACCACCTCGACCATCGCATCGCGCACGCTGTCGGCATCCAGTGCCTTCGGCGGCTCCATCGCGGCCAGTGCCAGCACCTGCATCAGGTGGTTCTGCAGCATGTCGCGCACCGCGCCGGCCTTTTCATAGTAGCCGGCGCGCCCTTCGACGCCGAGCGTCTCGGCGATCGTCACCTGTACATGGTCGATGAACTCGCGGTTCCAGATCTGCCCGAACAGCGGGTTGGCGAAACGCATCACCATCAGGTTGCGCACCAGCTCCTTGCCCAGGTAATGGTCGATCCGATAGATCGAAGACTCGTCGAAGTGGCGCGTGATCTTCGCGTTGAGTTCGCGCGCGGACGCGAGGTCGTGGCCGAACGGCTTCTCGAAGCACAGCCGGCGCCAGCCGTCGCCCTGGAACAGACCGCCCTTCACCAGCAACGCGGCCGTCGGCTCGAACGCGTCGGCAGGCAGCGCGAAATAGACCGCCCGCGCGGCGCCCGCGCCCCGCTCGCGCGCCACGTCGTCCACGGCAGCGACGAAGGCGGGCAGCGTGGCTTCCGTATGGTCGAACACGATGCAGCGAACCGACGCGGCGAACGCATGCAGCGCTTGCGCGTCGCCCCCACCGTCTTCGGGCTGCAGCCCGGCGAGCAGGTCCGCGACAGACGTCGGGCGACGCGACACCGCGACCACCGGCGTGCGCGCGTGCAGGAAGCCGCGCCGATGCAGTGCAAGCAGCGCGGGGAAGATCTTGCGCCTGGCGAGGTCGCCAGTGGCCCCGAAGACGAGGATCACGCAAGGTTCGCAAAGGCTGGCGGGTGCGGTCATCGATCGTCCAGGTCGGTGAAGGCGGCCCACTCTGGCAGCGCGCGCACCAGGCAGGCGGGAACGGCCTGCCTGTCGGTCTCTGGTTGCTGGCCGGTACCTGCATCGGGATCCGGCATGCCGCAGGCGATGAACCCCGCCAGCGCGGCGCGCTTCGATTCCCCGGCGAACACCAGCGCCGCCGAGCGCGAACGCAGCAGCAGGGCCCGCGATGCACTGACCCGCGACGCGGGCGGCTTCGGCGCGTCGTCGAACCGGATGTAGCCGTCCGAGGGATCGTCGATCGACCGGTGGCCGGGAAACAGCGCGGCGACATGGCCGTCCTCGCCAGCGCTCAGCAGTACCGCATCGAAGCGTCCGCCGAGCGCCTGCAGCGCCCGGTTGCAGCACGCCACCGCGGTGGCCTCCGCGGCGATCGAGGGACGCTCCGGGAAGGCGAAGGCATGAACGTTCGCCGCAGGCAGCCGCCCCGCCGAAGCGAGTGGCGCCACCAGTGCTGCGTGCAATTGCCGCAGGTTGCTGGCCGCATCGCCCGCGGGCACCACGCGTTCATCGACCAGGAAGATATGCACGCGCTCCCAGGGCACGCCTGCCTGCCCGGGCAGTGCCGCCAGGATGCCGTCCACGCTGCGTCCGCCGCAGGCAGCGAACACGACCGGGCCGGAACCGGACTGCAGCCGGCGCGCAAGCCAGGCCGCGCAGGCCCGGTCCAGCGCCGCACGTTCCGGCAGCCGGACCAGCAGGCCCATCAATCAGTCCCGATCGGCTTCACCGCATGGCCGCCGAACTCCCGGCGCATCGCGGACAGCAGGCGCAGGGCCAGCGAGTTCGGATCGCGCGACTGGTAGCGTGCATGCAGCGCGTAGGTATTGGCCACGAAGGGCACCCCGTTCTCCATCGCCTCGATCGCAGCCCAGCGCCCCTCGCCGCTGTCGGCCACGTAAGGCGCGACGCCGGACAGGTCGCCATCGCGCGCCAGGGCATTCGCGGTCATCTGCATCAGGAACGAACTGACGATCGTGCCGTGGTTCCACAGACCGGCGATGCGCGCCAGGTCGAGCCCCTTCACCGAGCCGTTCCGGAGCAGATCGAAGCCCTCCGCAATGGCCTGCATCATTCCGTACTCGATCGCGTTGTGCACCATCTTCACGTAGTGCCCTGACGACGGGTCGTCGCCGACCCGTGCATGCCCCTGCTCGAGGCCGAGCGCCTCGAACACCGGCAGGCAATGCTCGTACGCCGCCGCATCGCCGCCGATCATCATCGGATAACCGCTGTCGGCCGCGACGATGCCGCCGCTGACGCCCACGCCGAGCAGCCGGATGCCGCGTGCGGCGCATTCGGCCGCGCGGCGCGAGGTGTCGCGATGGTTCGAATTCGCGCCGTCGATCAGGATGTCGCCTTCGCCGAGCTGTTCGCGCACCTGCCGGTAGATCTCCTCGGTGACATCACCCGCTGGCAGCATCAGCCAGACCACGCGCGGGGTCCCGGACAGCAGCGACACCAGTTGCGCCGGTGAACCGGCTGCGCGGGCACCCAGCGCGACGAGCGCCGCCATCGAAGACTCTGCACGGTCGTGGACGACCACGCGGATCGCCGACTTCGCCAGCAGGCGCGTCACCATGTTGCCGCCCATGCGGCCCAGTCCGATGAATCCGAGTTCCATGCGAGTGCCTCCCTCCAGACAGTGTAACCGGCGGGTGCCGCCAACCCTCGCGGTACGGCTGCTGCGCGCGGCGCGCCGCAACCGGCGGCTGCTGCGGCAGTGTACGATTCCTGTCGAGCCCGTATAGAAAAGCATCCCCGGAGGAGCAACGATGGACGTCCTGCCCACGCATCACCCCCACGACCGCTGCGGCCGCCGGCAGTGCGCGGCGCTCCTGGCCGGCGCCGCTGCACTGGCGTGCGGCGCATCGCCGATCCATGCACAGAAGTTTCCGGCCAAGCCGATCCGGATGATCGTGGGTTATGCGCCCGGCGGCGGCAGCGACATCATGGGGCGGCTGATGGCGCAGGAGATCTCCGTCGCGCTGGCGCAGCCGGTGGTCGTCGAGAATCGTCCCGGTGCAGCACAGAACGTCGCCGCCGAGTTCGTGGCGCGCCAGCCGGCCGACGGCTACACGCTGTTCATGAGTTCGGCCGCGCACGGCATCAACGTGAGCCTGTATTCGAAGATCAGCTACGACCCGGTGAAGGACTTCGCGCCGATCGCCGTGTTCGCCACCAGCCCGAACCTGCTGCTGGTGCATCCGTCCTTCCCGGCGAAGTCGGTGAAGGAATTCATCTCGGTCGCGCGCAAGAACCCGGGCAGGCTCAACTATTCGTCTTCCGGTGTCGGCAGCTCGCAGCACCTGTCCGGCGAGATGCTCAAGGTGATGATCGGCGTCGACATGACGCACATCCCGTACAAGGGCAGCGCGCCGTCGCTGGCAGGGCTGGCCAGCGGCGAAGTCGACTTCGCGTTCAACAACATTCCGTCGGCGCAACCGCTGATGACGCCGGGACGCATCCGTGCCCTGGGCATCACCAGCGCAAGGCGCTCGCCATTGCTGCCGAACCTGCCTACGATGGTCGAAGGCGGCATCCCCGGCTTCGTCACCGAGACCTGGTACGGGCTGCTCGTCCCGGCCGCCACGCCCCGCGACGTCGTGATGCTCTACAACGACGTCGCGGTGAAGGCGGTGCAGAAACCCGACGTCCGCGACAGGTTGGCGCAGATGGGCGCCGACCCGATCGCCGAATCGCCGGAGTTCTTCGCAAAGTACCTCGCCGCCGAGATCGCGCGCTGGGCGAAGGTGATCCGGGAATCGAAGGCCAAGGCAGAATGACGGTTCAGCCTTACCCAACCAACTCCGAGGAATGCAGATGACCGACAGCACCCTGCTCGAGCAGCCCCGCGGACTCACCCAGATCGAGATCGACCAGCGGGTGTTCGACCTGTACGACGAGTACTGCCATGGCCGGATGGACCGGCGCGAGTTCCTGCTGCGCGCGGCGGCGGTCACCGCAGGCGGGCTGGCGATGGCGCAGGCGCTGATGCCGCGCTACGCTGCGGCGCAGACGATCTCGTTCACCGATTCGCGCATTCGCGCGCAATACGTGAACTATCCGTCGCCCGGTGGAAACTCCGGGCAGATGCGCGGCTACCTGGTGCAACCGGCCGGCAAGGGCCCCTTCCCGGCGGTGCTGGTGATCCACGAGAACCGCGGGCTGAATCCGTACA